>CAYXXN010000033.1:0-20593 GCA_964469055.1 uncultured Thermoanaerobaculia bacterium
GCCCATGAGCACGCCCTGGGCGACGTTGTTGGCGGCGTGAATGGGGGCGAAGGAGACGGCGACGGCGATGCGGATCCCGGACCACTTCTCCGCCTGCACGGCAGTCTCGCGCGAGCTCCCTACGCCCTTGCGGTAGCCGGAGACGATGACCTCGAAGTTGCCGTTCTTCAGGGCGTCGCGCGGGAACAGGCGCTCGCCGTCGACGATCAACCCGGCGTAGGCGTCCTTGGCGATGTCCTCGGGCCGGTGGCTGAAGCACACCCAGGCCGGCGTCATGGCGTCGGTGTTGATGTCGTCGAGCAGGTCCTCGACCTCTACCTCGCCCATCGTCAGGTCGAGCTCGCCGGCGAGCTGGCGCCGGATGAGCTGGGGGTCCTTAGTGAGGAAGAGGACCCGCTTGCCCGGGGTCAGACGGACGATGTCGGGGGGCTTCACCGCTGCGCGACGAGGCGCCGCTGGGCGCCGGGCGAGCGTAGCACAGGGGTGGCGCCCTGCCGGGCGCGACTCAGCCCTTGAGCACCATCTCGCCGGTCGGCTGCGGCACGCCGCCCGCCGGCTCGACGGTCACCGCCCAGGCTTGAACCGACTCGGGGGCGGCGACGTCCGCGACGAGGACCGTGGCCCGCCCGCCCTCGTCGATCTCGAAGACACCCGCCGAGACCGGCACGCCGTCGGCGATGAACCAGAGCTGATAGTCCTTGTCCGCCGCGAGAAGCGGCAGGTCGCTGGCGTAGAAGACCGCCTGGCGGGTTCCCGGGTCGTGGTAGGCGTGGCCCGTGGCGCCGGGGATCGAGCCCAGGCCGGCGAGCAGGACGGCGCGTGTCCCGGGCGCCCCGACGATGCGGCCGGCCATCACCGTCCGCTCGAGATCTTGGCGCGTCGACTCGAGATCGCGCGCTAGCGCCAGTTGCTCCTGCGCCAGCCGGTCGCGCTCGGCGGCGACGGTGTCCAAGCGGTCACGCAGCCGCACGTTCTCGAGCGCCAGCCAGCCGCCGAGGAGCGCCAGCAGGAGGGAGGCGGCGAGGAGCCACGAGCGTGGCCCACGCGCGGCAGCGGCCTGCTCGCCCACGGCCCGAAGTAGCCGCGCCCGGGTCATCGGCGAGGGCTCGACCGGCGGCACCGTGGCGGCCAGCGCCTCGAGTTGCCCCGTCCAGGCCGCGAGCTCGCGCTCAAGGTCCGGATCACCCGCCGCGAGCGCTGCCTCGAGCGCCTGGCGGTCCTCCTCCTCGAGCGCACCGAGGACGTACGCGGGAAGCAAGTCGAAGAGCTTCGGATCGGTTTCGGCCATATCCCACGCCTACTACGGAGACAACGCCTGCCGCAGCTTGCCCATGCCGAGCAGGATCCTCGATTTGACGGTGCCCAGCGGCTGTCCCAGCCGCTCGGCGACCTGGCGGTGACTCAAACCCTCGTAGAAGGCCAGCTCGATGCACTGGCGCTGCTCGGGCGGCAACTGGTCGAGGGCGCTGCGGACCTGTCGCCCCCGGGCCTCGGCCTCGAGGTGGGCGGTGCCCACCGCCTCGATGGCGCCCGAGCCGACCAACTCCCGCCCGACCGTCTCCTCGCGCCGCGCCCTCGCCCCGCTCGAGCGCAGCCGGTCGATCGCCCGCGAGCGTCCCATCATCAGCAGCCAGCCGCGCGGGGTGGCCCGCTCGGCGCGGTACCGGCTCGCCTCGCCCCACGCCTGGAGGAAGGTCTCCTGCAGGAGCTCCTCGGCCACCTCGCGCCGGCCGACCAAGTGGGTGAGGACGCCGAGGAGCGCCGCCGCGTGCCCATCGAAGAGCTGGGTGAACGCCTGGCGGTCGCCATCGGCGATGCGCGCGAGCAGTTGCTGATCGTGGGCGACGGCGGAATCCATGCGCTCGCGGACCGCTGCTACACTCGATGCCCCGCCATGCGACGGGGCGCTCCATTCTGGCATGCCGCGCTGCTCGTTGCAGCGCCGCTGCCGGCCCTGGCTCACGATTTCTGGATCGAGCCCTCGGCGTACCGGCCCGAGGTCGGCGAGGTCGTGCGGCTACGACTGCGGGTCGGCGAGCAGCTCCTGGGGGATCCGGTGCCGCGCGACGCCGCCCTGCTCGAGCGATTCGTCGCCGTGACCGCGAGCGGCGAGGAGGACGTGCGCGGCGTCGACGGCGCGGACCCGGCCGGCGCGCTGCACATCGTCGCGCCCGGCACGGTCCTCGTCGGTTACCGCAGCCGGCGCTCGCCGCTGGCGCTGCCCGCCGACCGCTTCGAGGCCTACCTGGCTCAGGAGGGACTCGAGCGGATCTCCGCCCTGCGCGCCGCCCGCGGCGAGAGCGCCGCGCCGAGTCGCGAGGTCTTCTCACGGTGCGCCAAGAGCCTCCTCGCCGGTGGCGCCGCCGGCGGCGCCGCCTTCGATCGGCGACTGGGGTTCCCCCTGGAGCTCGTTCCCGAGGCCGATCCGGCGAGCCTCGGCGCGGCGGCGCAGTTGCCGCTCACTCTCCTCTACCTGGACGAGCCCCTCGCTGGCGCTTTGATCCGCGCCCGGGCGAACGCCGATCCGTCGAAGTTCATCACCGCGCGCACGGACGCCGCCGGCCGAGCGACGCTGCGGCTGAACGAGCCGGGACCATGGCTCATCACCGCCGTGCACGCCGTCGAGGCGCCGGGGGGCGTCGACGCCGACTGGGAGAGCTTCTGGGCCTCCCTCACCTTCGAGCTGGCGGCGGCCGGGGACTGACGACGCCGTGCTCGCCGCCCAGGACCTGCTCGCCCGGCTCGTCGCCTTCGACTCGACGAGCAGCCGCCCCAACCAGCCGATCGCCGACTTCGTGGCCGCCACGCTCGACGGCAGGGGCGTCCGAGTGAGGCAGCTCCCGGCCGGGGAGGGCAAGGTGAACGTATGGGCCGAAGTGGGCCCGCCGCCGACCGGCGACGGCAGCGGCCTGGTGCTCACCGGCCACCTCGACGTCGTGCCAGCCGGCGAGTCGGGCTGGGAGAGTGACCCCTTCACCCTCACCGATCGAGGGGAACACTGGGTGGGGCGAGGCGCCTGCGACATGAAGGGCTTCCTGGCGCTTGCCATCGCGCGCTGCGCCGGCGCCGCGGGGCGTGAGCTCGCCGCGCCGCTCTGCCTCCTCGCCACCGCCGACGAGGAGGTCGGCTCGCTCGGCGCCCAGCGCTTCGTCGCGGCGCCGCCCGGCCCGCTGCCGCGCGCCGTCCTGGTCGGCGAGCCGACCAGCTCGGTGGCCGTGCGCCAGCACAAGGGACACCTGCGGCTTCGCCTCACGCTCACCGGCCGCGCCGCCCACAGCGGGAGCCCCCAGCTCGGCATCAACGCCATCGAGCCCATGGGATCGGTGCTGGACGCTCTCTCGGCGCTGCGCCGCCAGCTCGCCGGCGAGCGCACGGCGGCGAGCGAACGCTTCCCCGATGTCCCCTACCCCGCCTTGAACGTCGGTACCATCGCTGGCGGCGCGGCGGTGAACGTCGTGCCCGATCGCTGCGTCGTCGAGCTGGGTGTGCGACTGCTGCCGGGCATGGGGGCCGAAGGAGTCTTCGAGCGCGTACGCGGAACGGTCGCTACCGCGCTGCGCGATGCCGCGCTGACCGACTGGCATCTCGAGGTCGAGAACCTCTCTCCGCCCCTCTCGACACCGGCGGACGCGCCGCTACACCGCGAGCTGTGCACTCTCCTCACGCAGCGCGAGAGCGTCGCTGTCAACTACTCGAGTGATGGTGGGGCGTTGGCAGGGCTGGGCCTCGACTGCGTCCTCTGGGGGCCCGGCTCGATCGAGGTCGCCCACCGGGCCAACGAGTACCTGCCGAAGGGCGAGTGGGAACGCGCCGGCGATCTACTCGACGCGCTGATCGAACGCTTCTGCGGCACCGGGGCTGTTGCATGAGCCAGGCCGAGACTCTCGCCACCGACTGGACGCTCACTCCCGAGGGGCTGCGCCCCGAAGTCGCAGTCGAGGTCGGCGCCGACGGTCGCATCGCGGCCCTCGGCCCAGCCGCGGGCCGCGAAGCTCGTCGCCTCCCCAACCGGCTTCTCCTACCCGGATTCGTCAACGTTCATTCGCACGCCTTCCAGCGTGGCCTGCGCGGCGCCGGCGAGACGTTCCCCGAGGGCGCCGGCAGCTTCTGGACCTGGCGCGAGGCGATGTACGCGCTCGTCGAGTCGCTCGACGCGACGCGCTTCCACGATCTCACCCTCACCGCCTTCCGCGAGATGCGCCGCGCCGGCATCACCGCCGTCGGCGAGTTCCATTACCTGCACCACTCGCCGGCAGCCGAGGATTTCGCCTTCGACGAAGCGGTGCTCGCCGCGGCGCGCTCGGCCGGGATCCGCCTGACCCTACTCCAGAGCTACTACCGCACCGGCGGCATCGATCGCCCGCTCGTCGGCGGCCAGCTCCGCTTCCGCGTGCCCGATGTGGCCACCTACTGGCGGCAGCTCGAGCGGCTGGGTAGCGCTCTGGCCGGTAACGACCAGACGGTGGGCGTCGCCCCCCACAGCCTGCGGGCCGCGGCGCCCGCCGAGATCGCCGAGCTCGCCCGCGGGGCCCGCGAGCGGGGGCTGCCCTTCCACATTCACGCGGAAGAACAACGTCAGGAGATCGCCGACAGCGTCGAGCGCTACGGCGCGCCGCCGATGCGCGTCCTGCTCGACGCCCTGGGCGGCGCCGAGGGCCTGACCGCCGTGCATTGCACCCACACCGCGCCGGCCGACCTGGCCGAGTACCTCGCCCGGGGCGGCAAGGTCTGCCTCTGTCCCCTGACCGAAGGCAACCTCGGCGACGGCCACCCCACCCTGCCGCCAGGCGCCGCCGCCGACGGCGCCCTCTGCCTGGGCAGCGACTCGAACGCCCGCATCTCGATGCTCGAAGAGATGCGCTGGCTCGAGTACGGCCAACGCCTCGCCGGTGAGCGCCGCGGCGCCCTGGCCGCCGCCACCGGTGAGCTCGCCGCCGTCCTACTCACCTGCGCCACCGCCGCCGGCGCCGACGCCTTGGGCCTCCCGGCCGGCCGCATCGCTCCGGGCGCCTGGGCCGACCTCACGACCGTCGACCTTGCCCACCCGTCCCTCGCCGGCTGGACCCCCGACACCCTCCTCGCCGCCCTCGTCACCGGCTCCGACAACGAAGTCATCCTCGAAACCTGCGTCGGCGGCGTCTGGGAGACCCACCGCCGGCCCGCCTGACCGCTCCCCAGCCGCAGACAGACGATGGTGCCAACCCGGCTGAACAACAGATCAAGTAAGAGAGGTCGATGCTGCCCGAGGCGCCATCACGACGACCAGAGGATCGTCGGCCGGTTGGTTGGCTTCGTCCCCCGCCGCACCGGGCCGATCCGCCGCAGGGGCGACAGGGCGCCGAAGAGAACGACCTCGAGCAGCCAGAAACCGACGAACAGCACGAGCGCGAACAGCGCGCCGGCCAGCACCAGCGACCCAGGCAGAAGGACGAGCGCCAGGACCCGTGTGATATCCCGTCGCCCATCTCGGAACCTCGACTTCACGAGCGACACGACCCGCACCGCCGCCCACATGATCCACCGGCGAAGGAACGGGACTCCGAGCTCGGCCATGGCGCGCCGGAAAATCCCGTCGGCGTCGGCACGACTGACCTGGGGCGCGATTTCCCATAGGTGATCGTGGAGCACTGCGGCCCGCGTGTAGCGGCCAGAACGGGGGATCAGCCACTGGAAAACGGCCGGAACCGACGCGAAGTCGGTTCTCGACCCGGTAGGCACCACGAAGAGATCCTTGTTCCCCTGGTACGCGAGCGGCTCGACCAGGACCCACTCGATATCTCCGTCCTGCCGCGCAACCAGCTCACTTTCGAAAGCCATCGGAGGATCCTCCAGTGCTCGTTCCGGCTGCCTCTCTAACCCGCCAGCGTTATCGCCATCCGCTCCAACCCTTCCTCGATCTGCTCCCGCGAGCAGGCGAAGGAGAAGCGCACGTGGGCGTCGGCGCCGAAGGCGAGGCCGGGGACAACGGCGACGCGCGCCTTCTCGAGCAGGAACTCGCTGAACGCCACCGAGCCCGAACGGCCGTCGCGGTAGTGTGCCGAGACGTCCGGGAAAGCGTAGAAGGCGCCGGCCGGGGGCGCGCAGGAGACGCCGGGGATCGCGTTCATGCGTTGAGCGACGAGATCGCGCCGTGCCGCGTACTCGGCGATCATCGCCTCGACGTCCGGTTCGGCCTCGGCCATCGCCGTCGCGGCACCCGGCATGGCGAAGGACGTCGGGTTCGAGGTGGCGTGGCTTTGCACCTCGGCCACGGCCTGGATCACGGCCGGCGGTCCCAGGAGGTAGCCCAAGCGCCAACCGGTCATGGCGTAGGTCTTCGAGAACGAGCCCACCAGGACGACGGTTTCCGGCAACTCGGCGGCCAGCTCGGCGACGCTCGCGTGCCGGCGGCCGTCGTAGAGGAAGCGCTCGTAGGTCTCGTCCGAGATGACCAGCACGCCGCGGCGCGCTGCTTCCTCGGCGAGCCGCAGGAGCTCGGCGGCCGCCATCACCCCTCCCGTCGGGTTGCACGGCGAGTTGACGACGATGGCGCGGGTGCGCGGGGTGACGGCGGCGAGGAGCGGATCGGCGCGGAGCGCGAAGCCGTCGGCGGCGTCCGTCGGCACCGGCAACGGCTCGGCGCCGCAGAAGCGGATCTGCTCGGGGAAGCTCACCCAGTAGGGCGAAGGCAGGACGACCTGGTCGCCGGGGTCGAGGAGGGCCAGGAAGAGCTCGAAGAGGATGCCCTTGGCGCCCACCCCGACCACCACTTGGCCGGACTTCCAGGGCGCGCCGTAGTCGCGCGCGTAGCGCTCGGCGAGGGCGGCGCGCAGCTCCGGCGTGCCGGCCACCGCCGTATACTTCGTGAAGCCGTCGCGCAGAGCGCTCACCGCGGCCTCGACGGCACATCCCGGCGAGGCGAAGTCCGGCTCGCCGGCCCCGAAATCGAGCACGTCGATGCCCTGGGCTTTCAGCTCCTGCGCCCGCCGCGCCACCTTGAGCGTCGCGGACTCCCCGATGCCGGCAGCGCGCGCGGAGATCTTCATCGTAGGAGCGAGGCGGCGAGTATACCCGGCGATGCTGTCCGCGGCGGCGGCCATCGCACTCCTCGCGGACAACGGCGCCTTCGCTCAGTCGCGGGGACCGATGGAGCGAGCGGAAGTGTCGCTGGTCGCCGATCGCACGGCGTACGAACCTGGCGACGAGGCGCGTGTGGCGGCCGTTCTGGCGATCGACGCGGGCTGGCACACCAACAGCCACCAGCCGACCTTCGACTACCTGATCCCCACCGAGGCTACCTTCGAGCCTCCCCTCGGCTGGCCCACGGCCGAACGGATCGAGTACCCGGCGTCGGTGACGCGCAAGTTCTCCTTCGCCGAGGTCCCGCTCTCGGTCTACGAGGGCACGGTGGCGATCGACGCGCACCTGTGGGTGCCGGCCGAGACCTCGCCCGGCCCCTACGCCGTCGCCGCGACCGTCGTCTACCAGGCCTGCGACGACCGCTCGTGCCTGCCGCCGGTGCGTGCCGAGCGAACGCTCGAGCTGGTCGTCGGCGCCGCCGGCCAACCCACTCACTCGGATCTGTTCAGCGGCGCGGTGGCCCCGGGCGTCGATCGCGCGCCACAGGGTCCGAGCCTCGGCCTCGTTCTCCTACTCGGTCTGTTCGGTGGTCTCATTCTGAACGCCATGCCCTGCGTCCTGCCCGTGCTCTCGCTCAAGGTCTTCGGGCTGGTGAAGACCGCTGGGCAGGGCCGCAGCGCGATCGCCACCGGCGCGCTCGCCACCGCCGCCGGGATCCTCTTCTCCTTCTGGGCACTGGCCGGCGCCGCTGTCCTCGCCAAGGCGGCCGGCGGCGCCGTCGGCTGGGGGGTGCAGTTCCAGGAGCCGGCCTTCGTCGCCACGCTGACCGTGATCGTCGTCCTGTTCTCGCTCAACCTCTGGGGGCTGTTCGAGATCCCGCTGCCGGGGCGGGTGGCGCGCTGGGCCGACTCAGGACCGAAGGAGGGGGTGGCGGGCCACCTCGCCTCGGGGCTCTTCGCCACCCTCATGGCCACACCCTGCTCGGCGCCCTTCCTCGGCACGGCGGTAGGCTTCGCCCTGGCACAGTCGGCCCCCATCGTCTTCGCGACTTTCACTGCCGTGGGCCTGGGCATGGCGCTGCCCTATCTCGTGCTGGCCGCCTGGCCCCACGCCGCCGATCTCCTCCCGAGGCCCGGCGCCTGGATGGCGGTCTTCAAGCACGCGATGGGCTTCCTCATGGCCGCCACCGGCGTCTGGCTGCTCTACGTGCTCTCGGCGCAGGTGGCCGCCGAGCGGCTGGCGCTCTTCGAGCTCGCCCTCTTGGCCCTCGCCCTCTGCGTCTGGCTCGGCGCCAACCTGCGCCGCCCGGCCGCCCGCCGCGTCGCGGCCCTGGCGACGCTCGCCATCGTCGTCCTCGCGGTGGCCCTGGTGGCCGCCGCGCCGGCGGCGACCGCGCGCCTGGCCGGTGAGACCGCGGGCCTCATCCCCTGGAGCCGCTTCGACCGCGGCGAGGCCGAGCGTCTCGCCGCCGCGGGCCAGCTCGTCTTCGTCGACGTCACCGCCGACTGGTGCTTCACCTGCAAGGTCAACGAGCGGCTGGTGCTGGAAACACCGGAAGTCGCCGGCGCCTTCGCGCGCCACCGCGTCCTCGCCATGCGCGCCGACTGGACGAACCGCGACGACGCGATCGCCCGCTTCCTCGCCGACCACGGCCGCTACGGCATCCCCTTCTACCTCCTCTACCGTCCGGGCGCCGAACCGCACGTCTTCAGCGAGCTCTTGACCAAGGACGCCGTGCTCGACGCCCTCGCACTTTCGTCGCCCACAACGGACTTCGCCGAACGAAAGTAGTCGCCTACTCCTCGGGCTGCGCCGCCCGTGCCCGCCGGCGCAGCTCCGCGAAGCGGGCCAGTCGCTCCCCCAACTCGACCTCGAAGCCCGTCGGCCGCGGCTCGTAGAAGCGGCTGCCGGCGAGCGCCTCGGGGAGGCAGTCGAGGCCGCCCATACCCTCCTCGGTCTCGGGCGCGTAGACGTAGCCTTGGCCGTAGCCGACGTCGCGCATCAGCGGGGTCACGGCGTTGCGGATCGCCATCGGCACGGGCTCGGCCGGTCGCTCCTCGACGGCGCGGCTGGCGGCGCCCCAGGCGCGGTAGGCGCCGATGCTCTTGGGCGCCAGGGCCAGGTAGATCGCCGCCTGCGCCAGGGCCAGCTCGCCCTCGGGCGGGCCCAGCCGGTGGTAGGCCTCCCACGCGGCGAGGGTGTGGGGCAGCGCCTGCGGATCGGCCAGCCCCACGTCCTCGCTGGCGAAGCGGGTGAGGCGCCGGGCGACGTAGTGTCCATCCTCGCCGGCGGCGAGCATCCTCGCCAGCCAGTAGAGGGCGGCGTCGGCGTCGCTCTCGCGCAGCGACTTGTGCAGCGCCGAGATGAGGTTGAAGTGCTCCTCCCCCGCCTTGTCGTAGAGCAGTACCTTGCGCTGCGACAAGCTCTGCACGGCGGCGGCATCGACGCTGCCGGCGCCGGCCGTCCGCGCGTCCTCGACCGCCAGCTCGAGCAGGTTCAGGGCCCTGCGCGCGTCCCCCGAGGCGAGCTGGGCCATGCTGGCCAGGGCCTCCTCGTCGACCGCGACCCCGGCTCGGCCGAGGCCGCGCTCGTCGTCGGCCAAGGCTCGACGCAGGACCACCAGCAACTCCTCGACGCCGAGGGCCGCCAGCACGACGACCTTGCAGCGGGACAGGAGAGCAGCGATCAGCTCGAACGACGGGTTCTCGGTCGTCGCGCCGATCAGCACGATGTCGCCGCGCTCCACGTAGGGCAGGAAGGCGTCCTGCTGCGCGCGATTGAAGCGATGGATCTCGTCGATGAAAAGGAGCGTCCGCCGCCCCTGGGCGCGGCGTAGCCGCGCGGCGTCCGCCATCACCGCCTTGACCTCCTTGATGCCGGAGGTCACGGCGGAGAAGGGCACGAACCGGCTCCGTGTCTCCCGCGCGGCGATCTCGGCGAGCGTCGTCTTGCCCGACCCGGGCGGACCCCAGAGGACCAGCGACGGCACCCGATCCTCCGCCAGCGCCCGCCGCAGGAAGCCCCGCGGGCCCACGATCGCCTCCTGCCCCACCACTTCCTCCAAGCTCCGCGGCCGCATCCGGTCCGCGAGCGGCGCCACGGCTGGCGTCCCTGTCGGCTCCAGCGGGTCGAACAACGACTCGCTCATCGCAGCCGCATTATGCAGCCCTCCGAGGTCGACCTCGGCATCAGGCAGCCGCCCGCGGCCGAGAGGCTCCCTCGAGCGGGCGATGAGCACGGGCGCGAGCGCACGGCCCTCGCAGGCTACGAGCGATGGCGCGCCCGCGCGCAAGGGGCCGCCTCCCCCGCATTCCTAGAATGCGGCCCCGCAGCCCGCCGAGGCAGCCTCTCGGCCGCGGGCCGGCCGCCGCGCCTTGCAGGCTCCCGTGCTTAGAGTGCCGCCACGATCGCCTCGGCGAAACCCGAAGTGCTGGCTTCGCCTCCCAGGTCCCGGGTCCGCACGCCGCGCCCGAGCACCGCCAAGAGCGCCGTCCGCACGCGCGCCGCCGGCTCGCTCTGCCCCAGGTGATCGAGCATCATGGCTGCCGACAGGATGAGCGCCGTCGGGTTGGCCACATTCTGGCCCGCGATGTCCGGCGCGCTGCCGTGGACGGCCTCGAAGACGGCCCCCTCGGTGCCGATGTTGGCGCCCGGAGTCACGCCGAGACCGCCCACCAGGCCGGCGCAGAGGTCGGAGACGATGTCGCCGTAGAAGTTGGGCAGCACCAGCACGTCGTAGGCCTCCGGCCGCACGACCAGCTGCATGCAGAGGTTGTCGATGATGCGATCGTCGAAGGCGATGTCCGGGTACTCCTGCGACATCCGACGACAGCACTCGAGAAACAACCCATCCGCCATCTTCAGGATGTTCGCCTTGTGCACCGCGGTCACCCGTTTGCGCCCCTGCCGGCGGGCGTGCTCGAAGGCGAACCGCGCGATCGCGGTCGAGGCCTTCTCGGTGATCACGTTGAGGCTGGTGACCACCCCTGGCACCACCTCATGCTCGATGCCGCTGTAGAGACCCTCGGTGTTCTCGCGCACTACGATCAGGTCGACGTCCGTGTACCGGCTCGGCACGTTCGGCAAGCTGCGCACCGGCCGCAGGTTGGCGTAGAGCATGAGCGTCTGACGCAGCCGGACGTTGACCGAGCGAAAGCCCTTGCCGACCGGCGTCGTGATCGGGCCCTTCAACGCCACCCGGTTGCGCCGAATCGACTCCAGCAACTCGGGCGGCAGCGGGTCTCCCACCCGCGCCAGGGCCTCGGCCCCCGCCAGCTGCGGCTCCCAGGCGACGGCGGCGCCCGCCGCCTCGATGACGCGCACCGCGGCGGCGACGACCTCGGGGCCGATGCCGTCCCCGGGAATCAGGGTGACGGTGGTCACCCGCGCCCCGCTCACGATTGCGGCCGGCCCAGCTCCTCGAGCTTGGCGAGAACGTCGCGGTAGGTCGACGAGCGGCCGTAGATCTCGACGAAGCGCCGACGCGCCGACTCGCGCTCGTCGAGGGCCAGCTCCAGGGACCCCAGCTCGTAGAGCAGGCCCAGTCGCTCCTCGTCCTGCAGGCTGGGCGAGTCGAGGCCACGCTCGTACCAGTGCACGGCGAGCTCGGGATAACCCTTCTCCTGGAAGCAGGCGGCGAGGAGCGAGCAGCACTCGACGAGGTACCGGGAGTCCTTGGCTGCGAGCTGGAACTCGCCGATCGCTTCGTCGATCAGACCCATCTCCTGATAGGCGATGCCGAGGTTGTAGTGGGTGTCGAAATCCTCGGGCGAGAGGCTCTTCTCCATGCCGCGGCGGAAGCCTTCGACGATTTCCTCGATCGTCTGCTCCTGCACCGGCGGCAGCAGGTCTTCGCCGAAGTCCTCGCCCAGGAGCTCGGCCTCGAGCTCGGTGGCGAGGTCGAAGAACACGTCCGCTCCGGAGCGCTCGAGCGGCGGCACCGGCTCCTGCCAAGGGGCGGCCGGCGGCGCAGCGAGGGGCGGCAGGGAAGGTGGAGGCGCCGCCGCCGCCCCTTCGATCTCCGCGAGCAACTCCTCGGCGAGCGACGACAAGTCGATGGGAGCGGCCGGCGAGGTCGGGGGCGGCGCCGGCGCCGTGCGCTGCTCGAGCTCCGCCGCGTCGACCAGCGCCCCGAGGCGGGGCGCAATCTCCCGCCGCCAGCGCACCATCAGATCCTCCGGCACCTCCACCCCGGGAACGACAGAGCGCTCCACGGCGGGCTCCGAAGGACCCTCGACGGCGGGCTCGGCGGCGAGCGGCTCGGGAGCCGCCGCGACCGGCTCCTCGAAGACCATCTCCTCGACAACCACCTCCTCGACAACCACCTCCTCGACAACCACCTCCTCGACAACCACCTCCTCGACCACCGCCTCGACGGGTTCCGGCGCTACGGCCGGCGCCAGGTCGATGGCGATCTCCTCCGCCGCCGGCTCGGCCACAGAGGGCTCGGTGGCGAGTTCGACCGGCGGCGGAGCGACCGCCACAAACCTTCCCTCTTCGTGCAGGAACCCGGCCTCGAGCATCCGCCCGACCACCCGCTCCCACACCACCGGCTGGCCGCTGCGCTCCGAGAGCTGGGCGAAGCGGCTGGCCATGGCCAGCGCCTCGTCTCGACGGCCGAGGGTGAGCTCGAGATCGATCAGCCGCCCGAGCGCGTCCACGTGGTCGGCGTCGAGCTCGAGGACCTGCTCGAGCGCGGCGACCGCCAGCTCCTCCATCTGATACCGGGTGAGGACCTCGGCGTCCAGCAGGAGGCGATCGATCTTCAAGGCGATCTCGAGCGGCCGCGCGTCGGCGACGAAGAAGGCGGGCTCACTGAGGGGAGCCGCGGCCTCCGCGACCGGGGCCTCGAGCTCGGCGACGGGCGCCTCGGGAACGGGCGCTTCGGGCTCCGCGATCTCCTCGACCTCGAGCTCGAAGTCGAACTCTGCGGCCGCCTCGACCTCGGCGGTCAGCGCCGTCGCGATGGGTTCCTCCTCGACCACCTCCCGCGCCGCTTCGGCGATGAGTTCGGCGAGCGAGCCGGCCGCGAGGTCGTCGCCGTCGAGGTCGAGGAGCACCTCCTCTTCCGCCTCGGCCTCCAGGGGCGCGGCGGCGGGGGCCTCCTCCTCGATCGCGGCCCCTCCCGGCACTAGCGCGACCGCCTCGCGCTCCGCGGGCTCGATCAGCTCGGCGGCAGGCTGCTCTACCTCCGCCTCGACCAACCAGGAAGGGGCGCGCGCGGGCGGCGACGCCGCCACTACCACCCCCTCGCCCTCGCGGGCGAGCAACGACTTGGCGACGGCCGCGGCGCTCGGTTGGCGCTCGCCGGCGAGGCGCAGCACCCGGTCGGCGCCTGGACCGTGGCCCGCCTCGCGCAGCGCCCGCACGGCGCGGGCCACGAACTCGGGGCTCGGCGGGCCAAGGTCGAGCGCGCTCGTGTAGACCTGGGCGGCCTCCTCGGCGCGGCCGTGCTCGAGCATGAGGCGCGCGATCTGCTCGTACTGCTCGAGCGCGCCGGGCGTGTCCCCCAACTCCTGGAAGAGACCCGCCAGCCGTAAGCGGTAGCTCGGGTTGGTCGCTTCGATGGCGACCATGCTGCGGTAGACGTTGACCGCCGCCCGCTGGTCGCCGTGCTTGACGTAGTAGTCGGCGACCACCTGGTACTGGGCCTCGGCGTCGTTCGACAGGCCTTGCTTGTGGTAGAGGTCGGCCAGGTTCTCGTAGGCCGCGATCTGCGATGGATCGAGGCGGATGATCTTCTTGTAGATCGCGATCGCCTTGACGAAGAACCCCTGCCGGGAGAAGTTCTCCGCCGTCTGCCGGAACAACTCGGTCGCCTTGTGCGGCCGGTTGAGGCGCGCGTACAGGTCGCCGACGCGGTTGAGCGTGCTGGTGTCGTTGGGGCTGGCCTCGAGGACCTTGCGGTACTCCTCGATGGCTGCATCCAGCCGACCGCGGGCCACCAGCCGCTCGGCGCTCTGGACGACGTCTTGCCGGCTGGATGCCATCAGTGGATCGTCTCGCCCTCGCGCGGCACCACAGCCCGGAAGGTCAGGCGGTGGACCGCCGTGGGACCGTACTCGCGGAGCGCCTCCAGGTGCTCCGGCGCAGCATAACCCTTGTGGTGCGCGAAACCGTAGTGGGGGTAGGTCGCGTCGAGCTCGACCATGAGAGCGTCGCGTTCGACCTTGGCCAGGATCGAGGCGCAGGCCACGGCGTAGGAGAGCGAGTCGCCTCTGACCAGGCCGAGGCAGGGGAAGCCCAAACCGCGCAGCGGCACGGCGTCGACGACGGCGCAGTCGGGCCTCGGGGCGAGGCCCGAGAGCGCCCGCGTCATGGCGAGGCGGGTCGCCTCGAGGATGTTCACGCAATCGATCGTCGCGGCGTCGGCGGAAGCGACGGCGCAAGCCAGGGCCTGCTCGCGGATGCGGGCCGCCAGCTCCCGCCGGCGCTCGGGCGTCAGGCACTTGCTGTCGTCCACTCCCGGCAGCGGCGGCCGCTGCGGGTCGGCGATCACGGCCGCGGCCACCACCGGTCCGGCCAAGCAACCCCGCCCGGCCTCATCGACGCCCGCCAGCCGCACGTAGCCGCTGGCGGCGAGGAGCTCCTCGACTCCGGTGAGCAGACCGAGACGGTAGATCTCGGCCGCGAGTCGCTCCATGGTCGCCAACCTCGAACGTCCTCCCGTCGGCGGTCGACACGCCGGGCGAGCGAGCTTCAGCCCCGTCTCACTCCTCGCCCTGCTCCTTGCGCCGCTCTTCGATGCGGGCCGCCTTCCCCGCCAGATCGCGCAGGTAGTACAGCTTGGCCCGCCGCACTCTGCCCTGCCGCACGAGCTCGATGCGATCGATCGACGGCGAATGCAGGGGAAACACCCGTTCGACTCCGACCCCGCCGGAGATCTTGCGCACTGTGAAGGACTCCCGGGAGCCGCTGCCCTTGCGGCCGATCACGACGCCCTGGAAGACCTGGATGCGCTCCTTGCCCCCCTCCGAGACCTTGACGTGGACCCGCAGGGTATCGCCGGCGCGGAAGCTCGGAAGATCCGAGCGGAGAAGCTGAGCTTCGATGTCTTGCAGCCTGTTCATGGTTCCTTCCCTCGCCCCCCTCCCCCGTCGCCCCCCCGTCGGCAGAGTTGCCTATTATCCTCGGCCTCTGGAGCCGAGACAAGCTCGGGCGGCAGCGCCAGGTTCTCCTCCGCCGCGAGTTCCCGCAGCGCGCGGCGGTCGGCGGGCGTGAGTCGTGCCGCGGCCAGCAGATCCGGGCGTTTCACCAGGGTGGCCCGCAGGGCCTCGCGACGGCGCCAGGCGGCGACCGCGGCGTGGTCCCCGGAGCGCAGCACGGCCGGTGCCTCCAGCCCCTCGACCACCGGCGGCCGCGTGTAGTGCGGCGTGTCGAGGAGGCCATCGCGGAAGCTGTCCTGCTCGACCGAACTCGCGAGCTGCACGACGCCGGGGAGCTGGCGCGCCACGGCCTCGATCAGGGCCATGGCCGCCACCTCCCCACCCGAAAGGACGAAATCGCCGAGCGAGATCTCCTCGT
This sequence comes from uncultured Thermoanaerobaculia bacterium, assembly GCA_964469055.1. Lineage (GTDB taxonomy): Bacteria > Acidobacteriota > Thermoanaerobaculia > Multivoradales > JAHEKO01 > CAYXXN01. The sequence goes on from CAYXXN010000033.1 coordinate 15,583, forward strand.
CTACCACCGTCCGGGGCACGCGCTCGTCGAGGCCCTCGTAGCGGCCGCAGAGGAGCACCAGCTCCGGCCGGGCGGCGAGGGTGCGAACCGTGACATCGGTCAGCGGCCGGCCCTGCGGCGAGAGCAGCACTCGCCAGGCCGCCGGTCCCGCCACTGCGCGCACGGCGGCGATCCAGGGCGGCGCCGTCATCACCATGCCGCCGCCGCCGCCGTACGGTACGTCGTCGACCGTGCGGTGGCGATCGCTCGCCCAATCCCGGAGGTCGCGGACCTCCACCTCCAGCAGCCCGCGCTCGATCGCCTTGCCGAGCAGGCTCGCCCCGAGAAAGCTCGGGAAGAGCTCCGGGAAGATGGTCAGGACGGTGACGCGCATGTCTCGAGGAGTCCGGCCGGCAAGGTCATCTCGATGCGTCTTGTCGCGGGGTCGATGAAGCGCAAGTAGGCGGCCGCAAACGGCACGAGTAGGGTTCGCGCCTGTTTCTCCACCTTGAGGATCAGCCCGCCGCCATCGGCGATCAGCTCGGTTACGACGCCGAGATCGCCGTGCGTCGCGTCGTGGCAAACGCACCCCACGAGCTCGTGGTGGTAGTAGCTGCCAGTCGGCGGCGCCGGCGAGGCGCCGCGCTCGACCGCCAGGGTGGCACCGCGCAGCGCCTCGGCGGCGTCGCGGTCCGCGCAGCCGGAGAGCCGCAGGATCAATCCGCGAGCGTGGGGCCGGCTCGTCTCGACGCGCACCGAACGGCGCTCGTCGGTCGTCACGAGCTGTAGTTGGCTTCCTAGAGCGAGGCGCCCGGGCACGTCGGAGAGCGGCTCGATCAACACCTCACCGCGCACGCCGTGCGGCCGCCGCACCACCCCTACCAGAATTAGTTCCGGCGGCGCCGTCGGCTCAGGGGGCGTCGACGATCTCGAACTCATAGCGCTTGCCGTCCCAGACCCCTCGCTCGAGCAGGAGGGAGCGGATGGCGCGCGCCGTCCGGCCCTGGCGGCCGATGACCTTGCCCAGGTCCTCCTCGGCCAACCGCACCTCGAAGACCGTGGTCTGCGCGGTCTCGAACTCCTCGACCGCGACCTGGTCGGGGACGTCCACCATGAGGCGGACGAGGCCTTCGAGCTCCTCCCGCAGGGTCACGAAGCGGCCCGCTGGGCGCGCAGCAGCTTCTTGACCGTGGGGGTCACCTGCGCCCCCTTGGCCACCCAGCTCTCGACGCGCCCGGCGTCGATCTGGACGCGCGCGGGCTTGGCCCGGGGGTCGTAGTGGCCGACCTCGTCCACCACGGCGGCGGTCGGCGCGCGCCGCGAATCGGAGACCACGACGCGGTAATGGGGGTTCCCGGAGCTCCCCATGCGGCGCAGGCGAATCTTCAGCATCTCTAGGCAACCTCTCGAATCGTCGGTATGGGAGACAGACTCACGGCGGGGGGGCGGGAGTCTATCAGGAAGGCCCCCACCCAAGAAATCCAAGTAAGGGTTCCTGATCCTCCGGGGGAGCACGGTGCCCGGTCAGGCTACTGGTCGCCACTCACTACCGTCCACGCCGAGGTGTCCCCGCGTTCGAAGCCGTCGCTGAAGACGAGGTAGCCGGCGGCCCAGAGGATGGCGGTGAGGAGGTGGTCGGCGAAGCGGGGATCGGCGTAGGTCTCCGGGCGATGGCCGAAGCCCGTATACCAGGCCCGGCCGGCTCCCAGGCCGTGGTACCAGGCGATCGGGTGATCCGCTCCCATCGCGCCCGGCCCTGGGTCGTACGTCGACTCGTCGAGGGTGAGCAGCACCGTGACCTCCGGCCGCGGATTGGCCTGGAAGTTGAACCACTCCTCGGTGAAGAGAAAGACCGGCGGCCAAGCTCGAGTCGAGGGATGCGTGAAGTCTTCGACGCTGACCTCCGCCTCCTGGATCGCCGGATGCGAGTCGAACCAGGCGCCGCCGCCCAGGAGCTCGCCGTACCAGGGCCACTGGTGCTCGCAATTGGCCGCGGCGTGGATCCCCACCCACCCGCCGCCGGCCTCGACCCAAGCCTGAAAGGCCGCCTGCTCCGGCTCGGAGAAGACGTCGCCGCTCGTGCTGAGAGAGACGACGAGCGCGTAAGGGGCTAGGCCCGCCTCGGTGAAGACGGTCGACGTTTCGGCGACGTCCACGGTGAAGTCATTGCCGATCCCCAACGCCTCGATCATGACGATGCCGTCGTCAATCGAGGGGTGGTGGAATCCCGCCGTCTCGACGAACAGGAGGGCGCGAAACAGCGGCGGCTCGCCGGCACCGATGGGCGTGGCGACCACCAGGCCGAGCCAGGCCGCGACCGCGCGAGGCTTCATCGGCGGCCAGCATGGGCCGGCTCCCCGAGCCTGTCAAGGGAACCGCCCCGCCGAACGCTCCCACCCCGTCGATCACCGTGGTCCACGCCGAGGTATCCCCGCGCTCGAAGCCGTCGCTGAAGACGAGGTAGCCGGCGGCCCACAGGATGCCGGTGAGGACGTGGTCGGCGAAGCGGGGGTCGGCGTAGGTCGCCGGCCGGTGGCCCAAGGCCGTGTACCAGGCCCGGCCGGCGCCGAGCGCGTGGTACCAGGCGATGGGGTGATCCTCCCCCATGGCGCCCGGTCCGGGGTCGTAGCTCGATTCGTCGAGGGTGAGCAGCACCGTCACCGCCGGCCGCGGATTGGCCTGGAAGTTGTACCACTCCTCGGTGAAGAGAAAGACGGGCGGCCAGGCCCGAGTGGAGGGATGGGTGAAGTCCTCGACGCTGACCTCCGCCTCTTGAATCGCCGGATGCGAGTCGAACCAGGCGCCGCCGCCCAGGAGCTCGCCGTACCAGGGCCACTGGTACTCGCAGTCGGCCGCGGCGTGGATCCCGACCCACCCACCGCCGGCCTCGACCCAGGCCTGAAATGCCGCTTGCTCGGACTCGGACAGCACGTCGCCGGTCGTGCTGAGAGAGACGACGACCGAGTAAGGGGCTAGGCCTGCCTCGGTGAAGACGGCCGAGGTCTCGGCGACGTCCACGGTGAAGTCATTGCCGACCCCCAGGACCTCGATCATGGCGATGCCGTCGTCGATCGACGCGTGGTGGGCTCCCGCCGTCTCGACGAACACGAGGGCGCGGAACAGCGGCGGCTCGCCAGCGCCGACGGGGGCGGCGACCACCAGGCCGAGCCAGGCCGCGACCGCGCGAGAACTCATCGCCGGCCAGCATCCGTCCACAACACGGCCCTGTCAAGGAAACTCCCACCGCGGATTCGCCGCCGCGCTAGCCCCCCATCATCCGCCCCAGCCAGCCGCCGCGCACGTTCTTCATCAGGCGCTGCATGGTGCGGTACTGCTTGAGGAGCTGGTTGATCTCCTGCACGGTGGTGCCGGAGCCGCGGGCGATGCGCTTCTTGCGGCTGCCGTCGAGGAGCTTGGGGCGGCGGCGCTCTTCCCGGGTCATCGAATCGATGATCGCCTGCACTCGGACGAGCTGGCGCTCGTCGAGGTCGGCCGCGTCGAGGCCGCGCAGGGGGCCCGCCTTGGGCAACATCTCCAGGACCGAGGCGAGCGGCCCCAGGCGCTTCAGCTGCCGGAGCTGATCGCGCAGATCCTCGAGCGTGAACTCGCGGCGGGCCAGGCGCTGCGCCAGCCGCTCGGTCTCCTCGCGGTCCAGACCTTGCTCGGCCTTCTCGATCAGGGACAGCACGTCCCCCATCCCGAGCATGCGCGAGGCCATGCGCTCGCCGTGGAAGGGCTCCAGGTCCTCGGGCTTCTCGCCGACGCCGGCGAAACGGATGGGCACCTTCGCCACGGTGCGGATCGACAAGGCCGCCCCGCCCCGGGTGTCGCCGTCGAGCTTGGTCAGGATGGCCCCGGTCAGAGGCAGGACGCGGGCGAACTCTTGGGCGCTCGCCACCGCGTCCTGGCCGGTCATCGCGTCGGCGACGAAGAGCACCTCCGAGGGCTCGAGGTCGCGGGCCAGCTCGGCGAGCTCCGCCATCAGATCCTCGTCGACGTGCAGCCGGCCGGCGGTGTCGAGGAGCACGGCATCGTGGCCGCGACCGCGGGCCGCCTCCCGGGACCGCCGCCCGAGGGCGAGGACCGTCTCGCCCACCTCGGGTTCCAGAACGGGCACACCCACCCGCTCGCCCACTTGGCGAAGTTGCTCCACGGCCGCCGCGCGCTTCAGGTCGGCGGCGACCAGCAGCGGGTGGTGCCCGCCGGCCGCCAGCCGTCGGGCGAGCTTGCCGGCGGTCGTCGTCTTGCCCGAACCCTGCAAGCCGCAGAGCAGGATCACCGCCGGGCGGCCGGTGAGACGCAGTTCGCCGCCGTCCTCGCCCAGGAGGAGAACCAGCTCGTCACGGACGATCTTCACGACCTCTTGAGCCGGCGTGAGGCTCTTGGTGACCTCCCTCCTCAGCGCCCGCTCGCGCACCCGCTCGACGAACGGCTTGACCACCCTCACGTGGACGTCGGCCTCGAGCAGGGCGAGGCGGATCTCGCGCAGGGCACCGTCGAGGACCTCCTGGGTCACCTTCCCCTCGCCCCGTAGGCGCCGGAAGACGGCTTGCAGGCGGTCCTGCAGGCCCTCAAACATCGCTGGCGGCTCGGCGGCGCAGGCGCAGCGCGAGGTAGGCCGGGAGCATGCTGAGTGCGACGAACGAGGTCGAGCCCACGCCGAGCGCGGCGACCCAGCCCATCGAGCGCAGGCCCGGGTAGTGCGAGGTGACGAGCGAGCCGAAGCCGACCATGGTGGTCAGCGCGGCGAGCGCCACGGCCTTGCCGGTCTCGACCAGACCGGCGCCACGCGCTTCGACAGGTAGCCCGCTCGACTCGCGGAAACGGTGGACCATGTGAATGCCGTAGTCGACGCCGATGCCGATGATCATCGTGGTGACGAAGATGTTCATGAAATTCATCGGCTGGCCGAGGGCCGCCATGCCGCCCAGCATCCACACCATGCCGACGGCGAGCGGCGCCAGCGAGGCGAGGGTGTGGCGCAGGGTGCGGAAGTCGAGCCAGAGGATGACGGTGACCAGCGCCAGCCCGA
>CAYXXN010000034.1:0-19996 GCA_964469055.1 uncultured Thermoanaerobaculia bacterium
CGACGCTCACAGTGGCGAGCTGCTCGCCTTCCGCGACACCAACCACTACGGCAGCTCCCGCCGGGTGCTGGGCGGCGTCTACCCGATCAGCAACGACCAAATCCCGCCGGACGGCATCGAGGTCGCCGGCTATCCGATGCCCTTCGCCGACGTGAACGACGGCAGCGGAGTCGTCTTCGCCGACAGCGGCGGCAACGTCAGCGGCGTGTCGGGCACCATCACGACCGAGCTCGAAGGCCAGTTCGTGCGGATGAGCGACGAGTGCGGCGCGATCAACGAGTCGAGCGCCGGCGACATCGACCTCGGCATCAGCGGCGGTGACGACTGCACGATCCCGCCGGGACATTCCGCGGGCGACACCCACTCGTCGCGCTCGGGCTTCTACGAGCTCAACCGCGTCAAGGAGCTGGCCCGCGGGCAACTGCCGGCCAACGGATGGCTCCAGGGGCAACTCCTCGCCAATATGAACATCAACTCGATCTGCAACGCCTTCTGGGACGGTTTCTCGGTCAACTTCTTCCGCTCCGGCGGCGGCTGCGGGAACACCGGAGAGATCGCCGGCGTCTTCGACCACGAGTGGGGCCACGGCATGGACGACAACGACGCCGTCCCCTCGATCTCCAATCCCGGCGAGGGGATCGCCGACCTCTACGCGGCCCTGCGCCTATCCACCTCCTGCATCGGGCGCGGCTTCTTCCAGGGCGGCGTGCTCTGCGGCGGTTACGGCGACCCGTGCACGGCGGCCTCCGGCTGCACCGGCATCCGCGACATCGACTGGGCGAATCACGTGTCGGGCCAGCCGCACGACGTCGACTGGGCGCAGGCCAACTGCGGCGGCACCCCCCACTGCACGGGCCACCTCAACTCCGAGTCGGCCTGGGACCTCTTCACGCGCGACCTGCCCTCGACCTACGGCTTCGAACCCAACCGGGCGCTCGAGATCACGACCCGCGTGACCTTCATCGGCGCCGGCAACGTGGGGACCTGGTTCGTCACCAGCGGCAACTGCGAGAACACCACCGGCTGCGGCTGCGGCGCGTCCTCGGGCTACCTCCAGTACCTGGCGGCCGACGACGACAACGGCAACACCGCCGACGGCACGCCGCACATGAACGCCCTCTTCGACGCCTTCGATCGCCACCAGATCCACTGCACGACGCCGACGGTCCAGGACAGCGGCTGCGCCGGGCGGCCCACGGTCGCCCCCGTGGTGTCGGCGAGTCCCGGCGTCACCACCGTCACCCTGTCCTGGGACGCCGTGCCGGACGCCACGCGCTACAAGATCTACCGCACCGACGGCGAGTTCCAGTGCGACTTCGGCAAGATCCTAGTCGGCGAGGTCCCGGCCGCCGAGGGGAATCTGTCGTTCCAGGACGGCGGGCTCCAGACCGGCCGCGACTATTCCTACATCGTCGCCGGCTTCCCGACCAGCAACTCCTGCATGGGCCCGGCCAGCGACTGCACGACGATTCAACCGGGCGCGCTCTTCGCCGATGGCTTCGAGAGCGGCGACACGACGGCCTGGGACGAAATCAAATTCGCGAACTGAACCGGGCCCGATGAGTTCTCGAACGGCCGCGCTCCTGCGCGGCCGTTCGTTTTGTTAGAGTGCCGCCTCCCGATGGCCCCAGCTCGCACTCCGAAGGAGCGGATGCCGGTCGTCATCCTGTGCGGCGGCCAGGGGACGCGGCTGCGCGAGGAGACCGAGTACCGGCCCAAGCCGATGGTCGAGATCGGCGGCCAGCCGATCCTCTGGCACATCATGAAGCTCTACGGCTACCACGGGCTCAAGCGCTTCCTCCTCTGCCTCGGCTACCGCGGCTGGATGATCAAACAGTACTTCCTGCGCCATCAGGAGATGATGCGCGACTTCACGGTGGCCATGGACGGCAACGCGGCGCCCGTCTTCCACAACCGGACCGGTGAGGAGGATTGGCTGGTGACCTGCGCCGAGACGGGGGAGCTGTCCGGCACCGGGGCACGGCTGTGGCGGGTGCGCAAGTACCTCGAGACCGCCGACACCTTCTGCTTCACCTACGGCGACGCGGTGGGCAACGTCGACATCGGCGCGCTCCTCGACTTCCACCACGCCCAGGGCCGCATCGCGACCGTCACCGGCGTTCACCCCACCTCGCGCTACGGCGAGATGAAGGTGGAGGACGGCCGGGCTCTCGAGTTCAACGAGAAACCGACGGTGGCCGAGGGAGTGGTCTCCGGCGGCTTTTTCGTCTTCAACCGCGGGGTCTTCGACTACCTCGACGACGATCCCGCGCTGCTTCTGGAGATCGACCCGCTGCGCCGCCTCGCCCGAGACGGCGAGCTCTCCGTCTACCTCCACGACGGGCACTGGGACCCCATGGACACCTACCGGGACTACCTCCACCTGAACGAGCTGTGGAAGAAGGGCGCCCCGTGGAAGGTGTGGACCGACCCGGCGGGTTGAGGTCAGTTCCCGCTCCCCTCGAGCGGCCAACTGAACACGGCGACGAGCGAGTTCGAGCCGGGATTGACGTCGGACAGGCTGGCGTTCGACAGGTGATAGAAGAGGGCGCCCAGCCGCTGGCCGCCGGCGAGCTCCCAGGCGAGCTCGAGGCCCGAGCGGAACTCGAGCGTCTGACCCAGGTCCTTGCCCTCGCCGCGCTCGTAAGCGACGACGGCGAACGACGGCACCAGGCGCCAAGGGCTCGCGCCGAGGGCGACGGTGCGCCGCAGCCCGAGGTGACCCCAGATCCCCTCGTCTTCGTTGGTCGCGACACCGGCGCTGAGGCCCAGGCCCAACGGAAGGCGGTTGCGCCAGCGCAGCTCGAGCCCGGCCTCGGCGATCGCCTCGCCGCCGGTGTCGAAGGCGCCGGCGGAGACGGCGAGGGCCGTCGGCTCGTCGAGGGCGGTTGCCGGCGCCGTCGTCGTCGACAGCTCGAGTAGGACAAAGGCGCAGAGGGCTGCGGCCGGGACGCGCATGGTCGCGGGATTCTAGCCTCGCCGTGGGACTCGCCGCCGGGCTGCCGTCCGGCCGCTAGAATCCGCCCACCTTGCAGCCGTCCGTCGTCCCGCCCGACCGCGTCCTCTACGTGGTGGCCACGGTCCACCTCGACACCCAGTGGCGTTGGACGGTCCAGGACACGATCCGCGAATACCTGCCGGCGACGCTCGAAGGCAACTTCGCCCACCTCGAGCGCCATCCCTGGTTCGTCGTCAGCTTCGAGGGCGCCTTCCGCTACCGGCTGATCGAGGTGTACTACCCGGAGCAGTTCCAGCGGCTCTCCGAGTGGGTGCGACAGGGTCGCTGGCGCCCCGCGGGCGGCATGCTGGACGCTCCGGACGTCAATCTCCCCTCACCCGAGTCGCTCCTGCGCCACATCCTCTACGGCCAGCGCTATTTCCGCGACCGCTTCGGCGTCGAGTCGAGCGACGTCTTCCTTCCCGACTGCTTCGGCTTCGGCTGGGCACTGCCGACGATCGCCGCTCACTGCGGCCTGCGCAGCTTCTCCTCGAGCAAGTTCGACAAGTGGATGGCGCCGGGGGAGGTCCCGTTCGAGCTCGGCTTATGGGAGGGTCCCGATGGCGCGGCGCTGGTCGCGGCCTTGCACCCCGAGGGCTACGGCGAGGGCCTCGGCGAGGATCTGTCGCGCGCCGAGCGTTTCGTCGAGCGCCTCGACGCGCTGTGGCGCGCGACCGGCGTCGCCGTCGGCCTGAAGTACGTCGGCCTCGGCGACCGCGGTGGCGCGCTCGACGCCGAGGCCATGCGCTGGCTCGAGCTGAGCCTCGCCGGCGGCGGGCCGATTCGCGTCCTCCTCGCCGGTCCCGAGCGGCTCGCCCGCGACCTGCCCCAGCGGCAGGCGGCCAGCCTCCCACGCCACCGCGGCGAGCTGCTCCTGCCCACCCATGGCACCGGCTGCTGGACCTCGCAAGTCGCCGCCAAGCGCTGGAACCGGCGCTGCGAGCGGCTGGCCGACGCCGCCGAGCGCGCCGCCGTCGCCGCGCACTGGCTCGGGGCGCTGCCCTACCCGACCGCAGCCTTGCGCGCGGCCTGGGAGCGCTTCCTCTGGCATCAGATGCACGACGACCTGACCGGCACCAGCATCCCGGAGGCCTATCGCTTCACCTGGAACGATCAGCTCCTGGCGCTCAATGCGTTCGGCTCGTTGTTGACCGACGCCGTGGCCGGCGTCGCCTCCGGTCTCGACACCGCCGGCGGCGGCGTGCCGGTCGTCGTCTTCAACCCGCTCGGTTGGCCTCGGCGCGAGGTCCTCGAGGTTTCCGCGGCCACGTCGAACGCCCGGTTGCGGGTCCTCACTCCCGAAGGCGTCGAGCAGGCGGTCCAGGTCCTGGGGCGGGACGGCGAGCGGGTGCGCCTCCTCTTCGTCGCCGAGCTGCCCGCGCACGGGTTCGGCGTGTACCGGATCGTCGAGGGCGCGGCGGCCCTGCCGCCGAGCACGGTGTCGGGCGGCGTGAATTGGCTCGAGAACGACCGCTACCGGGTCGAGTTCGACACGGCGGGGAGGCCCACTCGGCTCCGCGACCGCGAGTTCGGCCGGGAACTCGTCGCGGGGCCCGTCGAGCTCCAACTCCTGCCGGACGAGTCGGCCCGCTGGCCCGCCTGGGAGATCCGCGGCGAAGACCTCCTGCCGGGCAAAGAACGGCCGCTCGACGGATCGGCCGAGATCCACCTGGCCGAGCCCGGCCCGCTCCGCGCCGTGCTCGAGGTGCGTCGGCGGGACAGCGACTCGAGCTTCGTGCAGCGCTTCGCGTTGACCGCCGGCGGCGAGTGGATGGAGATCGAGACGCGCGTGGACTGGCGAACGCGCAGCGCGCTCCTCAAGCTCGCGTTCCCCCTTGCCGTCGCGGCCGATCAGGCGACCTACGATCTCGGCTGCGGCGCCGCCGAACGCGGCGTCAACTCCCCCGTCCGCTACGAAGTACCCGCCCAGCAGTGGGCGGACCTCTCGGACAGCGACGGCGGTGTCTCCGTCCTCTCCGCTTCGACCTACGGCTGGGACCGCCCGGCGCCGCATGTGCTGCGCTCGAGCCTCGTGCGCTCGCCGGCCGCGGGGCGCAAGTTTCGCCACCAGGCCGATCAGGACCACGGCGAGCACTCTTTCCGGCACGCCCTCCTGGGCCACGCCGGGGACTGGCGTGACGGCGGCACGGTGGCGGCGGCGGCGCGGTTCGAGCAGCCCACGCTCGCCTTTCTCGCGACACCGCACCCCGGGCCGCTCGGGCGTCGCTTCGCGCTTCTCGGCGTGGGGTCCGAGGCGGTGGCGGTGCGAGCGCTCAAGAAGGCCGAAGACGACGCGGCGCTGATCGTCCGTCTGCAGGAGACTCGCGGCCGTACGGCGCGCGGCGTGCGCTTGGCTCTGCCCACCTCGTTCGTGGCGGCGCGCGTGACCGACGGGCGAGAGCGCCCGCACCTCGAGGTGCCACCCCGCGACGGCGACCTCCAACTGGACTTCCTGCCCTTCGAGCTGCGCACGCTGGCGCTGACTCCCGAGCCGACGCGCCATCCCCTCCCACCGCCTGTGGGCCGACCCCTGGCGCTCGCCTTCGACCGCCAGGCGACGAGCTTCCACGGCGACCGCCCCGTCGACTTCGATGGCCAGGGGCGCTCGTTCCCGGGCGAGCTGTGGCCCGCGACCGTCGAGGTGGGCGGCGTCGCGGCGCCCCTCGGCCCTGCCGCCCCGGGAACGGCGAACGCTCTCGCCTGCGCCGGCCAAGAGCTCGGCTGGGAAGAGCCGGCGGAGCGCCTGGTCCTGCTCGTCGCCTCCGTCGCCGGCGCCCGCGAGGTGGAGCTCACCCTCGCCAGCCGCCGCGAGCGGCTGCGCGTGCCGGACTGGACGGGTCCGATCGGCCGCTACAAGGGCTGGCAGGCGGGCCTCACGGGCCAACGCTGGGCGGCGCCCGAGACCGGGTACCTCGAGCGCACGACGGTCGCCTGGATCGCCGGCCATCGCCACGACGGGCGCCTCCGTGACGAGCCCTACGAACAGGCTTACCTGTTCCGTCTCGAGCTCGACCTCGAGGCCGGCGACTGGAGCCTGCGTCTTCCGGACGATCCAGCGATCCGGCTGTTCGCCGCGGTCCTCTTGACGGAGTCGCATCCGCGGCTCACACCCGCCGGGCTCCTGTACTGAGGAAGCCTCCGGGACGACCTCCGGTGCGCCTCCCGCCTCGCCGGCTCGTCGGCCTGCTCCTCGGCCTCGCCGCCTTCGCCGCCCTGGCCTTCCTGGAGACGCCCCTCCAGCACACGGCAGACGGCCCGAGGCCGGCGCGCGCCGCCGGGGTCGTCGCCCTGATGGCGATCTGGTGGGTGACCGAGGCCCTGCCGATCCACTGGACGGCCTGCACGCCGCTCCTCGCCTTCCCTCTCCTGGGCGTCTTCGGCGAAGGTCTCGTCCCCGACCTGGCCCGCACGGCGTCGCCCTACGTCGATCCCTACATCTTCCTCTTCGCCGGGGGCATGGCGATCGCCGCCGCGATGCAGCAGTGGAACCTCCACCGGCGGGTCGCCTTGTCGGTGATGGCGCGGGTCGGGACGGCGCCGCCGCGGCTCCTGCTGGGCGTCCTCGCCGCCACCGCCTTCGTTTCGCTGTGGATCTCCAACACCGCGACGGCGACCATGATGTTCCCCATCGGCCTGGCCCTGATCGCCCAGCTCGAGACCGAACACGGGCGGCGGCTCGCCCACTACGGCATGGCGATCATGCTGGCGATCGCCTACGGCGCCAACATCGGCGGGATCGGCACCAAGATCGGCACCGCGCCCAACCTGCAGTTCTCCGGGTTCCTCGAGCAGTTGGGTCGGTCGGTGAGCTTCGTCGAGTTCCTGACCGTCGGTTTCCCGTTCGTCCTCCTGCTGCTTCCCGTCGCCTGGTGGGCGCTGTGGCGGATCGGCCGCCGGGAGGGGCTGCGCGGCGAGCTGGGCCGGGAAGTGGTGGTCGAGGAGCTGCGCCGCCTCGGGCCGGTACGCCGCGGCGAGCGCATCGTGCTCGCCACCTTCCTGCTCGCGGCCGCCGCCTGGATCTGCGGACAGCCTTTCACGGCGGCCCTGCGAGAGCTCGACCCGCACCTCCGCTCGGCGCATTTCGAGGGCGGCGTGGCGATGCTCGCCGCGGCCGCGCTGCTCCTGTCGCGCTGCGAGGGCCAGCCGGTGCTCCGCCTGCGCTCGCTGCGCGTGGCGCCGTGGGAGACCCTGCTGCTCCTGGGCGGCGGCTTCGCCATGGCGGCCGGCGTGCAGGGGAGCGGGCTCTCCGACTGGGCCGCCGCCCAGCTCCTCGGCCTGCGCGCCCTGCCCTCCTTCACGCAGGTCCTCCTCGCCTCCACCGCGGCCGTGGCACTCTCCGCCTTCGCCTCCAACACCTCCACCATCGCCATCCTGCTCGTGGTCTTGAAGGACGCCGTCGCACCGGAGCTTCTGCCCACCGCCCTCTTCGCCGCCACCATCGCCTGCTCCTGCGACTTCGCCCTGCCGGCCGGCACCCCACCCAACGCCATCGTCTTCGGCAGCGGCTACGTCCGCATCCCCGTCATGGCGCGAACCGGGGCCTTGCTCGATCTCCTGGCCGCCGCCCTCGCCGCCACCTGGTGCTGGCTGATCGTGCGCTGGGTGCTCTAACCCGGCCGCTGCCAGGTCCGCTCGTCGTCGTCGAAGGCCGGCAGGTCGATCGTCTCGCCCATCCGCTCCCGCACGCGGTAGTCCCACAGGCGGGCGTATTTGAGGAAGGTGCCGAAAGCCTGCAGGCCGCAGACGACGAGGCCGTGCAGGCCGTCGAGGAAGCCGACCTGCACGACGTAGCTGCGCACGAAGCGCCACAGGGGGCGCAAGCCCACCTCGACGAAGCCCACCCGCTGGCCCTCGCGGAAGGCCTGCGCGGCCCCCCACTCGGCGTAGTTGACGAGCTTGTCGAAGTACTGGCGAATCGAGCGGAAGGTGTAGTGGTCCAGCGGGTTGTGGAGTACCGGCACGTTGCCCTCGATGTCGAGGTCGGCGTGCACCCGCCGGTTGGGGTAGCGTCCCTTGTCCTTGCGGAACAGCCGGATCACCTTGTCCGTCGACCAACCGGAGTGGCGGATGACGCGGCCGAGGACGATGTTGCGCCGTCGCAGGTAATAGCCGTTGGCTTTGGGGCCTGCGATCAGGAGCTCCAGGATCTCGCGCGCCAGCGGCTCGGTCACCCGCTCGTCGGCGTCGAGGATCAGCACCCAGTCGTGCCGCACGAGATCGAGCGACCAGTTCTTCTGCGCCGCCGAGCCGAAGTACTCGCGCTGCCGCACCTCGACCGGCAAGCGGGAGGCGAGCTCGACCGTGCGATCCTTGGAGAAGGAGTCGACGACCAGCACCTCGTCCGCCCACAGGGCGGAGGTGATGCAGTCGCCGATGTTCACTTCTTCGTTGTAGGTGGTGATGATCACCGACACCGGGAGTCGTCCCGGCGTGGCGCGCAGGGCGTCGAGGGCTTCAAGCTGGGCCATCGGGGAGCAGGAGCCGCTCGAGCCCACGCGCTCGGCCGCTCGTCTCGTCGACATCGAGGAGGACGGCTGCCAACCGTACGTCGCGGCTCGCCACTTCGAACGGCTGGTTGGTTTGCAGGTAGAAGCGCTGCAGTACCTTGTCGGCTCGCATGCCGATGATCGACTCGTAGGGGCCGGTCATGCCCGTGTCGGTGATGAAGGCCGTGCCGCCGGGCAGGATGCGCTCGTCCGCCGTGGGCACATGGGTGTGGGTGCCGAAGACGCCGCTCACCCGGCCATCGAGATGAAAGCCCATGGCCTGTTTCTCGCTCGTCGCCTCACAGTGCATGTCGACGACGATCACCTTGCACCCGCGGTCGAGCCCGGCGAGCAGCCGGTCGGCCGTGGCGAAGGGTGAGGCGAGCGCCTTCATGAACACCTGGCCCTCGAGGTTCAAGACCGCCACCGGCGTGCCCGCCGCCGTCGATCCCACGTAGAGCCCTTTGCCCGGGTTGCCGTCCGGGTAGTTGGCGGGGCGCAGCAGGCGCGGGTTCTCGTCGAGAAGAGGGAGGCCCTCCTTCTTGTCCCAGACGTGGTTGCCGCTGGTGAAGCAGTCGATGGGGAGCTCCTCGAGCTCGGCCATCACCTCGGAGGTGATTCCGAAGCCGCCAGCCGCGTTCTCGATATTGACGACGACGAAGTCCACCCGCCGCTCGTCGATCAGCCGGGGGAGGAGGCGCGCCACCGCCCTCCGTCCGGGCTTGCCCACGACGTCGCCGACGAAGAGCAGCTTCATTTGGCGTAGTCGACGGCCCGCGACTCGCGGATCACGGTCACTTTGATCTGCCCCGGGTAGGTGAGCTCGGCCTCGACCTTGCGGGCGATGTCCTTCGACAGCCACACCGCCTGCTCGTCCGAGAGCTTCTTGCAGTCGACGATCACCCGCACTTCGCGGCCGGCCTGGATGGCGTAGCTCTTCTGCACGCCCTTGAAGCTCTGAGCGATCTCCTCGAGCTTCTCGAGCCGCTTGACGTAGGTCTCGAGCACCTCTCGCCGCGCGCCGGGACGGGCAGCGGAGAGGGCGTCGGCGGCGGTGACCAGCACGGCCTCGACCGTCTGCGGGTCGTAGTCGCCATGGTGGCAGGCCATGGCGTGCACGACCTCCTCGCTCTCGCCGTACTTGCGCAGCAGGTCCATGCCGATCTCGATGTGCGTGCCCTCCATCTCGCGGTCGATGGCCTTGCCGAGGTCGTGGAACAGGCCGGCGCGCTTGGCGATCGGCACGGAGGCCTTGAGCTCCGCCGCCATGGTGGCGGCGAGAAAGGCGACTTCCTTGCTGTGGTGGAGGACGTTCTGGCCGTAGGAGGTGCGGAAGCGCAGCCGCCCCAGGAGTCGCACCAGCTCCGGGTGGACGTTGGGGATGTTCAGCTCGAGCAGGGCCGCCTCACCCTCTTGGCGCAACTGGTCCTCGAACTCGGCCTTGACCTTCTCGACCACCTCCTCGATGCGGGCGGGATGGATGCGGCCGTCGACCAGCAATCTCTCGAGGGCGACGCGGGCGACCTCGCGCCGATAAGGATCGAAGCCGGAGAGGATCACGGCCTCCGGGGTGTCGTCGACGATCAGGTCGACGCCCGTCGCCGTCTCCAGGGTCCGGATGTTGCGCCCCTCGCGGCCGATCACCCGCCCCTTCATCTCGTCGTTCGGCAGGTGCACGACCGAGACGGTCGTCTCGGCGACGTAGTCCGACGCCGAGCGCTGGATGGCCGTCGCGAGGATGCGCTGGGCTTGCTTGCCGGCCTGCTCGCGGGCCTCGTCGTCGATCCGCTTCACCAGGTGGGCGGCTTCCAGGCGGGCGTCCTGCTCGAGGGAGCGCTTGAGTTCCTCGAGCGCCTGCTGGGTCGTCAGGCCGGAGGTCTGCTCGAGCCGCATGCGCTGCTCGCCGACCAGGCCCTCGAGCTCCTGCTCCTTGGCCTCCAGACGCTTCTCCTGCTGGGCGACGTCGCGCTCGCGGGTGTCGGTCGACTTCTCCCGCACCCGCGCGTCCTCCAGCCGCTTGTCGAGCCCGTCCTCACGCTCCGTGAGGCGCTTCTCCTGCGTCTCGAGCTCGTCGCGGCGCTTGCGCGACACTTTCTCGAACTCGGTCCTGGCCTGTAGGAGCTTCTCCTTGGCGGCGAGGTCAGCCTCGCGCACCTTCGCTTCGGCGTCGCGCTCCGCCTCTTCGAGGGCCCGGGCCGCCTGGCGGCGGGCCTGGGCGAGGATGCGCCGACTGCGGCGTCGCACCATCCACCAACCTGCGAGGAGCGCGATCGCGCCCGCGACGAGGGCGCCGATCGAGAGCGTCGTATCCACCGTCCTGGCCTCCCAGTCGGAGCGGCAGGCGGGGGAACGAGGGGCAAGACGGCACCCCCCGCGTTGGCCGTGTGAGCCGTCGAATTAGAACCTGGCTGCTACCAGGTGGGTGTCCGCACCGTGCGCCATCAGCGTCCCCGTGCGAGCGGGGCTTGCACAAGCGCCCGGAATTGAGACTCCCTAGGAAACGGTGTTGGTTCTAAAACACGTCGACTCATCACGAACCACGCAGGGGATGCGGTCAGTTCTTCGTCGTTCAGGGTCGCCTCCGGCCGTCAGGCACGCTGCAGAGCCTCGTCCAGCCGACCGGTGAGCGCGACCACTCGTTCTTGGAGCCCGCCCCTGTTCCCTTCCTGCTGCTGCCGGCACTGAAACAGTTCGTCCGACAGGTTGAGCGCCGCCAGGATGGCGATCTTGGCGGTGTCGACGGTGTTCACCTGCTGAGCGATCTCGCGCATCCGTCGATCCACCAGGCCCGCCACTTCGTGCAGGCGCTCGGGGTCTTTTTCGCCTCTCACGTGGTAGACGGCTCCAAAGATCTCGACTTCGGCGGCCGTCACCGTTTTGCCACTCATGGCTCGGGTCCATCCCCGGAGCGGCAACTGGCACCACTCCAGAGGCTTGGATGAGACGAAGGAACTCTAGCACACCGCGGCGGGCGCCCCTTCCCCGCCTAGGCGCGGGCAGCGCCCAAGCTCTCCAGGCCCTTGACCAGCTTCTCCACCCGCTGGCGGATGGCGGCCCGCTCTTCTTCCCAGGCGCCGTCCCCGCCGCCGCCGGCCTTCGCGTCGGCAAGCTGCTTGCCGAGGCGCTCGACCTGCGTCTTCAGAGATTTGTTCTCACGCCGCAGCCGCTCGATCTCCTTGATCGCCGCCTCGACGCGCTGCTCGAGCTCCTGCAGCCACTCCTTGGCCATCGTCACTCTCCCGTGGGCCCGGGGGGGCCGAAGCGGCGGCCCAGCTCCTCGGCCAGCGCCGTGTGGCGGGCGTTGACTTCGTGCTGGGTCAACGACCGGTCGGAGGCATTGTAGAGGAAGGCGATCGTCGTGTTGACGCAGCCCGGCGGCACACCGGCCCCTCGGTAGCGGTCCGCGAGCTCGAAAGCCACCAGCTCGGGAGGGCGCCGCTCCTCGATCGCCGCCGCGAGATCGCTCCACGCGACGGCGAGCGCATGGGTGAGCGTCAGGTCCATGGCGACGCCCGGGAAGCGCGACGGCGGGGTCACCGCCAGGAAGCGAGGGGCCTCGGCGAGCGGGGCCGTCTCGAGCTCGGCGGCGAACAGGGGGTAGGTCACCTCGGCCTCCTCCAGCCGTCCCAGCCAACCCACCGTCCGTCCCCGAGCGACGAGGACGGCTCCCGTCCCCCCCACCACGCCGGCGAGGGCGGCCGGCGCACAGGCGACCTCGATCCCGAAGGCGGCGGCGAGGCTTTCGATGCAGCCCTTGACGTCGAGGAGGCCGAGGATGCGCTGGCCCTGCCACGGGCTGCCGAGCGTGCCACCCGCCACGATCGCCACGGTCTCCACCTCCGGCGCGGCTCCGCCCGGGAAGAGGTGGCCGATCTCGAAAAGGCGCGCGGCGGTCGCTCCCCGCCGGGCGTTGAAGCGCGCCGCCTCGGTGAGACCCGGCACCAGGGAGCGGCGCAGCAGAGCGTAGGGCTCGGCCAGCGGGTTGGCGAGCGCCAGCGGCGCGCCGCGCCGCCAGACGTCCGGCGCCCGCGTATCGTCCGTCGCGCCGTAGAAGGCATAGTTGACGGCCTCGGCGAGCCCGCAGGCCGCGAGCTGGCGACGAATCCGCTCCCGCAGCTCGTGCGGGGCGCTCGAGCCGGCGTCGGGCTCCGCGGCCGGCGGCAGGGCCGACGGGATCCGATCGAGCCCGACGTGGCGCAGCACCTCCTCGAAGAGGTCGGCCTCCCACACGCCGCCGTCGGGGCGGACTTCGCGGAAGTCGTAGTGGCGCCAGGAGGGCACCTCGACCCGCCAGCGGTCGGCGTCGAGGCGCTCGAGACCGAAGCCCAGCCCGGCGAGGATGCGCTCGATCTGCGCCGCCGCCACCTCGAGGCCGGCGAAGGCCGAGAGTCGGCGCCGGTCGAGAACGCCGGCGAGGGCTCCCGGCAAGGCCGAGGTGGTCACGTCGATGGCGCCGGCCAGCACGCGGGCGCTGGCGATCTCGGCCAGGAGAGCCGCCGCCCGCGCCGCGGCCGCGACCGGCGCCCCCGGATCGGCGCCGCGCTCGAAGCGGTGCGAGGCGTCGGTATGGAGGCCGAGGCGAGCCGAGCCCCGGCGCACGCGCCGCGGATCGAAGTGGGCGCTCTCGAGCAGCACGTCCGTCGTGCCCGCCGTCACCTCGGTGTCCCGGCCGCCCATCACCCCGGCCAAGGCCACCGGCCGTTCGGCGTCGGCGATCACCAGCACCTCGGAATCGAGGGCTCGCTCGACCCCGTCGAGCGTCACCAGCCGCTCGCCGGGCCGCGCCCGGCGCACGATGATGCGGCGGCCGGCCAGAGACGCGAGATCGAAGGCGTGCAGGGGCTGGCCTAGCTCCCAGAGAACGTAGTTGGTCACGTCGACGACGTTGTTGATCGGCCGCAGGCCGATCGCCTCGAGCCGGGCAGCGAGCCAGGCAGGGCTCGGGCCGACCCGGACGCCACGTACCACCCGCGCCACGTATCGCGGACAGCCGTGACCGTCCTCGATCGCGACTTCGGCCACCGCCGCCGTCGGCTCGTCTTCCTCACGTGGTCCGTTGGGCGGTGGTGTGAGCGGCGCTCCCGTCGCCACCGCCAGTTCCCGCGCCAGGCCGCGATGGCACATTGCGTCGGGCCGGTTCGCCGTCACGTCGACGTCCAGGACGACGTCCTCGCCGCGCTCCTCGACACCCTCGACCGCCATGCCGCAGGCGGTGAGCTGCTCCGCGAGACCCTCGGTGGACGGCGTCTCGACCCAGTCGGCGAGCCAGTGACGCGAGAACCGCACGGCCTAGCCCCTCACCTGGCGCAAGAGTCGCTCGTCGTTCTCGAACAGCAGGCGGATGTTGGGAAGACCGTAACGGATCATCGCCACGCGGTCCGCCCCCAGGCCGAAGGCGAAGCCGCTGTAGACGTCCGGGTCGATGCCGCAGCCGGCGAGCACCCGCGGGTCCACCATCCCCGCGCCCAGGATCTCCATCCAGCCGGTGCCCGAGCAGGTGCGGCAACCGGCGCCGCGGCAGAACGGACACGTGATGTCGACCTCGGCCGACGGCTCGGTGAAGGGGAAGAAGCTCGGCCGCAGCCGCACCCCGGTGTCGGGGTGAAAGAGGCGGCGCACGAAGGCCTCGAGGGTGCCTTTCAGGTGTCCCACCGTGACCCCGCGGTCGACGAGGAGACCTTCCACTTGGTGGAACATCGGCGAGTGCCGCAGGTCGTTGTCGTGGCGGAAGACGCGGCCCGGGCAGATGACGCGGATCGGGGGCCGGCGCGAGCGCAGGGTGCGGATCTGGACCGGCGAGGTGTGCGTGCGCAGCAACCTCCCGTCGAGGAGCCGAAACGTGTCCTGAGCGTCGCGGGCCGGGTGGTCCTCGGGGAAGTTCAAGGCGCCGAAGTTGTGCTCGTCATCCTCGACCTCCGGGCCCTCGGCGACGCTGTAGCCCATGGCGCGGAAGATGTCGACGATCTCCGCCGTGACCAGGCTCACCGGGTGCAGGCTCCCCAAGGCCGGCCGGCGGCCGGGCAACGTCACATCGAGGGCCGCCTCCTCGCGGGTCCGCGACTCCTCGGCCGCCGTCCAATCCGCGTCGAGCTCGCCGAGGCGCGCCTCGACCCGCTCTTTCAAGGCGTTCACCCCTTGGCCGTAGGAGCGGCGCTCGGGAGCCGGTAGCTCGCCCAACCGGGCGAGCAGCTCGCGGACGACGCCGTGCTTGCGCCCCACCCAGCGCACCCGCAACTCCTCCCAGCCGGCGCGGTCGACGATCGCGGCGGCTTCCGCCTCGAAACGCTCGAGCTCGCGGCCGAGCTCGCCGCCCAGAGGCTCCGGGGGGGCGCTCTCGGCCATCGCCAGGGAGGCCCTACGCCTCGGCGCCCAGCGCCTTTTTCGCCGTCTCGGCCAACGCCGTGAAGCCCTGCGGGTCGCGCACGGCGAGGTCGGCCAGGATCTTGCGGTTGAGGCCCACGTCGGCCTTGCGCAGGCCTTCCATCAGCTTGTTGTAGGAGAGACCGTTGAGGCGGGCCGCCGCGTTGATGCGCACGATCCAGAGGCTCCGGAAGTTGCGCTTCTTGGTGCGGCGGTCACGGTAGGCGAAGACGCCGCTGCGATCGACCGCCAGCTTGGCGATCCGGTGGGCCTTCGACTTCTTGCCGTAGTAGCCCTTGGCGCGCTTGAGAATCTTCTTGCGCTTCTGGGCGCGCTTGGTGCCTCGTTTGACGCGTGCCATCTCGAACCTCGTTTGCCCGTCGGGCGATCAGGTGGTCCCGCGCTGCAGGACCGGACCCCGGCGGACAGGTTCGCTCCGCCGGCGGTCGCGAGTGGATCAGGGGATGCGGTCGCGGATCTGCTTGACGAACGGAGCGGCCACCAGCGTCGCCTTGCGCAGGTGGCGCTTCCGCTTCTGGCTCTTGTCGGTGAACATGTGGGAACGCATCGAGTGGCCCCGCTTGACCTTGCCGGTCGCGGTCGCCTTGAAGCGCTTGGCGGCGCCCCGATGCGTCTTGGCTTTGGGCACGTGGGAACCCTCCGACTCGAAGCGACAGATTATACGAACGAAGCGCGCCCGAGGCAAACTCGGCGCGGACCGCTCAGAGCTCCCGGCTGCGGGTCGCGATGCGCTCGCCGGCGCGGGGAAGGAAAGCGGCGAGGGCCTGGCTGCCGAGATCCTCGCCCGAGCGCAGGCGTACCGCGACCTCGCCGGACTCCGCCTCGCGGGCGCCGACGACGAGCATGTAGGGGACCTTGGCGAGCTGGGCCTCGCGGATGCGGTAGCCGAGCTTCTCGTTGCGGGCGTCGACCTCGCAGCGCAGGCCCTCCTCCCGCAGCCGAGCTCCCACCTCGCGGGCGTAGGCCTCGAACTTCTCCGAGACCGGCAGCACGACGGCCTGCACCGGTGCCAGCCACACCGGGAAGGCCCCCGCCGTGTGCTCGATCAGGATGCCGATGAAGCGCTCGATCGAGCCGAGCTTGGCGCTGTGGATCATGACCGGCTGGTGCTGGCCGCCGTCGGCGCCGACGTAGGCGAGGCCGAAGCGTTCCGGCATCTGGTAATCGAGCTGCACGGTGCCGAGCTGCCAGGAGCGACCGAGGACGTCGCTCACGTGGAAGTCGATCTTGGGGCCGTAGAAGTTCCCCTCGCCGGAACTGAGCACGTAAGGGACATTGGCCCGCTCGAGAGCTCCTGCCAGTCCCGCTTCGGCTCGGTCCCAGGTCGCATCGTCGCCCAGCCGTTCCGTCGGTCGAGTGGAGAGCTCGATGCGCACATCCTCGAAGGCGAAGAGGCCGTAGAGCTCGAGGATCATGCCGATGAGCAGCCGTACCTCCCACTCGATCTGTTCCTCTGTGCAGAAGCTGTGCGAGTCGTCTTGCGCGAACGAGCGCACGCGAGTCAACCCCGTCGTCACGCCGCTCTTCTCGTAGCGGTGGAGCCGCCCGAAGTCGGTGTAGCGGACCGGCAGGTCGCGGTACGAGCGCAGCCGCGTCTTGTAGATCAGGCAATGGCCCGGGCAGTTCATCGGCTTGACCGCCATCTGGCGCTCGTCCGCGTCGATGAAGAACATGGCGTCCCGGTAGTGGTCGTAGTGCCCCGAGGCGTGCCAGAGGTCGACGTCCAGGATCTGGGGCGTGACGACCTCCTCGAAACCAGCCCGGGCCTGCAGCTCGCGGAGCAGTTGGACCAGACTGTTGTAAACCAACGCGCCTTTGGGGTGAAAGAACGGGCTGGCCGGGGCGTGGGGGCTGAAGCTGAAGAGATCGAGCTCGGGCCCCAGCCGCCGGTGATCGCGGGCGCGCGCCTGCTCGAGACGCTCGAGGTGGGCGTCGAGCTCGGCCTGCGAGGCGAACGCCGTGCCGTAGATGCGCTGCAGCATCTCGGCGGACTCGTCGCCCTTCCAGTGCACGCCCGAGGCCTCGAGCAGCTGGACGGCGCCGATCTGCGAGGCGCGCTGCACGTGCGGGCCGCGGCAGAGGTCCGTGAAGCGGCCGTGGCGGTAGAGCGTGATCGTCTCGCCCTCGGGGATGTCCTTCAGGCGCTCGAGCTTGAGCGTCGCCCCGGTCTCGCGGAAGAGCTTCTCGGCCTCGGCGCGCGACACCTCGAGGCGCTCGAAGGCACTGTCCTCGGCGAGGATGGAGCGCATCGTCGCCTCGATGCGCTCGAGGTCTTCGGGCGTGAAGGCGCGCGGGAAGCGGAAATCGTACTGGTACTTCTCCGAGTGATCCTGGCGGCCGGCGTCGATCTCGACCTCCGGCCACAGCCGCAAGACGGCGTCGGCCAGCACGTGCTCGGCGCTGTGGCGGATGAAGGACCCCGCCTCGGGGCTCTTCGCCGTCAGCACGCGGAAGGCGCCGCCCGCGGCGAGGGGCGTGCGCAGATCGACCGGCCGGCCGTCGAGCTCGGCGCCCACCGCGTCGTGGGCGAGCCGCGGTCCGATGCCCCGGGCGACCTCGAGCGGCGTCGTGCCCGGCGCCACCTCGCGCCGCGAGCCGTCGGGAAGAGTGAGCGCGATCATGGGCGGTGGTAGGCGCTGACGGGCTCGAACCGTCGACCTCTACCGTGTGAAGGTAGCGCTCTGACCAGCTGAGCTAAGCGCCTGGCGGGGTGCTGGTAGGCCCGAGCGGGATCGAACCGCTGACCTCTACGATGTCAACGTAGCGCTCTAACCAGCTGAGCTACGGGCCTGGAAAGAGCCCCCGGGGGATCACCCGACCGGGGCGGCCCAAGGTAGCAGAGGGGCTTCCGGGCTGTCAAAAGAGAGAAACAGATCGGGTAAGGGAAAGCAGACGGCACCAACGGAGGCCTGGCCGGCGGGTGAGACGGGG
Source organism: uncultured Thermoanaerobaculia bacterium (assembly GCA_964469055.1). Classification (GTDB taxonomy): domain Bacteria; phylum Acidobacteriota; class Thermoanaerobaculia; order Multivoradales; family JAHEKO01; genus CAYXXN01. Next base: position 17,797 of record CAYXXN010000034.1, read on the forward strand.
CTCCCCTTCCGGGGAGCTGGGAGGCGGGCCCTCGCGGACTTCGCAGGAGCGCCGGCCCCGGGGCCCGCCGGAGGCAAGGCGTCCGCCGAACCCCTGCCGATCTCCGAGCGGACGCCGGTCCCCGGAAGGGGAGCCCCGGCTCACGCGCCGGCCAGGCCGGCCGCTTCAGCAAGGCCCTAGCCGAGTGTCGCCAACCGCCGCCGCGCGTCGTCGAGGTCCGCGCCGTAGCGGTCGCGGGGAGCGCCCGCGAGAAACTGCTCGAGAGCCTCGCGAGCCTTCTCGCGCTCGCCGACCTCCGGCGCCACCAGGCCGATGTTGTAGAGCGCGTCGAAGTCTGTCGGGTCGATCGCGACCGCTTGCTCCCAGGCGGCGAGGGCGCCCCGCGGGTCGCCCAGGTTGTAGCGGGCGGAGCCGAGGTAGCTCCAGGCGAGCCCCAGGCCGTCGTTCTCGGCGAGGGCCCGCTCGGCGTGCTGGCGCGCGGCGGCGAAGTCGTCTCGCCGCAGAGCGGTGAGCGCCAGGTGCTGCCAGGCGACCGCGTGACCGGGGTCGGTGGCCAGGGCGCGCTCGAGGGCGGCTCGGGCCTCGTCCTGCGATCCGCCCTCCGAGAGCACCAGCCCGAGGGCGGCGAGGTCATCCGGATCACCCCCCGCCACCGCCCGTTCGAGGGCCCTCACCGCCTCCGGGAGGCGGCCGACTTCGGCCAGGGTCAGGGCGAGTTGGCGGACCAGGACGGGAGTCGAGGAGCCCCGCCGTTGCGCCTCGACCATCACCGCCAGCGCCTCGTCGCGTTGGCCGCCGGCGAGGAGCACCTGGGCGAGGTAGTAGCTCGCCACCCCCATGTCGGGCCGCGCCGCCACCACCTCCCTGCCGAGCGCCGCCGCCTCCGCCAGTCGGCCGCGCTCGTAGAGATCGATCACTTGATGCACCTTGCGGTCGAGGTCGACCAGATTCTTGGGATCGTCCGCCACCGTGTAGACCGACTTTGCGCTGGCCCCTCCCCCGAGGTAGCCCAGGGCGCGCAGGGCCCGCTCCTCCTCGGCGGAGACGGCGCCACGCTGCGGCGGCCAGACCGACTCCGGCGGCAGTCCGGCCCGCAGCGCCTCGGCACGCTGCGGCTGTGTCCGGGAGCGATTGTCGGTCTCCTCGGGATCGTTCGCCAGGTCGTACAGCTCGAGTAAGGGAAGGTCGATGAGCTTGGCGCCGCCTCGGATCGTTCCGCGCAGGGGCGCCCAGCCGCGGTCGAGCGTAGCGGTCAGGGACTCGAAGTAGCTGTCGGCATCCTCCGGGCCGCTTGGCGCCAGCAGCGAGCGCCCGGGGAGGTCCGGCGGCGCTGCCACGCCGGCGGCGGCGAGGAGCGTCGGCGCCAGGTCGATGTGGCGAGCCGGGACCTGGCGGCGGCCGGGGGCGAGACCCGGCGCCCAGAGCACGAGGGGCACCTTCAGGGTCGGTTCGTAGGCGAAGAGACCGTGCGTCAGCTCGCCGTGGTCGCCCAGGGCCTCGCCGTGGTCGGAGGTGAAGGCGATCAGGGTTGGGGCTTCACGACTCGCTAGAAACGGCTCGAGTAGGGGTGTCAGGTAGGCGTCGACGGCGCTCACCTCGCCTAGGTAGGGCATGTCGGGATAGCGGCCGGCGAACTCCGCAGGCGGCTCGTAGGGGGCGTGCGGCTCGAAGAGATGGATCCACAGGAAACGCCGGCGCCCGGCGTGCTCGCTCCACCACCGGCGGGCCAGCGCCACGACTTCGTCGCCGCTGCGCTCGAGGGGGCGCGCGCCGATGGCGCCGACGTTGCCGGAGAGGTGGTCGTCGTAGACAGCGAAGCCGCGGTCGAGCCCGAAGCGGGAGTCGAGCGGGAAGGCGGCGATGAAGGCCGCCGTGGCGAAGCCCGCGTCGGCCAGCACGGTGGCGAGTGTGGGCACCTCCGGCGGCAGGCGGAAGCCCTGGTTGTCGCGCACCCCGTGCTGGTAGGGGTAGCGGCCGGTCAGGATGTTGGCGTGCGAAGGCAGCGTGACGACGTTGTGGGCGTGCGCGTCGGTGAAGACGACGCCGGCGCGGGCCAGCCGGTCGAGCGTCGGGGTCGCGACCGACGCGTTGCCGGCGAAGCCCAGGGCGTCGGCGCGCAGGGTGTCGACCGTGATGAGCAGCAGATGGTCGACGGGGAGCGCGGGCGCGACGATCTCCCGCTCGCTGGCCGGGGCCGGCC
>CAYXXN010000035.1:0-19802 GCA_964469055.1 uncultured Thermoanaerobaculia bacterium
CGTCCCGGGTAAGGAGCAAGACTTTCTCACGGATGCGCTCGGCGGCAAGGAAGCGCAGCGAGTGGAGGGTCACCAGTTCCGGGGAATAGAGGGGTTCGCCCTCGGGCAGGAGCTGCCACAAGCGATCCAGCAGGCGATCACAGCCATCGCCGGTCAGAGCCGACAGGGGCACCAGGTCGGTGAACAGCTCGGTCGCCCCGTAGCGCTCGAGCAGCGGGAGCAACCGTGGCTTGTCGACGGCGTCGATCTTGTTGAGGGCGAGCAGCTTCGGCGCCGCCACGGAGCGCAGTCGCTCGACGACCCAGGCGTCGCCGGCCCCGAACCGCTCGATGGCATCGACGACGAGACAGACGACGTCCGCCTCGGCCATCGCGTCCTCGGCGGCTCGCAGCATCTGCCGGTTCAGCTCGTGAAGCGGCCGATGCAGCCCTGGCGTGTCGAGGAAGACCATCTGGCCGCGCGGCTCGCTCCGGATGCCGACGATGCGCTGACGGGTCGTCTGCGCCTTGCTGGAAACGATGGCGACCTTTTCCCCCAGGAAGCGATTCAGGAGAGTCGACTTGCCCGCGTTCGGCCGACCCACCAACGCCACGGAGCCGGCGCGTCCCGGCGCCATCACCTGGCTCCACCGGCCGGCAGCCGTCGCACGACCACCCTTCGAACGCGTCTCTCGGCGACCTCTTCGACCGTGAGCTCGAGGTCGTGACGCACGACGCGATCGCCGGCGCGGGGCACATCGCCCAGCACGCCGAAGATGAGCCCGCTCACGGTTTCGTAGGGCTCGTCGACGAGGTCCACGTCGAAGAGCTCTTCCAGGATCTCGAGACCGACACCGCCGTCGAGTCGCCAGCCTCCGTCGCCGGCGGGCTCGCGCTGCGCTGCCGTCGCCTCGTGCTCGTCGGCGATGTCGCCGACGATCTCCTCTACGACGTCCTCGAGCGTGACCAGCCCGACCGTGCTGCCGAACTCGTCGACGACGATGGCCATCTGCTGGCGCCGCCCCTGGAGCTCCTGCAACAACTCGGTCAGGGGCTTAGTGTCCGGCACGAAGAAGGGACGGCTGGCGAGCTTCGCCACCGGTGGAGGGTCCGATGACTGGAGGGCTTCCAGCAGGTCGCGGATGTGCAGGATGCCCACGATGTGGTCGACGGAGCCGCGGTAGAGCGGAAGCCGCGAATGGTGAGAGGCGAGGAAGAGCCGCGTCACCTCGTCCAAGCTGGCACCCTCGGGGGCACCGATCATGTCGGTGCGGGGGGTGAGCACGCTGCGCACTTGGGTATCGCCGAAGTCGATGACCCGCGCCACGAGGTCCTCCTCGCCCGGCTCGAGGATGCCCTCGGCCGCTCCCACGTCCAGGAAGGCTTCGATCTCGTCCTCGGAAGCTTCGTCGCCGTCCTCCTCGGCGTCCGTCACCTCAGGGCGCGAGCGCGCGATCAGCCAGCCGACGACGGCGAGCAGCGGCCGCAACACCAGGTGCAGGCCGCGATAGACGATCGTAAGCCGACGCAGCGCCTTCTCGGCGAACCGAGCGCTGACGAAGCGCGATCCGATCTCGGCCATCGCCAACAGACCCAAGGTGGCGAGGAGAGCGAAGGCCGGCGAGGCGAAGGCGGCCCAGGCGAGCAACAGGCCGAGGAGCGGCAGGGCGCCTGCCGTCCAGGCCAGAAAGCCGCGGAAAGCCAGGAAGCGCTCCGGTCGCCCGTAGAGGGCCCGCAGGCCGCCGCCCGCTTCCTCGGCCCAGTGCCGAAGTCGGATGCGGCCGCTGCGGTCGAGCAAGGTGGCCAGCAGGTGGCAGACCAGGCCCGCCGCGGCGAGGAGGATCCAAGCGAGGAGGGTCGTCGGCACGGCTAGCACCCCGCGGCGGGCAGCCAGCGCTCGCGCAGGCGCAGCTCGAGGGCGGCCATCTCGCCGCCATCGGCCTCGTGGTCGTGCCCGAGGCAGTGGAGCACGCCGTGGAGGAGCAGCTCCCGCAGCTCGCGGTCGAGAGAGTGCCCCAGCCGGCGCGCTTGGCGTTCGGCTCGCGGCAGCGAGATCAGGATGTCTCCGAGGTGCCAGCCCTCGGTCTTCGCCTCGCCCGGGAAGGAAAGGACGTCCGTGGTCCGATCCTCGCCACGGTAACGACGGTTGGCCCGCCGCAGCGCCGCGTCGTCCGCCAGGCAAACCCCCAACGTGGCCGCTGCCGGGGCCAGCTCGGCGACGACCGGCAACAACCACGCGGCGAGCGACCTCACCCGCCGGGGCGCCCAACCCGCAGGGTTCTGGAAAGCGAGCTCGCAGCTCGCCCGGCGCGCTCTCGAGTGGCGCACTTCAGGAGACGCTGCGGCCGGGCGTCTCGTCCCGCCGCGGGCTCTCCTCCTGGCGGCGCTGGTGCCGTTCGTAGGCGAGAACGATCTGCTGTACGAGCTCGTGCCGCACGACATCGCGTTCGCTGAAGCGCACGAACTTGATGCCTGCGATGCCCGCCAGCACCTCTTCCGCTTCCCGGAGACCCGAAACTCTGCCCGCCGGCAGATCGACCTGGGTCACGTCCCCGTTGATCACCGCCCTCGAGTTGAAGCCGACCCGGGTCAGAAACATCTTCATCTGCTCCGAGGTCGTGTTCTGCGCCTCGTCGAGGATGATGAAGCTGTCGTTGAGCGTACGGCCGCGCATGAAAGCGAGCGGCGCCACCTCGATCGTCTGGCGCTCGAGCATCTTCGACACCTTGTCGAAGCCGAGGATGTCGTAGAGGGCGTCGTACAGCGGCCGGAGGTAGGGGTTCACCTTCTCGACGAGATCGCCGGGCAGGAAACCGAGCTTCTCACCCGCTTCCACGGCCGGCCGCGTCAGCACGATCCGTCGGACACGCTTCTCGAGCAACGACACCGCCGCCATCGCCACCGCCAGGTAGGTCTTGCCCGTGCCCGCCGGGCCAATCGAGATCACCAGGTCGTGCTCGGCCATCGCCTGCAGGTAGTGCTGCTGTTGCAAGCTGCGCGGCTTGACCTTCTCGCGCACCTTCTCGACGAGGGAGTCGCCGAGGAAGAACTCGACGAGCGAGGTCTGCGGGGCCTCGCGGATCACGCGGACCGCCGTGCTGACGTCCTCGGGCCGCAAGCGGTAGCCCTTCTCCAAGAGGGTCGAGAGCTGCGACACGAGACTTTCCGCCAGCCGCGCCGCCTCGGGCTCGCCGTCGATCTGCAATCGATTGCCGCGCGCCGTGAGCGACACCCCGAGGGCCTTTTCGATGCCGCGCAAGTTCTCGTCGAGTGTGCCGAACAGCGTCTCGATGCCCTCATCGGCGAGGATGACCTCCGTCATCGGCCCGAGGCCCCTGGGTCCGTCGCCGGGGTCTGTCACCTTGCCCGGTCCCCGTACTCGTAGAAACCCCGACCGCTCTTCTTGCCGTAGCGACCGGCGTGGACCATCTGCTTCAAGAGGGGCGGCGGCGCGAAACGCTTCTCCCGATACTCCTCGAACATGATGTTGGCGATGTAGTACGTCGTGTCGAGACCGACGAAGTCGAGCAACGTAAACGGTCCCATCGGGTAGCCGCAGCCCAGTGCCATGGCCTTGTCGATGTCCTCGACCGAGCCCACGCCCTCCTCCAGAGCGCGGATGGCGTCGAGCAGGTAGGGCACGAGCAAGCGGTTGACGATGAATCCCGAGTTGTCCCGACAGGAGACGGGCTGCTTGCCGAGACGTTCGACGAACTCGCGCACAGTGGCGACGACCGCCTCGTCGGTCATCAGGGTGCGGACGACCTCCACCAGCTTCATCACGGGCACGGGATTGAAGAAATGCAGGCCGACGAAGCGCTCGCCGCGGGTGGTGGCCATCGCGAGTTGGGTGATGGTCAGGGACGAGGTGTTGCTGGCGAAGATCGCCGGCCGCTGGACGACCTGATCCAGGGCGGCGAACGTCCGGCACTTCTCCTCGAGATTCTCGACGATCGCCTCGACGACGAGATCGCAGTCCGCCAGGTCCTCGAGGCGCGTCGTGCCCTGGAGCCGGCCCAGCGCCTGATCCCGCTCGTCCACCGGGAGCTTGCCCTTGTCCACCGCCTTGTCGAGGGAACCTCGGAGGCGCGCCATCCCCTGACTCAGGAGCTCCTCCGACACCTCGCGGACGACCGTCGCGAAGCCCGCCTTGACGCAGACCTCCGCGATCCCGGCCCCCATGAGCCCACAGCCCAGCACCCCGACCCTCTCGATCTTCATTCCATCCTCTTCGCGACGGGCCCTTCCGCGTCGGCGAGCTCGATCAACAGCCGCTCGCCGGGTGCCTCGCCGCTGCGCAGCTCCAGCCGCAAGGCGCCCGGCGGAGTCGCCGGCAGGCGCTCCGACCACTCGACGACCTTGATGCCGGGGCCCGCGAGCGCCTCCTCGAGCCCCAGTCGGGCGGCCTCCGTGGGTCCCAGGCGGTAGAGATCAACGTGCAGAAGGCTACCGCCGGGGCCGTGGTGCTCCCGCATCAAGGTGAAGGTCGGCGATTGGATCTGCGCGGACTCGATGCCCAAGGCGGCGGCTACGCCCTTGGCCAGAACCGTCTTGCCGACGCCTAGTCTACCCGACAGCAGCAGGGTGCCATTCGGGACGAGCTCGGCCGCCAAGGCGCGGCCGACGGCCAGGGTCTCCGCCTCGCTGCGGCTTCGCCAAGTCCTCATGAGGACCGCAGGCAGCGACAGGCCTCGGGCAGGGCCTCCAGCAGGTCCGAGGCCGACAAAGAGACCTCGTCTCCCCTGGCCGCCGCCAAGTCTCCCGCCAGGCCGTGCAGGTAGACGGCGAGGCGGCAGGCCGTTTCCGGCTGGAGCGCCTGTCCGAGGAAGGCGCCGACGATCCCGGTGAGGACGTCCCCCATGCCGCCGCTCGCCATGCCGGGATTGCCCGTCGGGTTGATCGTCACCCTACCCTCCGGGGTGCCGACCAGGGTCTGATGTCCCTTGAGGACGACGTGGGCTCCGGTCGCCTCCACGGCCTGTGCCAAGGCGCGCAGCCGGTCCCCCGCGATCTCGGCCACGGTGGTCCCCAGCAGTCGGCCGAGCTCCCCGGGATGGGGCGTCAGGACGGTCGGGGCGCGGCGCCCGCGCAGCTCGTGGGCCCGCCCGGCGAAGGCGTTGAGCGCGTCGGCGTCGATCACCGCCGGGCAACGCGTCCCCAGCACGATGCGACGGGCCACCTCGCGCGCCTCCTCGCTCTCCCCGAGGCCCGGACCGATGGCCAGGGCGTCGCGAGCCTCGGCCGCGGCGAGCACCGGCTCGACCGCCGCCAGAGTGAGCTCTCCGGTCGGACCCGCCGGCAGCGGCAGGGTCATCGCCTCGAGGCTCGCCGCAGCGACCGCCAGGAGAACGCACCCCGGCGAGGCCACGGTCACCAGCCCGGCGCCCCCCCGCACGGCGCCCAGGGCGGCGAGGGCTGCGGCGCCGCCCTTGCCCAAGGATCCTGCGACGACGAGGACGTGCCCGAAATCGCCCTTGTGGGCGGCCGGCGGCCGCGGCGGCAGGGCCGCGGCCAGCGTCTCAGGCACCTCGAGGTAGAGATCCCCGGCCGCCTCGGCAACCAGATGGTAGGGAACCCCGAGGTCGGCGACCGCCACTCGGCCGCAGGCGGCGGCGGCAGGCCACAGCACGTGCGCCACCTTGAGCGCCGCGAGGGCGACCGTCCAATCGGCGCGCAGGTGGGGGCCCAGGATCGACGCGCGGCTCGCCAGCAAGCCGCTCGGTAGGTCGACGGCGAGGCGCAGTGACCCGGCGCCGTTCAACGCCTCCACCAGTGCCGCCGCCTGGCCGGCGAGGGGCCGCGCGAGCCCGGTCCCGTAGAGGGCGTCGATCACGACGTCGGCCTCAGCGGCCGCCGCGGCCAGCTCGCCGAGCGGCTCCTCGGCAGCCACCTCCGCCACGGGCACACCCAGCCGGCGGAGGATCGCGAGCTGGGCAGCCGTGTCGGCGGACAAGGCCCGGCCACCGGCGAGGAGGAAGGTCGAGGCGACTACGCCGCGCACCGCGAGGTGGCGCGCCACGGCGAGACCGTCCCCGCCGTTGTTGCCGGGGCCACAGAAGACGCCGACCGAGCCCACTTCCGGGCAGACATCGAAGAGGGCCTCGATGACCCCCAGGGCGGCGTTTTCCATGAGCACGCCGCTGGGGATGCCGAGCTCCTCGATGGCGCGACGATCGACGCTCGCCATCGCCTCGGCCGTGAGCACCTTCACGCGGCGCTCCCCCATCCCCAGCGCGCCAACAGGCTTCGCGTGCGAGGGCAACCGGGGCTCGCCGTCGACAGTCGCGCCGCCAACTGCACGAGATCCTCTGGCGTGTCGACGTCGGCCGCCTCGGGCAACGTTTCGACCCGCAGCCCGAGGCTCCGGCAGCGAGCCGTCGTTGCCGCGTAGACCTGCGGCGTGCTCCACGGAATGCCGACGAAGACCTCGGGCTGCACACTCGCCGGCCGCAGAGCGATCAGGTAATAACCGCCGTCGCTGGCCGGGCCGAGGACGACGTCGGCGCCCCTCTCGAGCTCGGCGAAGGCCGCCTCCGCGCGCTCGCGCGGCAGGTCCGGATGGTCGCTCCCCACGGCGGCTACCAGGGAGCCGCCGGCGGCCGCGCCGGAAAGGCCGGACCACAGGCGCTCCCCCAGATCGCCGCCCTCTTGCGCCGCCCAGGGCGGGCCGAGCTCGGGCGGCTGCTCACCCTCCGCCAGGAGCCAGCGCAGCTCGACTCGGAAGGCACCCCCCTCGAGGCCGTCGAGCAGGTCGAGGAGCAGAGCGGCATGAAGGTCGGCGGCCCCCTGCGGCCCCAGCGCGCCGACCAAGCGAGTCTTCACCCGCCCCGCGATGGGGGGCTTCGTGTACACGAGGACGACGCGATCCACCGTTCGCCGCAGTCTATCCGCTAGCATCGCGGGGCCCCGTGCCGATCGTCACGCTGCTCACCGACTTCGGCCATCGCGACTACTACGTGGCCGCGATCAAGGGAGTGCTGCTGGGGGAGGCGCCCACCGCCACGCTGGCCGACCTCGGTCACGGCGTGGCACCCGGCGACATCGAGGGCGGCGCTTTCCTGCTCGCCGCGGCGGCGCCTCACTTCCCAGCGGCGACGGTCCACCTGGCGGTCGTCGACCCCGGCGTCGGCGGCGCGCGTCGACTGCTCGCCGCAGCGGCCGCCGGGGCTTTCTTCGTGGCCCCCGACAACGGTCTCCTGTCCGGCGTCCTCGACGACGCTGCGGAGGTGCGAGCGATCGAGCGCCACGAGCTCTTCCGCCGCGCCCCGAGCGAGACGTTCCATGGCCGCGATCGCTTGGCGCCGGCCGCCGCTTGGTTGGCACGCGGAGAGGCGTTGGCCGCCCTCGGTCCCCTCGTCGACAAACCGGTGCGACTGCGGCTTCCGCGGCCCGAGCGCTCGCCCGGCCGGTTGCTCGGCCGGGTCGCTCACGTCGACCGCTTCGGCAACCTGATCACGGACCTGCCGACGGCGTGGCTCGCCGGGGACCTCGAAGCCGCCCGCGTCGCTGGCCGCGAGGCGCGGCGCTGGGGCAGCCACTACGGCGCGCTCCCGGAGGGCGAGGCGGGACTGCTCCCCGGGTCGCTCGGCACCCTCGAGCTCTGCCTGCGCGGCGCCAGCCTCGCCGGGCTCTGGCGGGTCGAGCGCGGCGCCCTCGTCGAGGTCCTTTTCCGCTAGAATCTTCAAGTACTTGCGCGGCGCGCGGGCGAGGGCGAGGGGAAGGAGGTCGGGATGACCGCCTGGGAGTACAAGATCATCAACATCCGCAGCGAGAACTACCGGCTCGATCCGAACGCGGCGAAGGACCTCAACGCCTTGGGCGACGAAGGTTGGGAGCTGGTCTCGATCACCTCCGTCAACTTCAAGAGCGGGGCGACCGACAACATCGCGATGGTCTTCAAGCGCCCGAAGGCGGCGCTCTAGCGGCGGCGGCGCCAAGCCCAACCCAAGGCGATCCCCAGCGCTCCGGCGGCCAGCAGCATCGCCCACCTCTTGCTGGGCCGCCAACCGAGGTCGCTCCGCAAGGCGCCCTTGAGGTCCTGCCAGGCGAGCGCGGCGTCCTGGCGCCGCCGCGCCAGGGCGAGGCCCGCTCCGTCAGTCTTCCGCATCCGGAAGCTCCCCTCCCGGCTCCCCGACCCTCTCCCCGTGGAAGGTCCGCTGCCACCAACCGAGGTGGTCGTCCCTCCGGCGCCGCAGGAGCCGGACGGGCCCCTCCGCCTCGCGCCAGCGGCGCCGGCCCCACCAGCCGAGCGCGAGGGTCGCCAAGCTCGTGGCGGCGCACACCACCAGCGCGGCGCCCCAGCGCGGCATCGCGAGGGCGAGGAGTTCGAAGCCGGCCACCGCCGCGCTCGCCAGTGCCACGAAGGCGCAAGCGACCGCCGCGGTCATCAAGATCGCGCCGCCGCGCAGCTTGCGCGACGTGGCTGCGAGGTCGTCCGCGAGCGCCGCCAGCTCGGCCCGTGCCAGGTCGGCGAGCGCCTGCCCCAACGACCTTGCCAGATCGAGCCAGCCCCGCCGGCCGCCGCTCATGCGTTGCCGACCACGAAGCTGCGCGACACGAACGATGCCTCCGAGCCGACCTCGTCCAGCACCCCGACGGCCAGCCGGTGCGGTCCCGGGCGCATGCGCAGTTGCACCTCGTAGGCGTAGTGCTGGCTGCGAGCCTCCTCCAGGCGGTCGGCTGGGATCCGCAGGTCGACGGGCACTTCCTGGACTTCGGAGAGGCCGCCGCCTTCGTCCATGGCGGCGAAGAAGACCTTGGCCTTGCCGACGTGGACTTCCTCGCGCGGAATCAGCGTCAAGCGCCCGATGGGAATCTGCACGACGACCGTCACCAGGTAGAAGCTGCCGTCGTCGGCGTCGACCGCCTCCCCTCCGAGGGAGAGCTCGACTCCCATGCCGTTGCGCTGTTCGCCGTAGAGCAGCGTCGCCATCGTGCCGTCCGCCATGCGAGTGCCGGCCGGCTTGTCGCGGTAGCTCGAGCGGTGCCGGACGACGAGGTCCTTGCGACCCACGACCCGAACCTCGAGGTCGAACAGGCGGCCCGAGCCGCTGTGGCTCGGAGTGAAACCCAAGGAGTAATAGGTGTCGAAGTCCCTGGCGATGCGATCGAGCGCCGGGCCGACGTCGTTCTGGTTGAGGATCGCCTGACCGCCCGTCCTCTCGGCGAGCGTCCGCAGCGGCGCCTGCAAGTTGCTCACCAGGGTGCTGTCGTAGAACGACGCGAACCCGGCCTGGGCCAACTCGGCCATCTCGGCGGAAGAGGCGCTTGGCGGCCGCAGGCCCGCGGCGTCGAGGGTGTAGAAGCTGACCCGGTGGGCGTTGGCCTGGTCGGCGAGCTGGTCGAAGAGCCGCGAGGCGTCGAACTCGTGAGAGGTAGAGATCACCGAGGTGTCGTTGAACTTCTGCATCAGGGCGTAGAACATCTCCTCGCCCGGCTTCATCGCGATGCCGTCGCTGACGTAGAGAAGAGCCTTGCGCCCCGCCAGCCCGGCCAAGGAGTCGACGATCTCGCGCAGGGCCTCGTCGGTGAAGGTCAGATCGTTGTAGCTCGATTCGGCGAACGTCCGGACCTGCCAGAACACGGCGTTCGAGTCCTGCGCCTCGTTGATGGCGCGCAAGAGGTCGCGCCGCTCGGAGTCCTGGTGAGTGGCGTGGCCGGTCATCGTCTCGAGCTCGAAGAGTGCCTGCGAGATGAGCTGGGCGTCCCTGGTGAAGGGATGCCGGTTGTGCAGCGAGCGGTCGTAGGTCACCAGCATCACCCGGTCTTCCGGCTCCAGCTGGTTGTTGAGGAACTCGCGAAGCCGCCGAAACACGCGGTTGCGATTGAACGGCCGGATGTTGTAGTTGTCGATGTAGACGACGAGGTGAAGACGTTGTTCCTCCGGCACGGGCGCGACGGCCTCCTCGGCGGGAGGCTCGCCGGGGGCGGCGGTCGGGCCCGCGTCGGGCGCCAGCGCGAGGTCGGTGCCGGCAACAGGCCGGCCGGCCCGCACGGCATAGAAGTTCGTGATCGGCATCGGCTTGCCGTCCTCCAGCACCTCGAAGTCCTGCTGGCGGAGGTCGAGCACGGGGTTGCCACGCTTGTCGGTGACGTAGACGTCGAGGTTCACGACGTTGACGTCGATCGACTCGAAGAACAGGCCCTCCAGCGGGCCGGGCGTCGGGACCTGGGCGGCCGCCGCCTGGGCAACGAGGGCGAGGAGGGCGACGCAGACGCTGCGGTGGAGCTTCATGGGGCTGGCGGGAGGGCTCCTGCGAGGGCTCGGCAGGAGCTCAGGGGTCCAGGTGTACCCGGCGCGACAGGATCCTACCACTGGGCGGATCGTAGACGGCGACCATCAGCTCCTGGGGCCGCCGGCGCAGCTTGAGGGTCGTCGAGAATCGCCACCGCTGCTCGGCGGCCGGTGGTGTCGCGCTCTCCAACGCCACCGGCAGCACGGGGATCTCCGCTTGGTGGAATCCCTCGTCGGCCACGGCGAAGCGCAGCTCGAGCTGCGCGACCCAGGCGCTCCCTCGGGGCAGGAAGGTCACCGCCGAGAGGGGCAGCACCAGGCTCACGGGCACTTCGACCTTCTGCAGGCCGGCGCGGCGCGGAGTACCGAGCTCGACCGTCAGCTCCGGGCTCGCTGGGAGGGCCTCGAACAGGAGGGCGCTCTCGACCGCCATCGACACCTCGGTCGCCCGAGATACGTCCTGGAAGCCGCTGCGACTGCGGACCTCCAACCCCTCGTTCGCCACCCCGACTCGAATGTCGTGCGCACGGTCGTCCCAGGCGCGATCCGGCGTGAAGCCCAGCCAGTAGTAGGAGCGCGTGTCCGACACCGCCGCACGCAGCACCGACTCGCGATCGGCGCCCAGGAGCGCCTTGCCCCCTGTCTCGCCAGCGAGATAGCGCAAGGTCGTGTAGAGATCCTGGCGTCGGCTGTCCGCCGCCAAGCCCAGGTCGGCGTCGAGGCGATCGAAAGCCCCCGGCAGGTTCACGGGATAGATCGTGTAGCCCAGGCGGTTCGCGGTGTTCGTCAGGCGAGCGTAGAGCTCCTGGCCCTCGACCAAGCCGAGGTCGTCGAAGAGCACGATGCGCTGGCCGGCGACGAAATTGGTCGGCTCGTACGGCCAGCCCCCGGAAAGCAGCAGCAGGACCTTGCGACCGGGCGGCCGAGCGAAGCTGCGCAGCGTGGCCGAGGTCGCTCGCACCGCCCGTTCCACCTGGTCCGCCAGGCGCAGGGCGTAGGCCTTGGCTTCCGGATCGAGCTCGCTGTCGAAGGCGCGCCGCGCCTGGAAGCTCGAGGGAACGGCTCGCGCGCGTTCGAACTGCCGGCGCTCCGCCAGGCGTTGCATGCCGTAGGCGGGGCGCCGGCCGGCGTCCTTCAGGGCTCGAGTGAGCGCCTCCACCGACGAGCTCCAGGTGGACAGCATGTCGAGCCGGCGTCCGTCGAAGGCGACGACGGCCATGCGGTCGGCCGCTCCCAGCAGCGGCAGGTCCGCCGTGAGGCCCCGCAGCACGTCCTCACGGTCGGTGTCGACGGCGAACAGCTCGTCGATGAACAGAAGGTAACTCGTGCCGACCGGCTCACCCGGAACCAGCGCAGGAACGTCCGCGAGGGCGGTCGGCCCGCCGCGCCCTTCGACCGCCACCCCGCCCTGCACCTCGGTGAAGTACTCGATGGGGATCTCCTCGCCATCGACCTGCAAGCGGAAGGCATCGGCGCCGAGACCCCGCACCGGGACGCCGTCCTTGTCGGTCACCACCGCCTCGACGTTCACGACCCGCACGTCCACGACCTCACCGAAAGTGCCGGGCGGAACGGCAGATGAGGGTTCCTGGGCCGCAGCACCGGCAGCAAGGAGCAGAGAAACGAGCCCTGTGAGCAAGCCGGTGAAGAAACGCAAGGGCATCGCCAACGGGAGATGCAAGGTCAGTGCCGTGCGACGTCTCACGTGGACTCCGGCTCCTCCGGCGGATGGAGCAGGACCCACTGACCCCGCCCCAAGCGCCGACTACCGGCGATGGCCCGGCGCACGTAGGCGATGGCGCGGAGCGCCGCTTCCCGCACGTCCCGGCCGCGGGCGAGCTCGACGGCGAGCGCCGACGCCAGGGTGCACCCGGTGCCGTGCACCTTGTCCGGCCGCAGCCGCTGATGGCGGAAGCGCTCGCTGTGCGACCCTACGGCCAGCACGTCCTCGATCTCCTCGCCGGCCGCATGGCCCCCCTTGACCAGGCTCGGCGCGATGCGCGCCAAGTCGAGCGCCAGCTCGGCTGTGGGAGCGGCCCGGCCCGCGAGCCGCTCGGCCTCCGGCAGGTTGGGCGTGATGACCGTCGCCAGGGGCAGCAGCTCGCCCACCAGGACGGCAACTGCGTCGGCGTCGAGAAGCGGGTCTCCGCTGCCGGCGATCAAGACGGGATCGACGACGATCGGCACCGTCCTCGCCAGGGGTCGGAGTCGCTGCGCGACGGCCACGACGACCGCGGCACTGCCCAGCATGCCGATCTTGATGGCGGCCGGCGGCAGGTCCTCGAGCACGGCCTCGAGCTGCGCCATGACCAGCTCCGGCGCCAGATCGAGCCGCGCCCGCACGCCACACGTGTTCTGGGCCGTGATGGCAGTCACCACGGACATGCCGAAGGTGCCGTGCGCCGCGAACGTCTTCAAGTCGGCCTGGAGGCCGGCGCCGCCTCCCGAGTCCGACCCGGCGATGGTCAGCAGCCGCAGCGGTGCCGCGCCCACGGGTCAGGCCCGCGCCCCGCCGTCTCGCGGCCGGCGCCAGAGCACGGCGAAGAGCACGATGAGACCGAGGCTCACGAGCTGGGCCACGGTGAGCCCGCCGAAGAAGCGATCGTCTTTCGCGCGCAGGAACTCGACGGCGAACCGTTCGGCCGCCAGCAGCGAGAGCACCGGCAGCGCCACTGCTCCGCGGCGCGGCTGGCGCCGAATCCACCAACAGCCAAGAGCCCAGATGGCCAGCCCAGCCAGCGTCTCGTAGAGCTGCGTGGGATGAACCCGGACCAGCGCCTCGGCCGGCACGTCCGGAGGGAGGTTCGCGCCGTAGGCCTGGCGCATGAAGGCGGCCGTGGTCGGCGCGGGCAAGCCGTGGGGAAAGGCGATGCCCCAAGGCAGGGTCGTGGGCATGCCGTAGTCGTCTCCCACCAGGAAGCACCCCACCCGGCCGCAGGCGTAGCCGAGCGCCACCGCCGGCGCCGCGGCGTCCACGGCCTTCCAGGGATCGAGACGCAGGCGCCGCACGGTCCACAGCACGGCCACTCCGCCGAGCAGCAGACCCCCGTACCACACCAACCCGGAGCGCAGCCAGTCGAGCGAGAGGCGGAAGTCGCGGTGCAACACCGCGTAGTAGAGCTTGGCGCCGATCAACCCCCACAGGCCGGCGTTCAAGGTGAGCGCATTCGCCTCCTCGGCGCCTCCGCTTCCAAGCCGGCGCAGACCCCACTGCAGCTGCCAGCGGGCAGCCAGGAAGCCCAGGACCATCGTCACCCCGAACGGGCTGATGGCGAGAGGCCCGAGGCGGAAGAGCTCCGGGATCACCTGTCGTTCAGGCCCCAGTCGTCGTCGAGGGTGTGCACGGTGACCGCGTTGGCCGCTCGCGAGCACTATACGATACGAGACAGAGCGTGGATGCCGAAGGATGACCGATTTCGGTCGCCTCACTCCCGCCATCGTGTGCGAGATCGTCGCCGTGGTCGGCGAAGGCCACGTGCTTCGCGATCCGCCGCTGCTCCTGCCCTACGCGAGCGACGCGACCGAGGACTTCGTCTTCTTGCCCGAGGCCGTCGTGCGGCCCGCCTCCACCGCCGAGGTGGCCGGCGTGATGCGCCTCGCCTCGCGCTACCGTCTCCCCGTCACGCCGCGCGGGGCGGGCACGGGCCTTTCGGGCGGCGCGCTTCCCGTGCACGGCGGGTTGGTCCTGGCACTCGAGCGACTCGACGCCATCCTCGAGATCGATGCCGCCAACCTCACGGCTTCCGTGCAGGCCGGGGTCGTGACGGGCGAGTTGCGACGTCGGGTCGAGGCCCTGGGCCTCTTCTACCCGCCCGATCCCGCGAGCGCCGACAGCTGTTCGATCGGCGGGAATCTAGCCGAGGACTCGGCAGGCCCGCGCTCCTGCAAGTATGGGAGCACCCGCAGCTGGGTCCTGGGGCTGGAGGCGGTGCTCGCGGACGGCACGATCTTGGCCACCGGTGGAAAGAATCGCAAGGACGTGACCGGCTACAACTTGACCCAGCTCCTGGTGGGGTCGGAGGGCACGCTCGCGGTCCTCACCGGCGCGCTGCTGCGGCTCGCCGTGCGGCCCGCGGCGTCGCTCACCGCCGGTCTCGTCTTCGCCGACCTCGAGGCGGCCGCCCGTGGCGTCGTGGCTCTGTTCGCGGCCGGCCTCGACCCGGCCGCCTGCGAGATCGTCGAGCGGCGCGGACTCGAGCTCGTCGGCGCCCTGGAGCCGCTTCCCGCGCAGCTTGCCGACGCCGGTGCGCTGTTGCTCGTCGCCTTCGACGGCCCCGAGACCGAGCCCCTGCTCCAGGCGGTCGCGGCCCTGGCGGCGTGCGTCGGCGGGGAGGCTCTCGGCGAGCCGATGGTCGCCCTCGACGACCGGGACCAGCGCCGCCTCTGGCAGGTCCGACGCCTGGTCGGCGAGGCGGTCAAGCAGCGCTCACCCTACAAAGAGGTCGACGCCGTGGTGCCGCGCGCGCACCTCGCGCAGCTGGCACGCTCGGCTCGCTCCATCGCTCGTCAGCACGGCCTCGAGGCCGTCTCCTACGGCCATGCCGGGGATGGAAATCTTCACGTCAATCTCCTGCGGGGGGAGCTCGAGGAAGCGGCGTGGCAACACGCCAGGGACGGCGCCGAGGACCAGCTGGTGGAGGCCGTGCTGGCGCTGGGCGGAGCGCTCACCGGCGAGCACGGCGTCGGTTGGACCCAGCGCCGGCACCTCACCCGTGCCCTGGGCTCGGCAGCGGTCGACCTCCAGCGACGCTTGAAGCAGGCCTTCGATCCCCTGGGCATCCTCAACCCCGGCAAGGTCTTGCCCGACGCGGCGGCGGCCTCCGGCTGACCCCAGGTACAATTCGTCGCCCATGGTCACGGAGGAGACCCTCCAGCGCCTCGCGGCGCTGCGAGAGCTCATCGACCGCCCTACCAGGCCGGGACGCTGGTTGATCCTCACCCACGACAACCCCGACCCCGACTCCCTCGCCTCGGCGGCGGCCCTCTCCACCCTGCTGCGCGAGGGTTTCGGGCGACGGGTGACGACCGCTTACGGCGGCATCATCGGGCGCGCCGAGAACCGCCAGATGGTGAAGACGCTGCGCTTCCAGCCGAGCCAAGTCAAGCATCTAAACTGGGGTCGCTACAAGCACTACGCCCTCGTCGACTGCCAGCCGGGCACCGGCAACAACGCCTTCCCCGAGAGCCTCATCCCCGACGTCGTCTTTGATCATCACCCCATCCGTCGGGCGACGCGCTCTGCCCTGTTCACCGACGTGCGCACCCACTACGGCGCCACGGCGACGATCGTCTGCGAGTACCTGCTGGCCAGCGGCATCGTGATCGACCGAAATCTGGCGACCGCTCTCGTCTACGCGATTCGCTCCGAGACTCAGGACTTCGGCCGCGAGTACTCGGAGCACGACAAGTCGATCTACGATCTGCTGCACGCGCAGGCGGACCTCCGCGCCCTGGCGCGGATCCAGCAGCCGTCGCTCCCGATCTCCTACTTCAGGACGCTGCGCCGGGCCGTCGCGAATCTGTCGACGGTGGATTCGTTGGTGGTCTCCCACCTGGGGGAGGTCGAGCAACCCGACATCGTGCCCGAGATCGCCGACCTGCTGCTGCGGCTGGAGGGCAAGACCTGGT
Organism: uncultured Thermoanaerobaculia bacterium; assembly: GCA_964469055.1. Classification (GTDB taxonomy): domain Bacteria; phylum Acidobacteriota; class Thermoanaerobaculia; order Multivoradales; family JAHEKO01; genus CAYXXN01. Next base: position 15,841 of record CAYXXN010000035.1, read on the forward strand.
CGCTGACCAGCGGGTGCTTCGAGGACCGTCTCTATCTCTCGATGCGGACGACGAACCCGCGCGCTGACGCCGGCCGCCTCATGCGCCGGCTTCTCGGGCGCCGCGGTCGCGGTGGCGGGCACGGCATGATCGCCGGCGGCTGGGTGGCGCTGGTTCGCAACGGTGGCGGGAGCGCCCTCCAGCTCCACCGCCAGTTGGCCGCCCGGCTCGCCTCCCTGCTCAAGAAGAGCCCCGACCGTCTGGCTCCCGTTCCGGAACTACTCGAACAGCGCCCCGAGGCGACGGCCTGAGATGAGTCTTCTGCGCTCGCGGCCGAAGGCTTACGGTCTGAAGCAGTTCCGGGCTCGGGAACGATACCGTCCGGACTACGACCATCTGGCGAACTTCTTGCTGGGCCGCCTCGAATTCGACTCGGTAATCGACGTCGGGTGCGGCAACGGGTTCCTGCTCGAGGCGTTCGCCGAGGCGGGCAAGCACGTGAAGGGAGTCGACCGCTCACCGGACGTCCTCCGGGTCGTGCCCTCGCATCTCCGAGCTCACGTAGCGATCGAGGACTTCGCAGTGACGAATTCGCACTGGGACCTGGTGTGCTGCGTGGAGATGGCAGAGCACCTGGAGCCCGAGCGCAGCCAGGAGCTGGTCTCGGCGCTCGTTCGCCTGGCCCGCCGCTGGATCTACTTCTCGGCCGCTCCGCCCGGCCAGGTCGGTCGGGGGCACATCAACTGTCGGCCGCTCGACCATTGGCTCGGCTGGTTCGAGGCGCGCCGCTGGCGCCCCGAACCCACCGCCACGGCCGAGCTGCGCGAGGCTCTCGGCCGCCTCGCCGACGCCGTCTGGCTGCAGCACAACAGCATCGTCTTCAAGCCCGACGACCCGTCTTCGCCGCGCTAAGAACCGCGCTCACTCCCACTCGATGGTCGCCGGGGGCTTGCTGGTCACGTCGTAGACGACTCGGTTGACGCCCCGCACTTCGTTGACGATGCGGTTGGCCGTCCGGCCGAGGAACTCGTGGGCTAGCGGGCTCCAGTCGGCCGTCATGAAGTCGACCGTCTCGACGGCCCGCAGCGCCACGACGTTCTCGTAGGTGCGGAAATCCCCCATGACCCCGACGCTGCGCACCGGCAAGAGCACGGCAAAGGCCTGGCTCACCTTCTCGTAGAGGCCCTGCTCGCGCAGCTCGGCCAAGAAGATCGCATCGGCCTCGCGCAATACGTCGAGCCGCTCGCGGGTCACCTCTCCCAGCACGCGCACGCCGAGCCCGGGGCCCGGGAAGGGGTGTCGAGCGATGAGCTCTTCGGGAATGTTGAGCTCGCGTCCGAGCTGCCGCACCTCGTCCTTGAACAGCCAGCGCAGCGGCTCGACGAGCTCGAACCCCAGCTTCTCCGGCAGGCCCCCGACGTTGTGATGGGTCTTGATCACCGCCGAGGGCCCATGGACCGACACGGATTCGATGACGTCCGGATAGAGCGTGCCCTGGGCGAGAAAGCGGACGTCGCTGAACTTGGCCGCTTCGTCCTCGAAGACCTCGATGAAGACTCGTCCGATGACCCGTCGCTTGGCTTCGGGGTCCTCGATCCCGGCGAGGGCGCCGAGGAAGCGGTCCGCCGCGTCGACCGCGACGACCGGCAGGCCCAGCCCGTCGCGCAGGGCGTGCACGACCCGGTCGGGCTCGCCCTTGCGCATCAGCCCGTTGTCGACGAAGACGGCGTGGAGCTGCTCGCCGACGGCCCTTGCCACCAGCGTCGCCATCACCGATGAATCGACGCCGCCCGAAACGGCGCAGACGACCCGTCCTTCCCCGGCCTGGCGTCGGATCGCGTCCACGGCCTCCTCCAGGTACGACGCCATGCCCCAGTCCCCGCGCGCGCCGCAGATGCCGTACAAGAAGTTGCGCAGGATCTGCCCTCCCGAGACGGTGTGCGACACCTCGGGGTGGAACTGGATGCCGTAGATCCGTCGCTCGGGATCGTGGAATCCGACGACGCCCGCGTTGGGCGTGGTGGCGATCGCGGCGAAGCCCGGCGGCGCGCTGCGCACGCGGTCACCGTGACTCATCCATACCGTCTCACGGCTGCCGCAGCCGGCAAAGAGATCGGAGCGGGCGCCGATCTCGACCTCGGCGCGGCCGTACTCGCGCTGAGCCGAGCCCTCGACCGTTCCGCCCAGCAGATGCGCCGTCAGTTGCATGCCGTAGCAGATGCCGAGCACGGGCACGCCGAGGCCGAAGATCGCCGGATCCACGCTCGCCGCCCCGGGCTCGTAGACGCTCTGGGGTCCGCCCGAGAGGATGACGCCGATCGGACGCCGGCGGCGGATCTCCGCCAGCGGCAGACCCGGCGGGTGGATCTCGCAGTAGACGCGGTTCTCCCGCACGCGGCGAGCGATCAGCTGCGTGAACTGACTGCCGAAGTCGAGGACCAGCACCAGCTCGTGGCCGTCGTCTCCCCCGCCGCCGCTCACAGGTCGGCCTCGACCTTGAGATGGCGGGTCATCAGCTCGCGCACGGCATCTGCCGGCGGCCTTCCTTCGTACAGCACGGCGTTCATCTGCTGGGTGATCGGCATTTCCACGTCTTTGGCAGCCGCCAGACGGGCGATCGACCGCGCGTTGCGGACTCCCTCGGCGACCGAGCCGCGCGCGTCGGTCAACTCGGACAGGGTGGCGCCACGGGCGATCGCCAGGCCGGCTTGGCGATTGCGGGACTGCGCACCCGTACACGTGAGGACCAGGTCGCCGAGACCGGCGAGACCCGCGAAGGTGCGCCGCTCGCCGCCGCAAGCCACGCCGAGCCGGGCGAGCTCGTGCAGGCCGCGGGTGATCAGGGCGGCCAGCGTGTTGTGGCCGAGACCGAGACCCGACAGCAACCCGGCGCCGACCGCGATCACGTTCTTGGTGGCGCCGCCCAGCTCGACTCCGACCACGTCGGTGGACGAGTAGAGGCGGAAGGACTCGGAGGCCAGCTGGCCGCAGAGCTCCGTGGCGAGGGCGCCATCCAGCGCCGCGACAACCGCCGCGCTGGGCACTCCCGCCGCCAGCTCCCCGGCGAAGGTCGGTCCCGAAAGCACGGCGCAGTGCGCCTCCAGTCCCACAGCCCGGCTCTCCTCCTCCAGCACCTCGGTCATGCGCGCCAGGGTGTCGCTCTCGATGCCCTTGGTGCCGGAGATCAAGACAACGGAACGATGGGGCGGACGAAGGGGCAGGAATCGGCGAACGATCTCGCGGAAGCCGTGGGACGGCACGACGACGAGAACGAGCTCGCAGGAAGAGAGATCCGCGAGCTCGGCCGTGACCTCGACGGTCGGCGGCAAGGGCGTCGACGGCAGGTAAGCAGCGTTGACTCGCTCCTGGTGGAGGCGCCGAGCCGCCTCCGGATCGCGCATCCAGAGCCGGACGGGAGCCCCGGCCCGGGCGAGGTGGACGGCCAGCGCCGTCCCCCACGCCCCGCCGCCGAGGATTCCCCAGGAGGCCGGGCTCATATGCTCCCCCGGCGCCCGGCCCCCAGCTTGGGCTCCTCTCCCCGCCAGAGCCGGCGCAGGTTGGCCAGGTGTCGGGCGATCACGAGAGCCGAGATGGCGACGCAGGTGGCGAGGAGCGGCGGATCGGGCGCCTGGGTCCAGCCTGCCGCGCCGAGAGCGTACAGCAAGGGGGCATAGGCGGCCGCGGCGGCGATCGAGGCCAACGAGACCCATCGTTTCCAGGCCAGCATTGCCGCGAAGACAGCGGCCGCGGCGGCGAGCGTCGGCGGCGACAGGGCGAGGAAAGCCCCGGCCGCTGTCGCTACCCCCTTGCCGCCGCGGAAGCCGAGATAGACCGGGAAAACGTGGCCGAAGACGGCCGCGGCGGCGGTCAGCCCCTGGATCTCCGGCGACTCGCCGAGCTGCCGCGCCACGAGGACCGGTGCCAGCCCCTTGCCGACATCGAGCAGGAGCACGGTGAGCCCCGCCGCCCTGCCCGCCGCCCGT
>CAYXXN010000036.1:0-3250 GCA_964469055.1 uncultured Thermoanaerobaculia bacterium
GACGCGCCAGCACGTGGCACGCGGCGCCCTCGTCGCCGCCGTCGGCGCGGATCACCCAGACAAACAGGAGCTCGAGCCAAGCCTGCTGGCCGACGCCGCCATCGTCGTGGACGCTCTCGAATCCTGCGCCGCTTCGGGCGAGCTGCATCACGCGCTCGCCGCCGGGGTCCTGCGGCGCGACCAAGTGCGGGCCGAGCTGCACGAGGTCGTGGCGGGTCAGAAGGCCGGGCGTCTCTCCGCCGACGAGGTCGTGATCTTCGATTCCACCGGCACGGCGCTCGAGGACGTGGCCGCCGCGGCGGCGGTCTACCGGCGGGCGCTCGCCGGCGGCGCCGGCACGCCGATCGCCTTCGGGGCGTGAGTCCGACACTGGCCACCCGACCGCCGCGCCGGTGACACACGTAGTCAAGGGCTCGCCTGCCGCCTAGAATCCCGCCGGACGCTCCTTCCGCGATGCCCGCCTCATCCCTCTCCTGGCTCCTCGCCGGCCTCGCCATCGGCGCCGTGCTGGGCTGGCTGCTGGCGCGCCTGGCGGCGGCCGGCCGCGCCGCCGCGGCCGCGGCGCGGGCGGGGGCCGAGGCCGAGCGCCGGCGCGAGCTCGAGGCGGAGGTGACGGCCCTCGCGGAGCGCCTGCGCGCCACCGATCGCGACCTCGCCGTGGCCCAGCGCACGCTCGACGACCAAGGGCGCTTCGTCGAGCAGTCGAAAAGGGAGCTCGAGGGCGCCTTCCGGAGCCTCGCCGACGAGGTCCTGCAAGGCAGCCAGCGGCAGTTCTTGAGTCTGGCCGAGCAGCGCCTCGGCACGGCCCGCGCCGAGGCGGCCGCCGACCTCGAGGCGCGCAAGAAGGCCGTCGAGGCGCTCCTCGCCCCGCTGACCGACACCCTCGGCCGGCTCGACCATCGCACGGGCGAGCTCGAGCGGGCCCGCCAAGACGCCTACGCGCGGCTCGACGAGCAGGTGCGCCACCTCGCCGCAACCAGCGCCGAGCTGCAGGAGCGCACCACCTCGCTCGCCACCGCCTTGAAGGGCAGTCCGGGCAAGGGCCGGTGGGGCGAGCTCGCGCTGCGCAACATCGCCGAGCTCGCCGGAATGACGGCGCGCTGCGACTTCGACGAGCAGAGCGCCGTCGACGGCGGCGGCCGCCCGGACATGACCGTGCACTTGCCGGGCGACCGCCACCTGGCCGTCGACGCCAAGGCGCCGCTGCGCGCTTACCTGGAAGCCTCGCAGGCGGTCGACCCCCAAGCCCGCGAGCGGGCGATGGACGAGCACGTCGCCAACCTGCGCAAGCACGTGCGCGAGCTGGCGGCGCGCGATTACGCCGCCGCCCTCGGCGGCGCGGTCGATCTCGTCGTCCTCTTCCTGCCCGGCGATCCCTACCTGGCCGCCGCCTTCGAGCGGGCTCCTGACCTGCAGGTCGAGGCCCTGCGCGAGAAGGTCCTGATCGCGACGCCGACCACGCTCATCGCGCTGCTGCGCACGGTCGCCATCTACTGGCAGCAGCACTCCCTGGCTGAGCACGCCCAGGACATCGCGACGACCGCGCAGGAGCTCTACGAGCGGGCCGCCCTCCTCGGCGAGCACCTGGGCAACGTCGGCCACGGGCTCGGCGCCGCCGTCGAGGCCTACAACGCGGCCGTCGGCTCGTTCCGCTCCCGGCTGCTGCCCATGGCGAGCCGTCTGGAGGCGCTCGAAGTCGTCGAGCACAGCAAGCGCAAGCTCGACGCGCCCGAGCCGGTCGCCGAGGCGCCGCGCTCCCTCGAGCCGTGAGCGAGGTAGACGCGAGGCACCAACGCCTCCTGGCGCTCGCCGCCCTCCTCGCCTTCGCCCTCGCTTTCCAGGGCAGCCGTGGGCTGTGGGAGCCCGACGAGGGGCGCTACAGCGCCGTCGCCGTCGAGATGGTCGAGGGCGGCGACTGGCTGACACCCCGGCTCAACGACCGGGTCCCCCACTTCACGAAACCGCCGCTCACCTACTGGCTGCTCGCCGGCTCGGTGGCCGCCTTCGGCGCCAACGAGTGGGCGCTGCGCCTGCCGAACGCCTTGGCCTTCGCCGGCACGGTCCTGCTCGTCCTCGGCATCGGCCGTCGCCTGGTTCCGCAGCGCCCCGAGCTCGCGGCCCTGATCCACGCCACCTCGCTCCTGCCCTTCGTCGCCGCCAATGCGCTCACCACCGACACGTTGCTCACCCTGTGGGAGACCCTCGCCGTCTTCGGCTTCGTCGCCGCGTTCTGGGACGTTCCCCACAACCGCTGGGGGATCCCCCTCATGTGGGCCGGCTTCGCGCTGACGATGCTGACCAAGGGCCCGCCCGGGCTGCTGCCGTTGCCGGCGCTCGCCGTTTACCTCGTTGCGGCCAGCGGCTTCCGCGCGCTGCGCCGCCTCGCATCGCCCCTTGGGCTCGCCCTCTTCGCCCTGCTCGGGCTCGGCTGGTACGCCCTCGCCGCGGCGACCCATCCCGGCCTGCTCGACTACTGGCTCGGTGGGGAGGTGGTGGGCCGCGCGGCCGGCGCCTTCCAGAGCAAGACCCACCTGCGCGGGGCGCTCGAGGTTTACGGCCCGATCCTCCTGGCCGGGCCGCTGCCCTGGAGCCTCGTCGCACTCGCCAGCTGGGCGCGGCGAGGGCGGTTCGGGAGCAGTGAGTCCGTCCCCGGGCGGCCCGCTCTCCTGCTCACCCTGTGGCTGTTCCTCCCTCTCGCCGCGTTCGCCCTCGCCCCGGCGCGGCTCGAGCTCTACCTCGTGCCGCTCGCCGTGCCGGCCTCGCTCCTCCTGGCCCGCTTCCTGGCGCCGCGCTGGCGCTGGACGCGGCCCACCGTCGCCCTCGTCGGCCTGTGGGTCCTCGCCCTCGTGATCCTGCGCTGGGGCGGCGGCTGGTGGCCCAACGAGAAGCGCGACGGCCGCGCCTTCGCCGCCGAGGTCGCGCGGCAGCTCCCGCAACGGCCCGAAGTCGCCGTCTTCGTCGACTCCCTGCCTCGCTGGAGCCTGGCGGTCTACCTCGACTGCGAAGTCGATTCGGTCGATCTCGCCATCGACCGCCGCGCCAAGGAAGGGCCGCGCTACGCCCCGCTGCACGCAAACCTCGGCGAGCTGCTCGAGCGGGCTCGCGGTGACACCGTCTTCTTCGTGCCGACGGGCTCGGAGCCCCGGTTCGCGAATGCGCTCGCCGCCGCGGACAGGAGCGCCGAGCGGGTCGGCCGGGTGCTCGATCTCGGGCTCTTCCTCCTCGCCCCGGAGTGACCGCACCCGGCGCT
>CAYXXN010000036.1:3260-19572 GCA_964469055.1 uncultured Thermoanaerobaculia bacterium
CGCGCCATCCCCGTGCTACGCTTTCACTTGCGCGTCGCTCGCCGGCCGCACCCACCCACCAGCTGCGTAGCGCCCCACCCGGAGCCCCCATGCGCGTCCTCGTCACCGGCCACAACGGCTACATCGGCGCCGTCATGGCGCCGATGCTCGTGGCCGAGGGCTTCGACGTGGTCGGCCTCGACAGCAACCTCTTCGACGAGTGCCGCTTCGGCGCCGACCTGGCGGCCGTGCCGGCCATCGACAAGGACCTGCGCGACGTCACCCGCGCGGATCTGGCGGGTTTCGACGCCGTCCTCCACCTGGCCGGCCTCTCCAACGATCCGCTCGGCAACCTCGACGCCGACCTGACCTACGCCATCAACCATCGCGGCTCCCTGCGCCTGGCCGAGCTGGCCAAGGAGGCCGGCGTGCGCCGCTTCCTCTTCTCCTCCTCCTGCTCGACCTACGGCCAGGCCGGCGACGACTTCCTGGACGAGACCGCAGTGATGAACCCGGTCACCCCCTACGCCGAGTCGAAGGTCTGGCTCGAGCGCGACCTGGCGGCACTCGCCGACGACGATTTCAGCCCGGTCTACCTGAGAAACGCCACGGCGTACGGCGTTTCGCCGCGCCTGCGCCTCGACTTGGTGCTCAACAACCTCGTCGGGTGGGCCCTCACCACCGGCAAGGTCACCCTCCTCTCCGACGGCACGCCGTGGCGCCCGATCGTCCACATCGAGGACATCTCGCGCGCCTTCGTCGCGGCGCTCGAGGCGCCGCGCGAGGTCGTGCACGACCAGGCGTTCAACGTCGGTATCACCTCCGCCAACTACCGCATCCGCGAGCTGGCCGAGATCGTCGCCGAGACCGTGCCCGGCTCGACGATCGAGATCGTCCCCGGCGCCGGCCCGGACAAGCGCTGCTACCGCGTCGACTGCGGCAAGATCGAGCGCCTGCTCCCCGACTTCCAGCCGGTGTGGGACGCGCGGCGAGGCGCGCGCGAGATCTACGACGCCTATCGGCGGCTCGACATGACGGCGGAGGTCTTCCACGGGCCGCGCTACACGCGTCTGAAGCACCTCCAGGGCTTGCTCGACTCCGGTCGCCTGGCACCCGACCTGCGCTGGGCGGCCACAGCCGTCTCGGTGTGAGCGTCGAGGCGACGCGACCCACGGTCGGGGTGGGCGAGGACGGACGCACGCTCGTCCGCATGGGGCGCGCCGTCTTCCGCCTCCGCGACCTCCTCTTCCCACTCCTCTTCTTCTCGCTCGCCTTCGCCGGCCAGCCGCTGGTATCGCCAGGGCCGGTCGATCGCGCCCTCGATCTCCTGGGGCTCGGCGTCCTGCTCACCGGCCAGCTCCTGCGCGTCCTGGTGATGGGGACGACCTACCTGCGGCGTGGGGGCCGCCGGCGCCAGGTCTTCGCCGACTCGCTCGCCCAGGAGGGCCTCTTCGCCCACTGCCGCAACCCGCTCTACTTCGGGAACCTCCTCGCCGTCGCCGGCCTCGCCCTGGTGCGCAACGCCTGGCCGTTCTACCTCGTCGCCGTGCCCCTCTTCCTCTTCCTCTACGCGAGCATCGTCGCCGCCGAGGAGGACTACCTCCTTCACCGCTTCGGCGCCGCCTACGAGGACTACCGCCGCCGCGTGCCGCGCTGGCGGCCGCGCCTGGCCGACCTCGGCCGCACCCTCGCAGCGCGCCCCTTCGACTGGCGCGGAGTCATCCGCGGCGAGTACAGCTCCCTCCACACCGGCCTCGTCACCGCCCTCTTGCTGCTGATCTGGGAGGACTTCGAAGCCACCGGCTGGGCCGGCGCCAAACCGACCCTCCTCGCCTCCCTCGCCGTCTGGCTGCCGCTCGCCGTCCTCTACCTCGTGATCCTGGCCCGCAAGAAGGCCGGGCGCCTGGGGGCTGGGTACAGGTGAGGAACCACAGAAGAAGACAAAAGAAGATCGGGTAAGGGAAAAAGAGGCTGATCTGTTTCTTGTTGTTCCTTTCTTACCCGATCTGTTTTGTTTTTCGGTTCAACGCTCAGTCAGCCACATCGCGCCGGGACGCGCTGCCCGGAAGCTCGATGAGCTTCCAGTCGCCGAACGAGAGCTCGCGCTCGGCGAATTGGTAGACGATGACCTCGACGCCGTCGAGCCGGGCCGGGTCGGCGGCGAGCTCGCGGGCGAGCTCCTGGCGGGCGGTGTAGGCGCCGCCGGCGTTCTGGGCGATGCGATCGACGGGGCGGCCGAGGAACCAGGCGAGCTGCTCGGCGAGACCGGCCCCGCTCCCCCAGCCGAGCGCCGGGTCGGAGAACACGTTGGTGAAGCTGTCGCCCAGGAGGAGCACGGGAGCGCCGCGCTCCGGGCGCCAGAGGCGGCCGGCGGCGTCGAGCACCGGGTGAACGAGGACTTGCTGCGTCGGATAAAGCTCGCGCCCGCGCGGCAGCCGCAGCATGGCGGCGATGTCGCCGCGGCCCTCGACCGCCGCTTCGCGGCGGACCCAGCGCGGCACCGGATGCTCGCCACTCGCGAAGAGGGTCTCCAGACGCTCGGCCAGCGCCTCAGCAACTCGCTCCATGGCCGCCGGCGTCCAGTGCGTGTCGGCGGCGAGGAACGCGTGCCCAGCCTCTTTGCTTACCTGAACCAGCAGCGGTCCGACATCGAAAACTCCGATCCCCGCCGTCTCGAGCCGGGCGCCGAGTTCGTTCCGGGAAATGTTCCGCGCCGGTGCCGCCCCTACGCCCACCCGCCGCGACAGCTTCTCGGGATGGATCGACGCCTTGCCCGGCGCCGGCACGACGAGCAGCTCGATGCCCCGCGCCTCGAGCTCGCGGGCGAAACCGACGAGCGCGGGAAGCGGATCGGGCTGTGGCCGCTCTTCCCAGGCCACGCCGCCCAACGCCCGGTCCGCGAGCACGCGGGGCTCGAGGAAGCCGGGGCCCGTCACGTGGTCGACGTCGGGGCGATAGAACAGCCAGCCGTCGCGCCCGAGGTAGGCCTGCTCGTTGCCGACACCGCCGACGCGAGTGAGGAGCCATTGTCCCCAGGGAAGGATCGCGCCGCGCAGCAGCGACTCCTCCTCGAGCTGGCTCTCGAAGCGGTCGATGGCCACCAGCAGCCGGCGATTGGCGGCGAGGAAACCATCTGTCGGCGCGATCGCAGCAGCCTCGCGCAGGCCGACGGCGAGCACGGGTAGCGGGTCGAGCGGGCGCCGCTCCGGGTTCCGAGAGTTGGTCACGAGCTGCGCCACTGGCACCGCGGTGATCCCGAGGAGAAAGAAGAACGTCGCCGCGCGCGCGGCGGCCGGCCGCACATTGGTACGGCCCACCTCCTCCAGCGCCTGGCGCTCGCGACTCGGGATCGAAGGCTCGCTCATGGCTTTAGAAGATGAAATAGATGAAAGGGTTGTACTCCTGGGTGGTGAGCGCCGCGAGGGCGAGTCCCAGGGCGGCGAGGCAGGCGACGAGCTTCCACGCCGGGAGCCGTCGCGTCCAGTCCCAGCTCTGCGGCGCCGCGAAGGCGATGCCGGCGGCGAGCGCCAACATGACCAGCGGATAGGGCCGATAGATCACGGCGTCGACGAGCAGCGGTCCCAGGCTCGCCGGTGCCGCCCCGAACAGGTTCCCCAGGTAGGCGAGCGCCCGCTCGAGCCCCTCGGCGCGGAAGAAGACCCACGAGAAGAGCACCAGGGCGAAGGTCGCCGCCACCCGCAGCGGCCGCGGCAACCGGTGGTAGAAGGGTCGCTTCCCCATGGCCCGCTCGGCGGCGAGCAGCAGCCCGTGATAGCCGCCCCAGATCAAGAAGTTCCATGACGCTCCGTGCCACAGCCCACCCAGGAGCATCACCAGGAGGAGGTTGACGTAGGTGCGCCGCGGCCCCTTGCGGTTGCCGCCGAGCGGCACGTAGAGGTAGTCCCGCAGCCAGGTCGAGAGCGACTGGTGCCAGCGCCGCCAGAAGTCGGTGATCGAGTCGGCCTTGTAGGGCGAGTCGAAGTTCTTCGGGTAGGCGAAGCCGAGCATGAGCCCCAGGCCGATCGCCATGTCGGAGTAACCGGAGAAGTCGAAGTAGATCTGAAAGGCGTAGGCGACGAGACCGGTCCAGGCGTCGATCGTCGTCGCCCCGGCGGCGTCGAAGACCGTGTCGGCGATCTTGCCGCAAGGGTTGGCGAGCAGCACCTTCTTCGCCATGCCGAGCGCGAAGAAAGCGACCCCGCGCGCGAAGCGCTCGAAGCTGTGCAGGCGCTCCCGGAGCTGATCGGCGACCTCGGAGAAGCGGATGATCGGCCCGGCGACGAGCTGCGGGTACATGGACTCGAAGCAGAAGAAGTCCACCAGGTTGCGCACCGCCCGGGCGTGGCCGCGGTAGACGTCGATGACGTAGCTCATGTATTGGAAGGTGAAGAAGCTGATGCCGAGCGGCAGCGCCACCCGGAGCGTGGTGCCCAGTCGCAGCTCCTCGAGCCCGAGCCCGGCGAGGAGGGCGTTGGCGCTGTCCACCCCGAAGTTGAAGTACTTGAAGAAGCCGAGGAGCGCGAGGTTGGTCACCACCGACGTCCATAGCCCCGCTTTCTGCAACCGCGTCCGCTCCCCGCCCGGTACGAGCAGCGGCAGCTCGCCGCGCCAGGGGCGGCGGAACCCGCCGGTCATCGCCAGGCCGCACAGATAGTCGACGACGGTCGTCGAGGTCAGCAGGATCCCGAAGGCGGGGTTGGCCCAGCCGTAGAAGACGAAGCTCGAGAGGGTGAGCCAGAGGTTGCGGCCCCGGCGCGGCACCGCGTAGTAGACGAGCAGCGCCAGCGGCAGGAAGTAGTAGATGAAGACGTGGGTGCTGAAGACCATCGCGGCGCCCGGCCAGTGTCCTCAGCCGGCCGACAGGATCTCGTACACCGGCTTGAGGTCGGCGTAGACCTGCCACTCGGCCAAGAGCCCCGCCACGACGCGGGCGCGCCAGGCCGCCGGGATCGTCCAGAAGGCTCGCTGCGGATCGCGGCCCTTCGCGTAGGTCGCCGAGGCCACGCCGAAGACGGCGACGGTGTCGCCGGCGGAGGCCATCTCGTGCACGGCGATGCGGTAGTCGGGAAAGAGCTCGAAGTACTGTCGCCAAGGCAGGCGCATCGTCTCGCGGCCGACGATCGCGCGGCCCAGACTGTCCATGAACACGTGGTCCGGCGTGCACAAGGCGAGGATCGCCTCGACGTCGTGCGCATTGAGGCGGGCGATGAAATCGAGGACCGTGCGCTCGGCGTCGGGTGCCATGGTCGGCACTCTAGTAGAAGTGGCCGGAGTACTGATCTTCAGTAGGCCGAGCCGCGGTGCGCGGCAGCGGTCAAAAGGACGACGTGCTCCGCTTCGTCGATCTCGTAGAAGAAGCGCCAGGCGCCGATGCGGTATCGCCAGGTCTCCGGCTCGTAGCTCCTGAGCTTCTTGACGTTGGGCCCGAAATGAGGGTGGCGGGCGAGCTGTGGGTAGACCGTTACGCGCAGCTTGTCGATCAGCCGCCCGTGGCCTGCCTTGGCCAAGCGGCGGAGGTCGGTCGCGAACTGCTCGGTCTCGAAGATCCGGTAGTCAGGCAACGAAGCGGCCCTTGCGCTGCCGCGCCTGCCGCGAGCCCGACCGCAGCCGCTCGAGCAACGCTTCGTTTCCTAGGATCTCGGCCATCTCGGCGTCGTCGACGAAGCGCTGCTCCCGGACTCGTTCCAGTGCCGCCGTCTCGATGAGGTTGGACAGGGGCCGGTTCGCAGCCTCGGCCGCCTCCTTCAACTCTCGGTAGGCACTGTCGTCGAGGCGCAGGGTGACGGTCTTCGCCATGGTAGCTCCCGTGTTCTAACGTATTCTTACGCATTCAGCCTGTCGAGTCCAGCTCGAGCGCGAGGAAGGCCGTGCCGGGGACCGGGTTGTGCCGGTACGGCGGGATGGACCGGAAGCCGAGCGCCTCGTACAGGCGCCGCGCCTCCGCCATCGAGGGCAAGGTGTCGAGCAGCATGCGCTGATACCCCAGCCGCCGCCCCTCCGCGATCGCCGCCTCCGCCAGCCGCCGGCCCAGTCCGAGCCCACGGCAGCGCGCGGCAACGTAGAGCCGCTTCATCTCGCAATCGTCGCCTTCGAAGAGCCGCACGCCGACGCAGCCCACGGTCTGCCCGTCGTGCTCGGCGAGGAAGAACGCCCCTCTCGGCGGTCCATAGATCGCCGCGAGCTCCTCCAGCTCGCCCTCGAACCCTTGGAACCCGAGGTCTACGCCGAGCCCCACGGCGTACTCCGCCACCAACCGCCGGGCGGCGGCCCACTGTTCGGCGGACGAGGAGCGCAAGGGCTTGGGCACGACCGATCCGGCCTCTCCGAGTTTCTACCCTAGCTGACTCCTGGCCGCGGTAGGATCTCTCCGCACCCAAGCCCCCAATGAAGAAGGGACGTCTCGAGGCCTTCAGCGATGGCGTGATCGCCATCGTGATCACGATCATGGTGCTCGAGTTGCGGGTGCCCCATAGCACGGGCCTCGAGGCCCTGCGAGCCATCGTGCCCGAGATCCTGACCTACCTGCTGAGCTTCGTCTTCGTCGGCATCTACTGGAACAACCATCACCACATGCTCCACGCCACCGAGAGGATCAACGGCAAGATCCTGTGGGCCAACCTGCATTTGCTGTTCTGGCTGTCGCTCATTCCCTTCGGCACGCGCTGGATGGGAGGGAACTTCGAGCCGCTGCCGACGGCCGCCTATGGCGTAGTGCTGCTTTTCGCCGCCGTCGCATGGGTGATCCTGCAGAAGACCATCGTCACGCACCACGGCGCAGGCTCGAAGCTCGCGGAAGCGGTCGGTGCCGACCTCAAGAGCAAACTCTCCCTGGCCTCCTACGCCGCTGCGATCCCGCTCGCCTTCGTGCAGCCGTGGATCGCCGTCGGCCTCTACGTCTTCGTCGCCCTCCTGTGGCTGGTCCCGGATCGACGCATCGAATCGATGATGACCGAATGACCCAGCGAATCCGGTTGCGATGCAGACCGTGATCCACGTCTACTGCCGCCCCGGCCAGAGCCTGAGGGACGCCCTGGCTCACGACGGCCGGTTGCTGCGCCGCTACCGGCTCAAGGTGGTCGCGGCGCACAAGCCGGGACGCAACCCGGGGTGGCTGAAGCTCCGTAGCACGGATCCCGAGCGGCCCGGAGCGGTCAACATCGAATGGAACCGCGACCTCAATCTCCTCACCTGCCGCGTGGTGACCAAGCTCCGCAACCGACCTCACCTGATCGTCAGCGACCTGCTCGACTACCTGCTCGCCCGCCATTGGCGCCGGCTGGAGTCGATCACCATCGCGCCGCGCTAGCGCCGTCGAGGAGCGACCCCGTCTAGGAGGGCGGCGCGACCCGCAGCGGACCGGAGCCGTCGTCCAGCGCGTCGAGCTCGAAGCAGTGGCGGCCCGCCTCGTGGTTCCACAGCGGGTTGAAGCGCTCGTCGCGCGCGAAGCGGAAGGTGGCGCAGAGCCGGTAGCGGGCTCCGTCGACGATCTCGTAGCCGTAGGGCTCGCCGGTCTCCGGATCTCGGACGTCGGGCCGCTGCCACTCGGCCGCGGCGACCACCGCGTCGAGGGTCTCGGGCAGGGGTCGGGCGAGGTGGGGCCGGCGGTCGCCGTCGCGCTCGACGGCGATGCGCCGGATCTCGCCGTCGATCGCCTGCAGGTCGCCGAGCCGCCGCTCGTCAAAGGCGCGCAGGCGCGCGTTCCCCGGCGAGCCGGCGAGTGCCACCCCCCAGCCGACGGCCGCGATGGCGACGACGCTCGCGGCGACGGCGAAGCCGCGGTGGAGTCGCGCCGAGGCGGCCCGTTCCGCCGGCAGGCGCAGGGCCTGCAGGTAGTAGCCGAAGGTGCCGCCGGCGATCCCGCCGACGATCACCACCTTGGCGAGGAAGCGCAGCGAAAGCTCGCCCTCGAGCAGGCGGAAGACGAGCGCAATGACGTCGCACATCAGGGTCGTCGCGGCGACGAACAGCGTCAGGTAGGTGAGCCACCTTCGCACCGGGCTCCAAGCTCGTTCCCGCTGGTCGCGCATCTCGCGCAGCAGGAACCGCGACAGCCAAAGGAAGAGCGGGAAGCCGACGATCAGGGCCGCCAGCGAGCGGCGCACGCCGGTCATCACCACCGCGTGCGCCGGGGCCTGCTCGGCCGGGTCGGGCAGGGCGAGTTCGATATAGGTGAAAGAGAGCACGATCGCCGCGATCGCCGCGGTGTAGAAGGCGGCGAAGGCGAGCAGATGCAAGAAGGCCTCGCGAGCGCCGCCGGTGTCCGGGGGCGCCGGGATCGGGAGCTCGAGCGCCTGCGCCGAGAGCGCCTGCGCCACGTCCTTCTCCTTCCAGCCCGCCGACAGCAGCAGCATGCGGATGGTCATCGGGTCGAGGCCCTTGTCGCGGGCGTGCTCGATGAAGGCGGCGAGGTCAGGGCGCATCTTCGGGCGCATCATCGCGGAGAAGAACGAGCCGCGGGCCGCGTCAGCCGGCAAGCACCGTGCGGTCGAGGCCGGGGACGCTCTCGAAGTGGCGATCGAAGCTCAGCAAGTGGCCGCCACTCGCGACCGTCGCCGCGGCGATCCAAACGTCGTTGACCGGGATCGGCGTTCCCGCCTCGCGCAGGCGAGCGAACAGGCGGCCGTACTGGCGCGCCACCGTCTCGGTCGTCGGTAGCACCGAGACGAACGGCTCGGCGAGGAAGTCAGCGAGGGCCGCGCGGTTCTCGCGCCGCCGAGAACCGAGCTCGAAGGCAGCCTCCAGTTCGCCCAGCACGGTGACCGGCACCAGCACGACTCCCGCCGCCGCGATCCGGTCGAGCGCCTCCGGCTGCCCTGCCCGCATCCGCGAGTAGGCCGAGGTGTCGAGCACGAGACGGTCGATCCGCTCAACGCCAGAGCTCGTCATCGATCGTCCGCTGGAGCTTCAGCGCCTGCTCGAAGGACGCGAGATCCTCGCTGCTCCAGGTGGCGTAGCGCTCGAGCCGGCGCCGCCGCTCTACGACGCCCACGCCGGCAGCCAAGATCTCGAGCACCGTGGCGTTGACGCTCTGGCCGCGCTCCCGGCTCAGGCTCTCGAGCCGCGCCGCGATCTCGCTGGATACGCCGCGAATCGTCAGCTGCTTGGGCATGACTGCATGCTAGCACACTATCGCCTGCATGCCTGCCAGCTGGGCGCCCTGAGCGCGCCCGATAGGATCGCGAGGCAGCCTGCGAGAGGAGCTTGCCCGTGTACGAGAAGACGCTCTTTGCCGGGTGGGGAGACATGGACTTCAATTCCCACATGAGGAACACGGCGTACCTGGACAAGTCCGCCGATGTTCGACTGGCGTTCTTCTCCGAGAACGGGTTCCCGACGGCGGAGTTCGCCTCGCTCCGGCTGGGTCCCGTCATCATGAAGGACGAGCTGGAGTACTTCAAAGAGGTCGGGCTGCTCGCCCCCTTGCGGGTGACCCTGAGCCTCGCCGGGCTGTCCGATGACGGCAGCCGCTTCTTGATGCGCAACGAGTTCTTCCGCGACGACGGCAAGCTCGCCGCAAGAGTCACCAGCACCGGCGGGTGGCTAGATCTCTCGACGCGCCGGCTCGCTGCCCCGCCGGAGGCGCTCCTCGGCGCCTTGCGCTCCCTCCCGAGGGCGGCGGACTTCCAGGCATTGACCGCCAGCGCCAGATAGCGCCGGCCAGCGGCTCAGCGGGCCACGCGGTAGTAAAGCTCTCCAGCGGCCGCCGGCAGCGTGTCCGAGAGGTAGAGGGGTTCGAGCTGGGGATTGTCGGTGAACTGCTCGAGTAGGAGGGTGACGTTCTCGGCCCCTGCGGGCAGCGCGACCGCCTTGCCGTCGAGAATCGCCCACTCCGCAACGCGCACGCGGGGGGGCAGGGGTTCGCCGGCAACTTGGCGGACCACCTCGTACTCGGCGACCGCCAAGGCCTGACGGTAGGGCGAGATCTGCTGCAGGGTCGGCATCGCGGAGCGGGCGAGCGGTCGCGCCTGGACGACCCAGCGCGGCACCGCAGGGCGCTGATCGAGCAAAGATCGATAGCGGCGCGCGTCCTCGGCAATCTCGGCGGCGTCGAGGACGCGGTTCCAGATCGCCACCCCCTCGATCGTCCCGGCCCACCTGCCGTCGCCCACGACGAGGCGCAGATTCCGGAAATGGAAGAAGTCGCCTTGAATGGCGTCGGAGACCTCCGCCCGCTCGCCGTCGAGATAGAGCTCCGTGCGGCCCGGCGTGTAGGTCAGCGCCAGGTGCGTGGCGCGGTCGGCGGGAAGCTGGGTGAGCTCGGCAGAAGCCTCCGGGTTCGGTCGCCTCGGCGATCCGACCCGCAACGTGAAGCCGAGCTTCCCGTTTCGCTGCCAGAGCGCGAGGTTCTGCTCGCCGCCAGCGGCGAGCGCGAGGATCCGGCCACCAGCAGATCCTCCAGCCTCCCCCGCCACCGCCGTCACCACCGCCTCGATCGTCATCGTGTTCCTTACCTGAAGGCCGTTTCTCAGCCGCGCTCCCTCCTCCTCCGAAGAACCGAAGGCACCCCCGTCGACCACCATCGCGAAGTCGTGGTCGAGATGCGCCCGACCGTTGGGCTCCAGCAGGCTCGCCCGGTCGGCGCCGAGAGCGGGATCGAACACGAGGTTGGCGGCCTCGCCGGTCTGCCAGGCGAAGAGCAGGCCCTCGGCGCTCGCCGGCCAGAGCTGCGGGCCCGAGGCGGGCGCCACAGCGGCCGACGGGGCCGGCGTCGGCAGAGGGCGCCGCCGCTCGCCCAGCGCCGCCGGCTCGCCCCAGACGTCGGGGAAGCGGTCGGTCGCCGGGTGCGCGGTCATCCTCGCCGGCAGGCTCAGCAGCTCGAGGGTCGCCGGGTCGGTCTCGGCGACGAGGATCTCGTAGTCCGACGTGTGGTGGTCGTGCTCGCCGCGTGAGGCGCCGAAGGCGAAGAGCCGCGCGTCGGCCGAGAGCATCGGGAAGTAGAGGTATCCCAGGCCATCGGGCAAACGCGGGTCGGACTTGCCGAGAAGGGTGCCGATCTCGCGCGAAGCGAGGGCGATGCGGTTGATGGGCCCACCGGCCCCGGCAGTCCAGAAGCCCCAGCGGCCGTCCCGCGAGAAGTAGGGCTGACAGCCGCCCAGGAGCGTCCGCTCGGCGACCGCGCGACGCTCCGCCTGGTACGGCGCGAAGGACGGAAGGCCGGCGGTCGCGAAGGAGCCCGTGGCGTCGATGAGCCAGCCGTACTCGGCCTGCCCCCTGGTCGTCAGCACCTCGCTCTCGCCGCTTGCGATGTCGATGCGCACACTCCTGCCCTCACCGTCGATGAAGGCGACGGCTTCCCTTCCATGCCAAACAGCGGCGCGGTTCTCCCGGTAGGTGCGCGCCGCCGGCGCTAGCGTCCGCTCGGTGCCGCTCGCCAGCTCGAGCAGGCGCAGCTCGCCCGTCGCCGTCGGCCCCGGATAGTCGTAACGGCCATCAGGCAGGGACAAATAGACGAGCTGCGAGCCGTCGGGCGCGAGGTGCGGGCAGCAGTGCCGGCGGCCCGGCTCGTCACGGGTGAGCTGGTTCGGCGCATCCGCGTCCAGCGGACGCCGCCAGATTCTCCAAGCGCCCGAGCGGTTCGACTCCCAGACCAGAAGCCCGCGTTCGGCCGTGACCGGTACGGTCGAAAACCCGACTGGCGTTGGCGAAGGCGCCGCGGCCGAGCCGCTCGCGACGAGCGTCCTGGGCGGCTTCCCCTCTCCGCCGGCGTGCGGGGCGGCGCCATCGCCAGATCCGCCGCAACCCAGAAAGAAGATCCAGGTAAGGGAACAGAGAAAACGGATCCAGGTAAGGAAATCTCCGTCGACCGGCTTGCGCTCCCGGCTTGCCGAGGCCGACGGCGTCAGGTCCTTCCTACATGACATCAGTTGTTCGCCCGTCCTTCTCACCCGAGTTCCGCTGTCACCCCTCGTAGTGCAGCTTCATCCATTCCTGGTAGCTCCCCCGTGCCAGCAACGCCCGCCACCACTCCCGGTGCTCGACGTACCAGCGCACGGTGGCGGCGAGCCCGACCTCGAAGGCGGTCGTCGCGCGGAGGCCCAGCTCGCGCTCGATCTTGCTCGGGTCGATGGCATAGCGCCGGTCGTGGCCCGGCCGATCCGCGACGAAGCGCACCCGGCTCTCGCACATGGCGCCTCGGGCGGGCGGCGCATGCGGATAGCGCGCAGCGAGGCGCGGCTGCGAGGCGAACAGCTCGTCGACGGCGCGGCAGAGGGCGGTGACCACCTGCAGGTTGGTGCGCTCGCAGCGGCCGCCGACGTTGTAGGTCTCGCCCGACCGGCCCTCCGCCAGGATGCGCTCGAGGCCGGCGCAGTGGTCGTCGACGTGCAGCCAGTCGCGCACGTTGCCGCCGTCGCCGTACAAGGGCACCTCGCGGCCCTCGAGTAGGTTGACGATGGCGAGCGGGATCAGTTTCTCCGGGAAGTGGAAGGGACCGTAGTTGTTCGAGCAGTTCGAGATCGTCGCCGCCAGGCCGTAGGTGTGATGGTAGGCGCGCACCAGGTGGTCGGCCGCCGCCTTGCTCGCGGCGTAGGGCGAGTTGGGGGCGTAGGGGGTCGTCTCCCGGAACGGCGGATCGTCCGGCGCGAGCGAGCCGTAGACCTCGTCGGTCGAGACGTGATGGAAGCGATACGGCCGTTTCGTGCCCGTCAGCCATACGGCCCGGGCCGCCTCGAGCAGGCTCTGCGTGCCGGCGACGTTGACCGCCGTGAAGCGCTCCGGGCCGGCGATGGAGCGGTCGACGTGCGACTCGGCGGCGAAGTGGAGGATCGTGTCGATCCACTCCTCGGCCAGCAGTCGCTCAACGAGCGGCTGGTCGGCGATGTCGCCGTGCACGAAGCGGAAGTCGGGGCGCGCCGCCACCGCCGCGAGGCTCTCGCGGCAACCAGCGTAGCTCAAGCTGTCGAGCACCACGAGGCGGCCGCCAGGGTGGCGAGGCAGCCAATGATGGACGAAGTTGGCGCCGATGAAGCCGGCGCCGCCCGTCACCAGCAGGCGACTCACGGCCAAGCGGCCCCCGCGACCAGCTCGGTGAGCATGGCGCGCAGGGCCCAGCGCCACGGCAGCGCCACCAGCTCCAGCGCCTCGCGGGTCGCCGCAGCGTCGAGCACGCTGTACGGCGGGCGGCGGGCCGGCGTAGGGTACTCCGCGGTGCTGATGGGCGCGATCGCCACCGGCCGCTCGAGGAGGCCGACGGCCAGCGCCTCGTCCTGGATGGCCACCGCGAAGTCGTACCACGAAGCGACGCCGGCGTCGGCGAAGTGCAGCACCCCGACGAGGTCGGGGCGCGCCGCCATGCGCCACAACGCATCGGCCAGATGCCCGGCCCAGGTGGGCGAGCCGACCTGATCGACGACCACCCGCAGCGGCTCGCCGGCGCGCATCCGAGAGAGCATCGTCTTGACGAAGTTCTTGCCGAAGCTCGAATAGAGCCAGGCCGAGCGCACGACGAGGACCCGCCCGGGCGCGGCCGCCATCGCCCGCCGCTCGCCCTCGAGCTTCGAGGCGCCGTAGACCGAGAGCGGCGCCGGGGGGTCGTGCGGCCCGTACGGCACGCTCTGGGTGCCGTCGAAGACGAAATCCGTGGACAGGTGGATGAGTCGCGCGCCGACCCGCGCCGCCTCGCGGGCCAGACGCTCCACCCCCTCGGCGTTGACGGCGAAGGCCGCCTCAACCTCGGATTCGGCGCGATCGACGGCGGTGTAGGCAGCAGCGTTCAAGATCACGTCCGGGCGCTCCCGCCCCACCACCTCGCGGACGGATTCCTCGTCCGTCAGGTCGAGCCCCTCATGGCCGAAGGCGGCGGTGACGAAGCCCTCCGGAATCTCCGCGATGAGCTCGCTGCCCACCTGGCCAGCGCCGACGACGAGGGCCTTCAGCACTCGACCGTCTCCGCGCGGGCGAACGGGGTGCCCACGGCGTCCTTCGCCGACACCACCGGCGGCTCGCCGTCGACCAGCGGCCAGCCGATAGCGAGGTCGGGATCATTCCACGCGACGGTACGCTCGGCGGCAGGCGCGTAGAGCGCCGTACATTTGTAGAGGAGCTCGGCGGCTTCGCTCACGACGTAGAAGCCGTGGGCGAAGCCCGGGGGCATCCACAGCATTCTGCGGTTGGCGGCCGACAGCCGTTCCCCCACCCAGCGCCCGCGGGTGGGAGACCCGCGCCGCAAGTCGACGGCGACGTCGAAGACCTCTCCCACCACGACTCGCACCAACTTCCCCTGGGCGTCGGCGCCCACCTGGTAGTGCAGGCCGCGCAGCGTGCCGCGCGTCGAACGGGAGTGGTTGTCCTGGACGAAGGCGAGCGGGTAGCCGGCGGCCGCGAAGGCGCGCGCGTTCCAGCTCTCCAGGAAGAAGCCCCGAGCGTCCTCATGCACCCGGGGCACGATGCGCACGACCTCGGGCAGGGCCGTCGGCTCGAACGTCATCCGCCGCCGCTCTCGGCGAGCACCTGCCGCAGATAATCGCCGTAGGCGCTCTTGCCGAAACCGTCTGCCAGACGGCCGAGGGCGGGCGCGTCGATGAATCCCATGCGATAGGCGATCTCCTCCGGGCAGGCGATCTTCAGCCCCTGGCGCTGCTCGATGACCTGCACGAAGTTGGCGGCATCCAGCAGGGCCTCCGGCGTGCCGGTGTCGAGCCAGGCGGTGCCGCGGGAGAGCACTTCGACGGTGAGCTCCTCCAGCTCCAGGTAGGCGCGGTTGACGTCGGTAATCTCGAGCTCGCCACGGCCGGAAGGAGTGAGTGCGCGAGCGATGTCGACGACCCGCGCGTCGTAGAAGTACAGACCGGGTATGGCGTAGTGCGACCGCGGCCGCTGCGGCTTCTCCTCGATCTCGAGAACGCGACCGCCCCCGTCGAAGCTGACGACGCCGTAGGCGCGCGGGTCGCTAACGTAGTAACCAAAAATCGTGGCGCCCCGCTCGCGCCCCGCCACCTGCTGCAGCCGATCGGCCAAGCCCTCCGCGTAGAAAATGTTGTCGCCGAGGATGAGGCA
The DNA here is from genome assembly GCA_964469055.1 of uncultured Thermoanaerobaculia bacterium. Lineage (GTDB taxonomy): Bacteria > Acidobacteriota > Thermoanaerobaculia > Multivoradales > JAHEKO01 > CAYXXN01. The sequence continues at coordinate 18,234 of CAYXXN010000036.1, forward strand.
CGCCGCCTGCCCGGCGAGGAAGCTCTCGCCGATGAGGAACGCCTCGGCGATGCCGTTGGGCTGCTCCTGGACGGCGTACGACAATTCGAGTCCCCAGCGTGAGCCGTCACCCAGCAGGGCCCCGAAGGCCGCTGCATCGCGCGGCGTCGTGATCACCAGGATCTCGCGCAGGCCGGCGAGCATCAGGGTCGAGAGCGGGTAATAGATCATCGGCTTGTCGAAGACCGGTAGCAGCTGCTTGCTCACCCCCTGGGTGATCGGCAGCAGCCGCGTCCCCGCGCCGCCCGCCAACAGGATGCCCTTGCGAGTCATCGGCCCATGCGTCCGGCGCGGATGCTACCAAGGGCCCGCAGCGGCCCCTTGCCGGAGGCCACAACGCGCCCGACGCGGCGCCTGCTAGAATCCGCGCCGACTTACCCGAGTCCTCGATCCCGTCCGACCACCGTTCCAGGAGATCGTCCCCATGCGCGCCGTGCGGTTCCTCTGCCTCAGCATCATCGCCCTCGTCCCGACCCTGCTCGCCGCCCCGGTCTTCGGCATCGCCGTGCCCCAGGTGGACTCGCCGCTCGACCAGAAGGCGTTCCACCATCCGGCCCTCGACGTCGAGCCGCTGCTCGTGGCACCGGCCGCGCTGACCGAGGGCATGGACGAGGCGCTCGCCGATCTCGCCGCGCTCGGAGTGCAACCCGAGCTCGCGTTCCTCGATGCCCGCGGCGGCACCTGGGCGACGCTCCTGCCCGCCACTCCGCTGTTGCCCGGCGACGGCGCCGGCAACACGCTCACCTGGCGCGAGCTCGGCCTCGACGCTCCGACCACCGACGCCGCCCTGGGCGAGATCGCCTGGCAGGAGTTGCGCGACTACCTCGTGGCGCATCGTCGCGAGCTGCGCCTCGACCCCGAGGAGCTCTCGCATCGCGTGACCGTGCACGACATCGGCGAGGTGATCCAGGTGTACGCCGCCCGGCGGCTCGGCGAGCTGTCGGTGCGCGGCACCCACCTGACGGCGGTGATCAACCACGGCAATCTGGTCCTGCTCGGAGTCGAGAAGTGGGCGCCGACGGCGCTCGCGACCAACCCGCGCGTGCCGGCCAGCCAGGCGACGCGGGCGCTGCTCGCCCACCTGCAGCCGCTGCGGCCAGCGGGCTTCGGCGCGGAGCCGGAGCTGCTCGTCCTACCCGCCGCGGGGCAGCCCGGCCCCGCCGGGGTCACGCCCTACGACTACCGGCTCGTCTGGCGCCTGCAGCCGCAGTTCGAGCGAAACCTCGGCAACTGGGAGGGGCTCGTCGACGCTCACAGTGGCGAGCTGCTCGCCTTCCGCGACACCAACCACTACGGCAGC
>CAYXXN010000037.1:0-19525 GCA_964469055.1 uncultured Thermoanaerobaculia bacterium
CGGGCGCCGGCCGCCCGGCGTGGCTGTGGCCCGCGGTGGGGGCGGCGGCGGTAGGCGTCGTTGGTCTCGCTGTCTGGCTCGTGCTCGCGCAGCCCGCGGCCCCGCCCGTGTCGCCGCCGGCCGAACCCGCCCCCGTCGGTGAAGCTCCCGTCGGCGAAGCGCCGCCCGCGCCGTCGAGCGGCACGACGCCGGCGAGTCCGAACGTCGCGCTCCTCGCCGGGTTCCTGGGCGCGGCGCGCTCCTCGCTCGCCGCCGGCGACGGTCCGGCCGCCCTCGCCGCCGTCGTCTCGGCGCTCGAGCTCGACGCCGCCAGCGGCGAGGGCCGGCGACTGCTCGACGAGGTGGTCGCCGCCGCCCGGCGGGAGACCGACGGGGCCCGCAGGACCGCCAACAGCGCCGGGGCGCCGGAGGGGGCGGCGGCCCTCTGGAGCCGCGCCGAGGTGCGCCTGCGTGACGCCGAGGCCGCCTCTCGCGCCGGTCGCGGCGCCGACGCCGCCGAAGCCCTCTGGGATGTCACCGCTCTCTACGAGGAGGCGACGCGCGTGGCGCGCCAGAGCGCCGCGCCGGCGCCGACCCGGCCGGAGGCGGTGGCGACCCGCCCGGCGCCGACGCCGTCAGCGGCTCCGCCCGCGTCACCGGCCGCCGAGACCTCGACTCCGGCGGTCGAGCCGGCGGTCGCGGCGCCGGCGCCGCCACCGAGCGGCGACCCGCAGCAGGAAGTGTCGGGCATCGTCGCTACGTTGCGCACCTTCGCCGATGCCCATCAACGCCTCGACCTCGCTGGTTTGCAGAGCGTTTGGCCGGCGCTCTCCGGCCAACGCCTGCAGGCCCTGCGCGACTCCTTCGAAGGCGCCCGCGAGATCGAGATGTCGATCGGCGACTGCCAGATTCGCGTCGAAGGCGTCACGGCGACCGCGAGCTGCACCCTGCGCCAGACCTATCGGCCGAAGCGAGGCACCCGGCAGACGATCGAGCGCGACGCCAGCTTCGAGCTGCGCAAGGCGGGCGGGCGCTGGGTCATCGAGGATTATTGAGGCACCTGCCCCCGTTCTCGGTCGGCATCCCGCTCTACAACGAGGAGGCGATCCTGGCGGCGAGCGTCGGCCGGTTGGTCGGCTACCTCGATGGCATGGGGGCGTCGTTCGAGCTTCTGTTGGGTAGCAACGGCTCGACCGACGCCACGGTGGCCCTCGCCGAGCGACTGGCGGGTGAGGACACGCGCATTCGCTGCTTCGCCTTGCCGGAGCGCGCCGTGGGCTCGGTCTTCAGCCGCTTCCTCGCCGAGGCGCGCACCGACCTGTTGGTGTCCCTCGACGCCGACCTCTCCGTCGATCTCGATTTCCTGCCGCGGGCCGTCGAGCTCCTGGCGGACCACGAGCTCGTCGTCGGCTCGAAGCAATCGGGCACCCAGCGGCGCTCGCTGGCGCGGCGGGCGGGGAGCGCCCTCTTCATCGCTTGCGCGCGGCGGCTCCTGGACCTCGAGTTCGCCGACTACTCGATGGCCGCCAAGGCCTACCGCGTCTCGAGCCTGCGGGCCGCGGCGACCGAGCCCATCGCCGGGACGGCCTACGTGCTCTACGCGATCGTTGCGGTGCGGGACGCCGGCGGCAGCGTCGTCGAGATCCCCGTCGACTGCGAGGACCGGCGGCGCAGCCGCTTCAACCTGGCGCACGAGGCGGCGCACAAGTTCTGGCACCTCGGCCGGCTCTGGCTGCGCCGCTCAGCTCCCGCCCGCTGAGCCCCCGTTCGCCGAGTCCTCCAGCCGCTTGCGGCTCTCCGTCAGCCAGCGCTGCGCCTCGGCGCTAAAGGGATGCGCCGGATAGTCGACGACGAAGCGATGCGAGAGGTCGCGGGCGGCCTGCCAGTCTTCCGCCTCGAAGGCGCAGCGGCCCTGCTCGAGGCGGGCCTCGAGGGCGGGATACGAGCTGGGGGCGGCGGCGACGACGCGCGCGTAGGCCGGACCGGCGACGCCGCAGCCCGCCTCGCGCCGCGCCGCTTGGGCCCGGGCGAGGAGCGTCTGCGGATCGGCGGGCCGCCAGGCGACCGCGACGAGCGGCCCGGCGGCGGCGAGCAGACCCACGGCGAGTCGCAACCGCCGCGTGACCCGATCCGCGGCGACCGCCGCGGGCGCCGGGTCGCTGGGCCGGCGCCGGCGCAGCAGGACGACGACCAAGGCCGCGACGGTGCCGGCCGAGAGGGCGCCGGCGGCCCGCATCCAAGCCGGCGTCGCGAAGCCGAGCTCGACGGTCTCGTGGCGCGGCAGGACGAGCATCAGGGCCGGAGCCACCTCGAGGATCGGACTGCCGTCGTCGGCCCGCCAGCGCGGGTGGTAGGAGACCTTGAGGAGAAGCGGATGGCCGGGCCGGTTGGTGCGCAGGCGCACCGACTGGCTGCCCAGCTCGGCGCTTGCGACGACCCCGGCGGCGTCGAGCGACACGCGGGGCGCTGCGTCCGGCAGCTCGGGGACGAGGACGGCCCGGTCGCCAAGCGCCGCGGCGGCGGCGCCGGCGGGGCGGACGAGCAACACCTCGTCAGGGCCGGCGCGCTCGAACCAGCGGTAGGACTCGAAGCGCCACCGCGCCGGGGTCATCTCGCCCCCGAGCATCACGGGAGCCCAGGCCAGCGGCTCAACGTAGCCCGGAGCGGGATCGGCGAGACGGAAGACCTCGTAGGGTCCCACCGCGAGCTCCGGCCGGAAGCTCGGCGCGGCGCGGAACGCCGCCTTCGCTTCCGCCGAGCGGACGATCACCTGCCGCGCGTTGAAGAGCCGCAGGCGCGGCGCGGCCCCCTCGGGGTCGAGCTGCCCGCAGTGGTAGTCGGGGAAGGGGCAGGAGCCGAGGCGCGAGATCTGCGACTGGAGGAAGAAGATCGCCGGCGAGTTGGGCGAGGACTGGATGTAGAGCCCCTCCAGCGTGCCGCGGCCGGCGAAGCGCGGCAGCGACTCGAAGGCGCGGATCGTGCCCGTCTCCTCGTAAGCGGGAGCGTGCTCCCAGGCGACCCGCGGCTCGTCGGGGCCGCCCGCCAGCCGTCGATTGAGCTCGGCGAACGCCCCCCACCCCGGCTTCGCCTCGAAGCCGCTGTAGTTCCAGACTGCCCAGCCGCGAGCCGTCGCGGCCGAGCGCTCGACCCAGAGCGCCGTCGCCGCCAGGGCGATCAAGGGCACGAGCCAGGCCGCTCGGAGCCGTCGGGCCGCCGCCGCGACCGGCGGCACGGCGAGCAGAACGAGGGCGAGCTGGGCAAACGGCAGGAACCGGACGTCGACCAGGCCCAAACCGTAGGCCGCTCGATAGAGCAGCAGCGCGAAGCCGATGCCGAGCAGGAGCGGTGCCGTCGCCCCGGCGTCCGACGTCGCCTGCGCCGAGCGCTCCTGCCCTGCGGACCGCGCCGCGGCCACGAGCCGCGCCACGCCGAAGGCCGCGGCGAGCGCGACCCACGGCCAGACGATCGGCGGCAGCGCCTCGCGCCAGCCGAGCTCCCAGAGGTCGCGGTACGGCGTCCCGTGCTGGCGGTAGGCGAGGGCCGGCGCGAGCCAGAAGGCGAGCACGGCGAGCGAGGCGCCGTGCAGCCGGGCGAGGAAGGCGAGCGCCTGCCGCGCCGGTGCCGCGAGTAGGAGCGCGCCGCTCGCCGCCAGGGCGAAGAGCCATGGATAGCCGTGGGTGAGCCCCACGACGGCGAGCAGCAGCGCGCTCGCCGCCGCCGGGCGGCCGGAGCGCAGGTCCCGCCAGGCGAGCCCCAGGAAGACGAGGGCGCCGGCCAAACCCAGGCTGTAGGCGAACTCGCCGGCGAGCGTCGAGAGGAGGTTGCCGCCCCAGACCGACTGCGATGTCGAGAGAAGGAAAGGCAGGGTCGAGACCGCCGCCAGCGCCGGTGCCGGGAAGGCCGCGCCGAGGAGGCGAAACGCGGCGTAGGCCGCCAAAGGAAGCAGCAGGCTGCCGAGGGCCGTCGTCAGGTTGAAGGCGGCGGCGAGCCCGAGGGCGGGCGCCAGCGCGCTCACCAGCAAGAACGGCAGGGGAAAGTACGGCTGGAAGACGGGGAAGCCGGCGAGGTTGCCGTGCATCCAACCGAGCAGCCGGCCGCTGGGCAACAGGTCGCCCGCCAAGTGCTGGGCGAGCGGCACGTGGGAGGCCGTGTCGCCGCCGGTCGCCGCCGCGCCGGCGAGCAGCAGCGGCGGATCGAAGATGGTCAGCAGGTAGGCGACGCAGCCCCCGAGGACGGCGACATCGACGGCGAACGGTAGCCAGGGCCGGCGATCGGCGAGCAGGGTACCTCCAGCGCCGGAATCAGCGCTGAGAACGGCCCCGCCACTGGGCGCCGAGCCAGGCGGCGGCCAGCAGGGCGAGGACCGCTCCGAGCACGACCCGCAGGTCGCGCGACTCGCGGGCCGTCACCACCACCCGACCGGGCACCAGGACCGCGACCGGTCCACGGGGTCCGTCCATCTCGAGCACGGCGTAGACCGTGTACGCGCTGCCCACGAGCGCTCCCTGGTTGACGGCGCGGAAGCGCTCCCGCCGCTCGTCGCCGGGGGCCAGTCGCACCTCGCGCGGCGCTGACGGCACGGCGAGCTCCCTCGGCAGGTGCCAGCGCACCCGCACGGCGAGCGGCCGCTCCCCGGTGTTGCGCAGGGCGAGTTCAAGGAGGCCGTGATCGGCCAACTCGAGCTCGGGCAGGGCGGCTGAGAGCCCCGGCGCCTCCCGCTCGGCCAGCGGCAGGACCACGGCCGCCACCGCCGACAGCGGATAGCCGTTGGCGTCGGTGTAACTGACGGTGACGGTTACCGCGTGCGTCGCCGGCGCCGCCGGGAGCTGCAGGGGGAAAGCCTCCGTGACCGTACGCCCCGGCTCGAGACGCGCCGCGACCTCCGCCCGCTGCTCGGAGCCGGCGACGGCGAGGACCACCGCGACCTCGAGGGCGGTCTCCGGTCCGCGGTTGGTGACGGCCACGAAGCACGACGGGATCGGCTCGGCCGCGCAGTCGACGCCGATCTCGAGCGTCACCGAGCCGGCGCGAACGGCTCGACCGGTGGCGAGCGCCAGCACCATGGCCCCCAAAATCGCCGCCAGTCGTCGCTCGGGAGCGGAGCCCGCCCCCGCCTCGAGCGCCACCCTCAGGGGCAGATCGGCGGGTTGCTCTGCGTGCACCAGAGCAGGATCGTGTTGGTGCAGTTGCCCCCGGGGTCGAAGCAGGGGAAGGCGCTGCCGCCGGTGTGCACGTTGCCGTTCGGCAGGATGCCGGTGTCGGCCACGTCGATGATCTCGCTGCCGGAGGCCGTGCAGCCCGGGTTGTCGAGGTACTGGCCCGGGCCGTTGACCGTCGCCCCATCGCGAATGATGGGACACACCGTCGCCGCCGATGCCGTCAGGTCGAGCACGTTCATGTAGTTGTGACACGCCGTGCAGCCCTCGCTGCTCCAGAACGGGTGAATGTCGTTGGTGTAGCTGACCCCCATCGTCGTCGTGGTCGTCGTTGTGGTCGTCGTTGTGGTGGTGGTGGTCGTCGTTGTCGTCGTGCTGGTCGAGGACGACGTCGTCGAGGAAGAGGTCGTCGACGAGGAGCTGGAGCTGGACGACGACGACGAGCTGCTGGTGCTCGTGGACGTGGAGGTCGAGGTGCTGGTCGAGCTGCTCGTCGAAGTGCTGCTCGAGGTCGTGGTTGTAGTGGTGGTAGTCGTGGTCGTGATCGGCGGCCCTTCGTCGGGCTCCGTCGGCGTGCGCTTGCTCGGGCAGCCGAGCGCGGCGAGGGCCACGACGCACAGGACGGCGCTTCCCCAGGCTCTCACCTCGCGACCTCGCACCCCGCGCATCCGCATGTCGCTCTCGGTAGTGATTGACACTCAGGTTTCGAGAGCGCTACCGTACCACCACTCCGCGAGAGGCCGCAAGGGCGATTCCATCGCTCGAGCTCCAATTGGGAGAGGAGGAACTCCTTGGCGAAGCGTCGCTCCTTCCGTTACCTCGTCACCGTCACCTGTCTCGCGGTGGTTGTTGTCTCTCCAGTCGCCGCCGATGACCTCGCCTTCCTCATCGAGGGTCTCTACGGCACCATCATCCTCGACAATCCGGGCCACGCCGCCCATTTCTCGAGCGCCGACCAGCTCGATACGGTCAACACTGCCTTCATCGGGGCGTTGCTGCCCGAGCTCTCGACCTTCCCGCTCGGCTCGCCGGGCGGCGGCCTCACGTTCGTGTACGACGAGGAGCTGGGCACGTTCTCCCGGGCCGGCACGTCGTTCGGGTCGCTCTTTTCGGAGCGCGCCCTCACCATCGGTGATGGGAAGTGGGATCTCGGAGTGAGCTACCAGTCCCTCGACTACGAGAACCTCGGCGATTTCGACCTCGGCTCCGGGGATCTCGAGTTTCAGCTCGCCCACGTCGAGGAGACGGGCTTGTTCTTCGAGGGCGACGTCATCGATTCGCGCACCACCATCAACCTGTCGACGGACACCACCGTGGTCTTCTTCGCCTACGGCGTCAACGATCGCCTCGACGTCACCGTGGCGATCCCCTTCGTCCAGGTCGATCTCTCCGTCGCGGCGCTGCTGACCATCAATCGGCTCTCGACTTCGACGATTCCGGGGATCCACGGCTTCAGCCAGGCCGCGAGCCCGGAGCTCCAGGTGCTCAGCCGTGACCAGGCGATCGCCAGTGACTCGGGGAGCTCGTCGGGCATTGGCGACGTCCTCCTGCGGGGCAAGTACCGTTTCGCCGACGCGCCGGGCGGCGGCATGGCCCTGGCGCTCGACCTGCGGCTCGCCACCGGCAACGAGCTGGAGCTGCTGGGCACGGGCGGCACGCAGGCGCGGCTGTTCCTGGTCGGCTCGCGCGAGTGGGGCGCTTTCGCGCCTCATTTCAACGTCGGTTACACGTTCTCCGGCGTCGGCGGGCAGGCGCTCGAGGTTCTCCCCAACGAGATCGGCGCCACGCTGGGCTTCGGGATCGCCGCCGGCTCGCGGGTCACCCTGTCGGCCGACGTGCTGGCACGGCGGCTACTCGACGCGCCGGCCCTGGAGTCGGTCGACCGCGAGTTCGAGTTCTCGGACGCCCAGGGCAACGAGGACACCGTCGTCCTGCCCGATCTCGACGCGACGGTGGCCAACGACCTCGACCTGGTCCTGGGCTCGGCCGGCCTGCGGTGGAACCCGGCCGGCAGCTTCCTCGTCTCGTTCAGCGCGCTCTACACGCTGTCGAGCGACGGCCTCGAGGACGAGGACGTGATCCCGGTCGTGGCGCTCGACTACAGCTTCTAGCCCTACCAGCTCGCCTTGATGACGCCCGGCAACTCGCCGCGCAGCGCCAAGTCCCGCACCGCGATGCGCGACAGGCCGAACTTGCGGTAGTAGCCGCGCGGGCGGCCCGTCAAGTTGCAGCGGTTGCGGTAGCGCGTGGGGCTCGAGTCTCGGGGAAGGGCGCGCAGGGTGCGTATGGCCGCCTCGCGCTCCTCGGGGGAGCGACGCGGGTCGAGCCAGATGGCCTTCAGGTCGGCGCGCTTCTCGCGGTAGAGAGCGATCAGCTTTTTTTGCTTGTCGCCGCGAGCGATCTTGCGAGTGCTAGCCATGGTGCGTTCCTAGCCGCCGTACTTCTGGCGGAAGCGGTCGATGCGACCAGCGGTGTCGACGAACCGCTGCTTGCCCGTGTAGTAGGGGTGGGTGAACGACGAGATCTCGAGGCGGATCACGTAGTGATCGACGCCGTCGATGCTGCGCTTCTCGCCGCTGGTGGCCGTCGAGCGCGACACGAATTCGTGCTCGCCGTCGAGGAAAACGACTGGGTGGAGTTGGGGGTGAATGCCGCTCTTCATGCGCCGGCTTCCTAGGTCACGTCGCGCAAGGTGAGGCCGTTTTCGCGCAGATAGGCGAGGAGGCCCTTGCGGTTGAGGGTACGCAGGGCCCGCGTGGAGACCTTGAGCCGCACCCACCGCTGGAGCTCCGGCACCCAGATCCGCTTGCGCTGCACGTTCGGCCGCTGCCAGCGCGGCGAGACGTTGTGGGCGTGCGAGATGAGGTTGGCGGAGAGTGGCTTCTTGCCGGTGATCTGGCACTTCTTCGACATGTCGCTGTCCTCGGGAGCCCGGGCCGGACTGGGCCCGGCCTGAAGCGAGACCGCGAAGGATAGGCGAAATGGACCCTGAAAGGCAAGCTCCGAGGGCGGTCTAGCCGCCGCCGGCCCGCCGCACCTTCTCGGCGTACTTGCGGTAGAGCTCGCGCTGCTTGTTGTCGAGGTCGACGGGACGACCCTGGATGAACATGTGGGTCACCCGGTGGCCGAGGGTGTCGGTGACGTCGCCCGCCGAGACGATCAGCGTGGCGTCCTTCCCGACCTCGAGCGAGCCCTCGCGGTCGGCGATCCCCAGGATTTCGGCGGGGGTCAAGGTGATGGCGCGCAGCGCCGCCTCCGGGGTGAGGCCCCCCTGGATCGCCAGCCCCGCACCCTCGAGCGCCGCGTTGCGGGCCGACCAGCTGCCACCGATGTCGGCGAGGGCGAAGCGCACGCCGGCCGCGGCCAGCTCGGCCGGTTGGCTGTACTGGGAGTCGACGCCGTCGTCGTCCCGGTAGGGCAGACGGTTGGGAGACTGCAACAGGATCGGGATATCGCGCTCGCGGAGCAGGTCGGCCGCCCGCCAGGCCTCGGCTCCGCCCACCAGCACGAGGGAGAGAGGGTAGTCGTCGGCGAAGTCGATGGCCTCGAGGATCTGGCGCAGGTCGTCAGCCTCGACGTAGAGCGGCATGCCGCCGCCCCAGAGCGGCCGCATCGCCTCCCAGCGCAGATCGACCTCCACCGGCTCGCCGGCGTCGCGGGCTCGATCGTAGGCACGAGCGGCGTCGAAGGATTCACGTAGGCGTCGACGCTGCTCCTCCATCTGCTTCTGCTGCTCCTCGGCGGGAACAGGCATGAAAGACGACTCGACGACGGCCGCTGCCGGCCAGGTGACGAACAAACCGTCGACCACCTCGACGGCAGCGTCCTCGACCGTCCAGCCGTCGAGATGGAGGATCGACGAGCGGCCGCGCACGAGTTGGCCGGCCGGCGCCACCTGCACGGTCGTGATGCCGGCGCTGCGCACGGTGGGGATCAACTCGGAGTCCGGGTTGTACGCCGTCTGCGCCAGGACCTCGGGGTTGAGATCGCCGGCCTCGTCGGTGTCACGAGTGGCGCGGACGGCGTCGATCTCGATCAGCCCGAGTGTCGTGGCGGGAGCGATCAGGCCGGGGTAGACTCGGGCGCCCGCGAGCTCGAGGACCTCGGCGTCGGAGGGCGCGGCGAGCGCCCGGCCAATGGCGACGATCTTGCCGCCGTCGAAGAGCAGGTCGGTCGCCGGCAGGACTCCACGCGCGACGGTGTAGAGATCCCCGCCCCGGAGCAGCACCGGCCGGGCCTGGCTCCGCCCCGGCACCTCCTCGTAAGCCGCCGAGGCAGCAGCAACCAGAGCCGCCAGCACGGCGATCAGCCCGTCACGAGTCGGCGCGCGCATCGGCCTCCTCCTTCTCCGGCGAGTCGTCGTCCTTTTCTTCACTTACCTGGAGCAGTTTTTGTATCAGCGCCGCGCGCTCGGCCCGATCGGCGGCCGCGAGCTCGGCGTCCCGCCCGCGGTCGAAATAGAGCACGCCGTCGATCCAGGTCTGCTCGGCGCGGCTGTGCAGCGACAGCGGGTTGCCGCTCCAGATGACGAAGTCTGCGTCCTTGCCGCGGGCGAGGCTCCCGACCCGATCGTCGATCCGCAGTTGCCGGGCCGGATGGAGCGTCGCCAGCTTCAAGGCCTCCTCCTCGCTCATCCCGCAGTACATCACCGACTTGCCGGCCTCGGTGTTGAGCCGCCGGATGAGGTCGTGGGAGTCGGAGTTGATCGAGGTCACCACCCCCGCGTCGTGTAGCAGGCAGGTGTTGTACGGAATGGCGTCGTAGACCTCGAACTTGTAGGCCCACCAATCGGAGAAGCTGGAGGCCCCGGCGCCGTGACGAGCGAGCTCCGGCGCCACCTTGTAGCCCTCGAGCACGTGGGTGAAGGTCTGGACGCGGAAGCCCAGCTCCTCGGCCAGGCGCATCATCCCCAGGATCTCGGACTGGACGTAGGAGTGGCAGTGGACGAAGCGCTCCCCGGCCAGGATCTCGGCCAGGGCCTCGAGCTGGAGGTCGCGCCGCGGGGGCGCGGCGCTGGCGCGCTCCCTCGCCGGGAGCCCCTGCCAGCGCTCCCAGTCGGCAGTGTAGTCGCGGGCGGCGAGGAAGCGGTCGCGCATCAGGGTCTCGACCCCCATGCGGGTCTGCGGGTAGCGCGCCGTGTAGTCGTCGCCCCAGTTGGACTGCTTGACGTTCTCGCCTAGGGCGAACTTGATGGTCGGCGGCGCCCCGCCGAGCTTCAGCTCCTCGGCGCTCCGGCCCCAGCGCAGCTTGATCACCTGCGCCTGGCCGCCGATCGGGTTGGCCGAGCCGTGCAGGATCTGCGCCGTCGTCGTGCCGCCGGCGAGAGCGCGATAGATGGCGACGTCGTTCGGGTCGAGGATGTCGCCGACGCGCACCTCGGCGGTCACGGCGTGACTGCCCTCGTTGAGGTTGCCGGCGGCGGCGATGTGCGAGTGCTCGTCGATCATTCCCGCCGTCACGTGCTTGCCGGTGGCATCGACGACCCGCACCCCGGCCGGCGCGTCGAGGCCGACACCGACCGCCGCGATCTTGCCGCCGCGCACCAGGAGGTCGGCACCCTCGAGCACGCCGGCCGCGTCGCTCGTCCAGATCGTCGCGTTGGCGACCAGCACGTCCTCGGGCGCGGGCGGCGCCGCTGCGCCGAACGGCGCGAACGGGAAGGTCAGGCGAGAAACGAGGGGGCCGGCGACCTCCGGCGCTTCCTCTTCGGCCTCCGCAGCCGAGGCAGTGCCAGTCTCCCCCGCGACTTCGGGTGGCGCCGGAACCAAGGTGAGCGTTTCGAACGAGCCGTCCGGCAACGCGACTCGGGCGACGATCGACTCGCCGAGCTGCCGTAGCGTCACCCGGACGATGCCCTCCGGGAGCTCGGCAGTGAAGCTCAACCGGTCCGCCGCCGCGGCGAGGTTGTCGAGCTCGATCGTGGTCTCCCCAGCGGTCAGCTTGCCCTCGGGCTTGGCAGGTCTCCCCCCTACATGAAATCTGTAGTTCGTCCCTTGCAGAGCCAGCAGATAATCGCCGGCAAAGTCGACCGGCGCGCGGGGCGCGATCTCGTGCCTCAGCTCGCCTCCGATCCACACCTCTCGCAACACGTCTTCGTCGACGAACGGGCTGCCGGCAGCGATGACGAAGTCGGCCCGCTTGCCGGGCTCGAGTGTGCCCACCAGGCCGGCGACGCCCGCCAACTCCGCCGGCACCGTGGTGAGCGCCGCCAGGGCCGTCTCCTCAGCGAGGCCCTTGGCCACGGCGTCGCGGAGGTTCGCCCAGAAGTCCTCGCCTTCGCGTAGGCCGTGGCCGGTGAAAGCGAAGCGCACCCCGCTGCCGGCGAGGGCGGCCGGGTTGGTCGGCGCCCGCTCCCAGTGGCGCAGCTCCCCGAGATCGGCGTCCAGGGCGTCCTCGAAGCTCGCCACTGCGGGCTTTTCCGGCAACGATGCCGGCAGCACGAGGGGCGCGTCGAGGGCGGCGATCGCGTCGAGAGCGCGGTACTCCTTGCCGCTGCCCACGTGGACGAGAGGGAGCGAAAGCTCTGCGCCGATGCGCGCCGCGCGCAGCAGCGACTGCTCGTCGTCGGTGTCGAAGACGAGCGGACCGTCGAGCTCGCCCAAGGCGCCGAGGGGGCGGTTCACCTCGAGGTCCTGGCGCTCCGCTCGTGCGGTTGCCGCCCGCGCTGCGCCGTACCAGCGGGCGTCGAGCAGCGTCTGGCGGACGAGCGCGATCGCGCCCATGAGCGAGCTCGGATACTCCTGCACCGAAGTGCCCTTGTCGAAGGAGACGAAGTGGCGGGTGCGCGGCGCCAGCAGCAGCTCGTTGGCGAGTCCCTCGCCGAGCGAGGCGACGAAGCCGCGGCCGCGAAAGATGCCGTCTTTCTTGACCGACTGCACCGCCGTGAACCCCAGCGCCAGGAGCTTCTCGGCAGCCGCCGGATCGGGAGCGAAGGCGTCGGCCCACGCGCGCTCGGCGTGGACCGCGTCGTTCCAGGAGTCGGCGCCGGCGCGGTCGCCCGCCATCTTGGGTGGGCCGCCCGGCGCCGCCGGAGCGTTCAAGGGGCCGACGGCGGCCAGGCCGTACTCGGTGTAGGGGTCGATGAAGCCCGGGTAGATCGTGGCGCCGCCGAGGTCGTGGGTCGTGACCCCGGGCGGGAGGACGACGCCGGGGCCGACCTCGGCCACCCGACCGTCGGCCACCAGCAGGGTTGCGTCCTCGAGGACGCGACCGGGCGCCACGACCACCCGCGCGTGCGCGAAGGCGATCGTCGTTGCGTCGCGCTCCCGCAGGCCGTGCTGCGGCTCGGTCTCGGGCACGGCATGGGCGGCAGCGGCGAGGGCGCCCGCCACCAGCAAGACAGTGCGCCTCATGGCGGCGAAGAATAGGGAGGTTCGGCCGGCCGCGCAAGGCGCGGCGCGCGGCTACAATCCCGGCGATGCACCGAGCGGGCGCGGAGCAGCGATGAGCGAGGACCGGGTGCGCATCGGCATCCTCACCGTCTCCGATCGCGCCTTCCGCGGCGAGTACGCGGATCAGAGCGGTCCGACGATCGCGGCCTGGCTGGGCGCGGCGCTGGCCTCCTCGTGGGAGGCGGTCGTCCGTCAGGTGCCGGACGAGGCCGGCGCCATCGCGGCGGCGTTGATCGAAATGTGCGAGTCGGAGGGCTGCTGCCTGGTGCTCACCACCGGCGGGACCGGTCCGGCGGCGCGAGACGTGACGCCGGAGGCCACGACAGCCATTTGTGAGCGGTTGTTGCCCGGCTTCGGCGAGGCGATGCGCCGAGCGGCGGCGCCGACCGTGCCGACGGCGATCCTGGGCCGGCAGGCGGCCGGCGTGCGGGGCCGCACCCTGATCGTCAACCTGCCGGGGAGCCCGGGCGCCGTCCGCGACGGCCTCGCCGCCGTCTTCCCCGTCGTGCCGCACTGCCTCGAGCTCCTGGGCGGCCCCTCGCTGGAGGTGGCCGCCCACCACCCGCCCCCGTCGCGCCCGGAGCACTAGCGGCGTGCCCGCACCCGACTTCACCATCCGCCGGCTGGGGCCCGGACGCTTCGAGTCGCCGCTCGCCGCCCGCGGTGACTGGCCGGCGCCGGCGTTCGTCGATGACGAAGACCGCATCCTCTGGGACGACCGGGCGGGCGGCGAGACGCAGGCCACCCTCGAGCTCGCCGGGCCGCGGCGGACGATCTTCTTCGATCCGGCGGCCGTGCGGCTGGGGATCGTCACCTGCGGCGGGCTCTGCCCGGGCTTGAACGACGTCGTCCGCGGGTTGGTGATGGAAGCCTGGCACCGCTACGGTGTGCGCCGGATCCTGGGGCTGCGCTACGGCTTCCGCGGCCTGGTGCCGGCGCTCGGTCACGTGCCGCTCACCCTCGTCCCCGAGGACGTGGCGGAGATCCACAAGGACGGCGGCACCATCCTCGGCACCTCGCGCGGGCCGCAGGATCCCGCGGCGATGGCCGACGGTCTCGCCACCCACGGCATCGACGTCCTCTTCGCGGTCGGCGGCGACGGCACGATGCGGGGCGCTCTCGCCCTGGCGGCCGAGCTCGAGCGCCGCGGCGCCACCACCGCCGTGGTCGGCATTCCCAAGACCATCGACAACGACCTCGAGTACTTGGACAAGAGCTTCGGCTTCGAGACCGCCTACGCCGAGGCCGTGGAGGCGATCGTCGGCGCCCACAACGAAGCGCGGGCGGTGACCAACGGCATCGGCCTCGTGCAGCTCATGGGGCGCTACGCCGGGTTCATCGCCTGCCACGCGACGCTGGCCACCTCCGAGGTGAACTTCTGCCTGGTGCCCGAGGCGCCCTTCGCGCTGGAAGGGAACGGCGGATTCCTCGCGGCGCTGCGCCGGCGTCTGGCCGAGCGCGGGCACGCCGTCGTCGTCGTGGCGGAAGGGGCCGGCCAACACCTCTTCGGCGGCGCCGACCCCGGCCGCGACGCCTCGGGCAACCCCAAGCTGCACGACATCGCCGGGCTGCTCGCGGAGCGCATCCGCGCCGAGCTCGGCGCCCGGGGCGTCGAGCACGCGCTCAAGCGCATCGACCCGAGCTACATCATCCGCAGCGTGCCGGCGCGCCCGCCGGACAGCGTCTACTGCTGGCGACTGGCGCAGAACGCCGTGCACGCGGCGATGAGCGGTTGCACCGAGATGGTGGTGGGGCAGTGGCACGGCCGCCTCGTGCACCTGCCGATGCGCCTCGTCGTCTCCGGCCGCAAGCGAGTCGATCCCGCCGGCGACCTCTGGCTCTCGGTCCTCGAGTCGACCGGCCAGCCGCCGATGGCTGGGGCCTAGGCGGGCAGCGCGGCGAACCAGCGGCGCGCTTCGTCGAAGTCCTCCGGTTCGAGCCCGTGGCTGCCGGCGCTCCAGTGGTGCTCGACCTCGGCGCCGGCCGCCGACAGCAGCTCGGCGAGACGCCGCACGCGGTCGGGCGGTGCGTAGGGATCGCGGTCGCCGCTGGCGAGAAAGATGCGCCGCCCGAACAGCTCGAGTAGGGGTTCCGGCTCGAACGGCAGGGTGGGTCGCAACAGGGCCGCGTCGCCCAGCGCCTCCGGTCGCAGTAGGAGCAGGCTGGCGCCGATGTTGGCGCCGTTCGAGTAGCCGAGGGCAACGAGCCGCGCCGGCTCGAAGCCGTAGCGATCCGCCGCCGCCTGGACGAAGTCGGCGAGCTCGGCGGTGCGCTGCCGCAGGTCGTCGAGGTCGAAAACCCCAACGGCGAGACGGCGAAAGAAACGGGGCATACCGTGCTCGAGGACCCGGCCCCGCGGCGAGAGGATCGCGGCGCCGGGCGCCACGTCCTGGGCGAGAGGCACCAAATCGCGCTCGTCGCCGCCGGTGCCGTGCAAGGCGAGCACGGTCCGACCCGGAGCGCCCGGCAGGAAAACGTGCGGCCAACTGTCCACGGAAGCCTGATTCTCCCGCAGAGCTGTCCCCCTACCCAGATCTGTTTTTGTCCAAAGCTGTTCTTGGACTCGGCGCGGCGAGCGCCGGCAGCCGCGCCTCGATGGCCGCGCGGGAACCTTCCAGCCAAGGCGGCAGCACCAGGCGCTCGCCGAGCGACGCCGGGTCCTCGTCGACCGCGAAGCCGGGGCCGTCGGTGGCGAGCTCGAAGAGGACGCCTCCCGGCTCCTTGAAGTAGACGGAGCGGAACCAGAAGCGGTCGATGACCGGCGTCGGCTGCCGGCCCGCAGCCGCCACGCGCTCGCGCACCTCGCGCTGCGCCGCGTCGTCCGGCACCCGCCAGGCGATGTGATGCACGCTGCCGACGCCCCACAGACCCCGGTGGGCCTCGGGCAGCTCGCGCACCTCGAGCCACTTGCCGGAGCCCCCGCCGGCGAGAGCGAAGCGGTGCCAGCCTCCCTCCTGGCCAGCCGGCGCGAAGCCCAGGACGTCGGTGAGGAAGCCGCCGGTCAGCGCCAGACTCCGCTCCCAGACCCGCATGCCGTGGAGGCCCCGCACCTGGCGCTCGCCGGGCACCGGACTCGCCTCCCAGGGTGTCGACTCCCACGGGTCACTCGTCTCGACGAGGGCGAGGGCCAAGCCGTGGGGGTCGCGGACGAGAAGGACCCTCTCGCCGAAGCGCTCCTCGCGCTCACCGGACCCGGCCCCGTAGCGAGCCAGTCGCTCGTACCACCAGGCCAGACTCCCGGGCGGCACCGCGAGCCCCACCTCGACCGCCAGCCCGGCGCCCAGCCGGCCGGGCGCCGAGTAGGTCCAGGGAAAGAAGGTGAGATCGCAGCCGGGGTGCCCCTCGGCGTCGGCGTAGAAGAGGTGGTAGGTGCCCGGGTCGTCCTGGTTGACCGAGCGCTTCACCAGCCGCATACCGAGGACGCCGGCGTAGAAGTCGAGGTTCTCCTGCGGCGGGCCGGCGATGGCCGTCACGTGGTGGATGCCGTGGGGATGGGTCATCGCCCGGCCAAGATAACAGGCTGCTAGAATCGGCCCCAGCCGAATTCGGACGGAGGAGAGCGAAGGACCCTCGGGGTCGAGCGGTCGCATTCCGCGGCTGCCGCCTCCTCGGCTCCGGCGCGGCAAGGAGGCAAGGTATGGGCACCGTCAAGATGGGTTGGGTTCTCGCCGTCGTCTTCGCGCTGATCGGTCTCCTCGGGTTCGTGCCGAATCCCATCGTCGGGGCGGACGGCATCTTCGCCACCGATCTCAACCACAATCTGGTTCACCTGATCAGCGCCGCGGTCTTCGCCTTCGCCGCTTCGCGGGGCGCCGCCACGACCTCGCTGGTGATGAAGATCTTCGGGGTGGTCTATCTCCTCGTCGGAGTGCTCGGCATCGCGGGCATGGCGAGCGACGGCTCGCTGCTCGGCCTCATGCAGACCAACGACGCCGACCACTATCTGCACCTGGCACTCGGGGTGGTGATCGGCGGCCTGGGGTTCTTCGGGTCGAAGAGCTAGTGGGGTGACGGGCCGGACGGCACGAACCCGCCTGGTGGCCGCGATCGCGGCTGCCGTGCTGGTCGGCCCGTCGACCGCCGCCACAGCCGCGATTCTGACGGACGAGCAGCGCGCGCGGCTGGAGCTCGGCGGGCGCCTGGGTCCGGAGGTGGTCGAGATCCTCGACCGTGACGGGCTGGCGCGGGTCGTCGTGACCTTCGCCGTGCCGTCCGCCGCGGGCGCGCGCCGCACGAGCTTCGGCTCGGGGGAGGCCCGCGCCGATCTCCGCCGGGCGGCGGACGAGCTCCTCGCCGCCATCGCCGGGGGGGACTTCCGGCTCGTCCATCGCTATCGATGGGTCAACGCCCTCGCCGGCGTGGTCCGGCCCGAGGGCGCGTTGGCCCTCGCCGACCACCCGCTGGTGACGGCGATCGGTGCCGACCTCCCGCAGCGAGCCCAGCTGCCGCAGGCGGGCCCGCTCATCGGCGTACCCGGGCTGCGCGACCTCGGGCTGCGGGGTCGAGGTGTCACCGTGGCCGTCCTCGACACCGGGGTCGACTTCCAGCATCCGGCGCTGCGGCGGGCGCGCAGGGCGGAGCGCTGCTTCTGCAGCAAGGACGATGGCTGCTGTCCGAACGGCGGCGCATCGCAAGAGGGAGAGGGCGCTGCCGCCGACGAGGAGGGCCACGGGACACACGTCGCCGGCATCGTCGCTTCACGCGGTAAGGGCGGCGCGCCGCGCGGGGTGGCCTCCCGCGCCAAACTCGTGGCGGTGCGCGTCCTCAACGCGGCGGGAAGCGGTTTCGTCTCCGATGCCCTCGCGGGGCTCGACTGGCTCCTCGACGAGCGTCCGGACGTCGACATCGTCAACATGAGTCTCGGCACGAACCCGTTCAAGGCTCCCTGCGACCACCGCGGGCACGGGCTCGGAGAGATCTACGCCTCGCTCATCGGGAACCTCGTGGAGCGGGGTGTCATGGTTTTCGCGTCGAGCGGCAACGACGCCAAACGACGCAAGATGGGGATGCCGGCGTGCATCGACCAAGTCATCTCGGTCGGCGCTTCGTATGACGAGGACTTCTCCGGCTTCCTGTTCACGTACCAGGAGTGCGTCGACATCAGCCCGAGTCCGCCAGACCTGACCTGCTTCACGAACTCGCCCCGGCAGCTCGATCTCGCCGCGCCTGGGATCATCATCACGTCCGCGGCGCTGGAGCGAGGCTCCGTCGACTCCGGCGGCACGTCGCAGGCCTCACCGATGGCAGCGGGCTGCGCCGCGCTCCTGCGCGAGGCCTTCCCCCAAGCGACGCCGGCCGAGGTCGAAAGCGCGCTCGAGGGCTCGGGCGAGGTCGCCACCGATCCGAAGACCGGGCGCGACTACCCCCGGCTGGACTGCCTGGACGCTCTCGCGCTGCTGAGCTCGCCCTGAACGGCCATGCCGACCATCTTCGACAAGATCCTCGACGGCGAGATCCCCTGTCACCGGGTGTACGAGGACGCGGAGGTCCTCGCCTTCCTGGACATCAGTCCGCTGGCGCGCGGGCACCTGCTGGTGATCCCCAAAGAGCGCGCTGCCCGCCTCCACGAGCTGTCCGACGAGGCGGCGGCGGCGCTCGGACGGGTCCTGCCGCGCCTCGCCCGCGCCGTTCTCGCCGTCACCCGTGCCACGGCCTACAACGTGCTGCAGAACAATGGCGCCGCTGCCCACCAAGCCGTCGACCACGTCCACTTCCACCTCATCCCGAAGACGGCCGAGGGCGGCCTCGGGATCGGCTGGCAGCCGCGCCCGCTCGGCGACGGCGAGGCGCTGGCGGCGGCGATCCGCGCAGCGCTCCAAGCCGCCTGAGACGGCTTGACAAGGCAGCGGCGGCGGGTATCCTTACGCGCTCCGGTCACGGCCGGATCCCCCCTCACGGAAGGAAGCCGGCAGCATGAAAAAACCCAAGCACAAGGGCAAGGGCAAGGGCCCTCGCGGGCGCAACAAGGACCAGCAGCAGCAGCGCGGCAAGAAGGTCTCGATCCTCACCGCCGACCCCAAGCTGCTCGTCGACTACAAGGACGCCAACCTGCTGCGGCGCTTCATGAGCCCCGACGGCAAGATCCTGCCGCGCCGCATCACCAAGTGCACGGCGAAGCAGCAGCGCCAGGTCACCCAGGCCATCAAGCGCGCCCGGCACCTCGGCCTGATCTCCTACACCGAAGGCGAGGCGTAGCGGAACGCGACCCGGGCAGGCCTCGCACCCCGGGGGAGACGTCGCCATCCGCCGGCCCCTCTATCCGACGAGATTCACGAGCCGCCCTGGCACGACGACGACCTTCTTGGGCTCCCGGCCCTCGAGGTGCCGCCGTGCGCCCTCGCTGGCCAGGGCCAAGCGCTCCAGTTCCTCCCGGCCGGCTTCCCGCGGCGCCTGGATCTCGTCGCGCTTCTTGCCGTTGACCTGGACGATGACCGTCACCAGGTCGTCGACGCACAGCGCCTCGTCGTGCGCCGGCCAGGCAGCGTGGGCGATGAGGTCCTGGTGGCCGAGCCGGCTCCACAGCTCCTCGGCCAGGTGCGGCGCGTAGGGCGCGAGCACGCGCAGGAAGGTCTCCAGGATGTCGCGCGGCAGGGTCGCCGCCTGGGTGGCGGAGTTGACGAACACCATCATCTGCGAGATGGCGGTGTTCATCGCCAGCGACTCGGTGTCGGCGAGCACCTTGCGAATCGTCTTGTGCAGAGCCCGCTCGAGTTCGGGCTCGGCGGCGGCTGGCGCCTCCGTGAGCCGCGAGGAGAGCTCCCCCGACCGCTCCTCGATGACCAACCGCCAGACCCGCTCGAGGAAACGCCGCACGCCTTCGACGCCGGCCATCTGCCACGGCTTCTGGGCCTCGAGGGGTCCCATGAACAGCTCGTAGAGGCGCATCGCGTCGGCGCCGTACTCGTCGATGATCTCGTCGGGGGAAAAGACGTTCGACTTCGACTTCGACATCTTCTCGACCTGCGCCGCCAGCTCCACCTCGCCGGCGAAGAAGCGCCC
>CAYXXN010000038.1:0-19481 GCA_964469055.1 uncultured Thermoanaerobaculia bacterium
CGGGGGAAGTTCTCGCTCGCCCGGAAGGCCATGTGTTCGAGGAAGTGGGCGAGGCCGGTCTTGCCGTTGTCCTCGTTCCTGGCTCCGACGTTGTAGAGCATCTGGACGGAGACCACCGGGAAGGTGTGGTCTTCGAGGACGAGGAGACGCAGGCCGTTGGGGAGGGTCTCGGTGACAGTCCTAGAGAGGTCGAAGGCGGCCGCGGGGATCGCCAGCACCACGGAGGCGAGCGCCATCGCCAGCCCGCGCCTCCCGCCCCGCAGCTTGACTTCACCCATGCCGTCCAGCATCGTATCGCTGCTCGATCGCACTGCGTGACCCTCTCTGCCGACACCCGCCTCGGCCCCTACGAGATCACCGCCAAGCTGGGGGAGGGCGGCATGGGTGTCGTCTTCAGGGCGAAGGACGTCCATCTGGGGCGCGAGGTCGCGCTCAAGGTCCTGCCGGAGGGGTTCACCGCCGATCCGGAGCGCCTGGCGAGATTCGAGCGCGAGGCCAAGGTCCTGGGGAGCCTGAACCACCCCAACATCGCCCAGATCCACGGTCTGGAGGTGAGCGGCGAGACCCGCGCCCTGGTCATGGAGCTGGTCGAGGGCCCGACGCTGGCGGAGCGGCTCGAGCACGGGGCCTTGCCGTTGGAGGAGAGCCTCGCTATCGCCCGCCAGATCGCGGCGGCTCTCGAAGAAGCTCACGGGAAGGGCATCGTTCACCGCGACCTCAAGCCTCAAAACGTCAAGGCACCCATGGAAGGCAGCGTCAAGGTCCTCGACTTCGGTCTGGCGAAGGCGATGGATCCGGTGGACACGGCCGCGGGATCGGCGTCGCGGCTCGCGCACTCGCCGACCTTGACGCTCGGCGCCACGATGCAGGGCGTGATCCTCGGCTCGGCCGCCTACATGGCGCCCGAGCAGGCGAAGGGTACGGCCGTCGACAAGCGGGCGGATATCTGGGCGTTCGGAGTCGTGCTCTACGAGATGCTCACCGGAAAGCGACTGTTCGACGCGCCGACGGTGCCCGAGACGCTGGCGCAGGTCCTAACCCGCGCGCCGGACCTCGCCGAGTTGCCGGCCTCGACCCCGGCCGCCATCCGGCGGCTGCTGCGGCGCTGTCTCGAGCGCGATCCGAGGAACCGGCTGCACGACATCGCCGACGCCCGCATCGTGCTCGACGAGCTGGCCACGGGAAGGGTCGAGGAGCCCGGCGCGGCGGCCTCGCCGACTCTCCTCGCCAGGAGGCGCTCCACGAGCTGGGTCGCGGCGGGACTCGCTATCGCGGCGGCCGCGGGCGGCGTCGCCGGCTGGCTGTTGCGCCGTCCGGCTTCGGCGCCCACGACCGGGGACCGCTGGGCGCTCGCCATCCCCGACGGGCTGACGATCTCGAGCGCCGAGTATCCGCAGGTCGCGATGTCGCGCGACGGCCGGCTCCAGGTCGTGGTGGTGGTCGACTCGGCGGCGGTGCCGCGGCTCCTCCTGCGCAGCGGCGACGAGTTCGCAGCCCGCGTCCTGTCGGACACCGAGCGCGCCTTGGCCCCGTTCTTTTCGCCCGACGGCGCGTGGATCGGCTTCTTTCGCGACAACGCGCTCCACAAGATCCCGGTCGCGGGCGGACCGCCGATCCGCCTCGCCGCGACCTCCGGCCAGGTGCGGGGCGGCACCTGGAGCCGTGACGGGTTCATCTACTTCGCTCCCGACACCACCGTCCCGCTGTCGCGCGTCTCCGAGAACGGCGGCGCCGTCGAGCCCGTGACCCAGCTCGACGACGTCCGCAACGAGCGGACCCACCGCTGGCCGGAGGCGCTGCCCGACGGCAGCGCGGTCCTCTTCACCTCGGACGACATCGCCTCGACCGAGTACTACGACGACGCCCGCATCGAGGCCGTCCGGCCGGCGACCGGCGAGCGCAAGGTGCTGATCGAAGGCTCGAGCCAGGCGCGGTACGCGCCGAGTGGCCACCTTGTCTTCGCTCGCGGCGGCGCGCTCTTCGCGGTGCGCTTCGACGCGCGGTCGCTGGTGACCAGCGGCAGCCCGGTGCAGGTGGCGCAGGGGGTCGCGACCGACGTCGGGTCGGGCGCGGTCGAGTTCTCGCTCTCGGAGAACGGGGGCGCGGTCTGGGTGCCGGGCGGAACGAGCGTGTCGTACGAACTGGTTTGGGTCGACCGGGAGGGCGCCGAGACGTCGGCAGCGATCCCGCCGGCGCCCTACAACGAGTTAGCGCTGTCGCCGGAAGGCGGGCGGGTCGCGTTGACCGGCGGGCAGGGCGGAGTGGCCGACCTATGGGTGGCCGATCTCGAGCGCCGCGCGCTGACCCGATTGACCTTCGGTGAGTTCGCCTCGAGCCCGGTCTGGTCGCCGGACGGCGCGCGCATCGTCTACGGAACCCGCTTGCAGGGTGCCGGGCGCGCCAACACCTGGCAGATCGCCTGGAAGCCGGCGGATGGGAGCCGCGAGGCGGAGGTCCTGGTCGAGGGGGAGCGCCCCCACCAGCCGACTGGGTTCTCACCCGACGGTCGCACGCTGATCTACGACGCGATGGACACGCAGGCTCTGCGCCGCGACCTCTGGGCACTTCCCCTGGACGGACCGCGCCAGCCGCGACCGCTGGTCGCGGGGCCCTTCATGAAGGACGGAGGCGTCGTCTCGCCCGACGGCCGCTGGCTCGCCTACGTCTCGGACGAGAGTGGGCAGGACGGAGTCTACGTGCGCCCGTTCCCGGCGGGCGACGGGAGATGGCAGATCTCGGCGCCGCAGGGCGTGGAGCCGTCTTGGAGCCACGACGGCAGCGAGCTCTTCTATCGCGCCGAGGGCTCGCTCTACGCGGTGCGCATCGACACGACGCGCGGTTTCTCGGCCAGTCGGCCCGAGCGCCTCTTCGATCGGGTGGGGAGCGGGGGGCTTGCGAACACCTACGGGCCGGCGCCCGACGGCCGGAGATTCTTCACCTTCCGCTCGCCCGAAGGGGTGGGGTCGCTGCGCACGCTCTACCTCGATCTCGGCTTCGGGCGGCGACTGACCGCAGCGACCGAGACGAGGCGGTAGATCGCCCTCAGATATAGAGGTGTTGCGGATCGAGCTCGTCTCGCAAGAGTCGTAGCTCTTCCAGGCTCGGTGGCGGTGTCTCCGCCAGAGCGGGCGCCACTCTGGGCTCCCATCCCAGATTCTCCTTTACCCGCTCGACGGTCACCCCCGGATGGAGTGACGTCAACCGCATCTCGCCGCCCTCGAAGTCGTAGCAGGCGAGGTCGGTGACGACCATGGTGGGACCGGCCCCCGGCATCCCCAGCCGCTCGCGCGCCCCCGGGGTGCCGTCGAGGTGGCCGGGGGAGGTCAAGAAGTCGAGCTTCGCCGGGAAGCTGCGCTTGCCTTGGGGTGCGATCACCAGCACGCGCTTGGCGTGGATGGCGATCTCGCAGGCGCCGCCGCTACCGGGAAGACGCACCTTGGGCTTGGCGTAGTCGCCGATCACCGTCGTGTTCAAGTTGCCGAAGCGGTCGATCTGAGCGCCCTGGAGGAAGCCGACGTCGATGTGGCCACCCTCTAGGTAGTGGTAGAAGACGTCGGCCATCGAGCAGATGGAGAGGGAGTCGGTGACCAGTGCGGGGTCACCGATCGAGACCGGCACCCGCTCGGGCACCGCGCCGACCGCACCCGACTCGTAGATCAGGATCAGCTCTGGCGCGTGCAGCCGCCGCGCCAGGTTGCAGGCGAGGTTCGGCAGGCCGATGCCGACGAAGACGACCTCGCCGTCGGCGAGCTGCCGCGCGGCCTGACAGACCATGAGCTCGCTCGCGGAGTACTCCATCGGGGCCGGCCCGTCAGAACCGGAACTGGAGGCCAGCGAAGGCGCCTGCGATGTCGAACTGGAAGGTGTCGTCGTCCTCTTTGGCGTCGACGGAGAAGCGGCGGTATCCGCCGACCAGGGCGAGCGTGTCGGTGAGGAGGAAGCGTACGCCCGCCTCGATGTCCGTGGCGTCGCCCTCGTCAGCGCCGACGACGACCGTCGCTTCCGCGAAGACGTGGAACCGGGGGGAGGGCTCGAGGTCGAGTACCGCGCCGGCGGCGCCCACCGCGGCCTCGAACTCCTCCGTGGCATCGAAAGACAGCGGGACGTCCGGGGCGGCGAGACTCGCCTCGCCGCGGAAGGCCTTGACCTCGACCAGCGGTCCCAGACGCCAGCGGCCATCGTCGCTGCTGAAGAGCTGCCAGGCGAAGCCGGCGCGGCCGTACTCCAGGTCGACGAGCGAGAGGACACGCGTGCTCGGGGTGAAGGTCTGGCCGGAGAACTCGATCGTCCGGGTCAGCACTTGGTCGCCGGAGAACTCGAGCCTCGTCCAGGCGAAGTAAACCTTCGTCCGCCCGCTCGGCCGGAGAATCAGTCGTCCCTCGATCGTCTCGTCCTCCCCGAGGCCGAGGTCGGACTCGAGGTCGACGATCGTCCCCAGAGACTGCTCGATCGCCTGGATCTCGCCGGATGGAGCGGCCGCCCAGGCGCGGGCCTCGATCTCCAACCGCGGGCGGCTCTCGACCTGGGCGCCGGCCAGCGCCGGGACCAGGGCGAGCGAGACGAGGGCGGCGACGATGGACCTTGGCGACATGCGGGCTCCTCCCCTTGGCGACGGCCGTTCGGCGCGGAGCTTACTCGTCTCCGGTAGCGCCGACCATGACCCTCTCAGTCGCCGGCGAAGAGACGGACGGTGGCCGCGGCTTCCTCGGCGAGGGCGCGGGCGGTGTCCCAGTCCGGGTGGCGGAGGATCAGGAAGCCGTCGGAGAGCAGGGTCTGCTTCCAGTTGCGGCGGCGCTGGCCGGGCTCGAGGAGCTGCTCGGTGCACACCCACTGGCCGTGGCGGCCGCGGAACTCCTCCAGGCCCTCGACGCGAGCGATGCGGCCTTCGCCTTGCGCCCGCTTGAAGACGATCGCGCAGTTGTATTTGCGCGTCGTCTCGGCCGCGAAGGCTCGCCAGCAGACGGCGCGCGCCCACTCGCGGAAGAGGTCGATGTCGGCGGTGTAGTTCATCTGGTCGACCAGGTGAGCGCCGCCGGGGCGGCAGCCGATCTCGCCGAAGACGACCTCGCCGTCGCCCTTCAAGTACCACTCCATGTGGGTGAAGCCGGTGCCCATGCCGAGCGCCGCCAGGACGCCGCGACCGAGCTCGATCCCGCCGCGGTACTTCGCGGCGTCCATGTCGCGCACCGTGATGATGATCGGCGAGAGCTCCTCGCGCGAGCGCGCCTCGAGCGGCCGCGGCAAGTATTGCGCGACGTTTTCCCACATCGGTCGGCCGTTGATGGTGATCGTGTCGTAGGTGAATTCCTCGCCCTCGACGAACTCCTCGACCGACAGCTCCGGGACGTGGCTCGTGGCCGCGAGCACGGCGTCGAGCTCGGCCGCCGCGTCCACCCGGTGGGTGTCGGCGC
Organism: uncultured Thermoanaerobaculia bacterium; assembly: GCA_964469055.1. Taxonomy (GTDB): domain Bacteria; phylum Acidobacteriota; class Thermoanaerobaculia; order Multivoradales; family JAHEKO01; genus CAYXXN01. Next base: position 5,412 of record CAYXXN010000038.1, read on the forward strand.
TCCCTGCCCCGGCGATCGGCTTGACGATCAGGGGATAGCCGATGCGCTCGGCCGCCCGCCTCGCTGCCTCCTCGCCCCGCACCCGCGCCGAACGCGGCACGCGCAGCCCGGCGGCGGCGATGCGCTCCTTCATCACCTGCTTGTCGCGGAAGCCCACGGCCGTGGCGATGGACATGCCGGGCACGCCCAGCCGCTCGCGCAGGCGGGCGGCGGCCAGAATGAGGGGCTCCCACAGCGTCTCGACGCGGTCCGGGCGCCAACCACCGAGCCGCTGCGAGACCCGCTCGATCAGATCCTCTTCGTCGAGGATGTGCGGCACCTGCAAGTAGTCGTCGAGGACGCGCCGCAGCCGAGCCGGCAAGGCCGCCGCGGGTGAGTCGCCGACCCCGAACACCCGCGCCCCGACCTCGGAGAGGCCGCGCGCGTATTCCTGCATCTCGGGCGGATAGGCGGGGGAGAGGAAGAGGACGTCCATGGAGGCGGGCCGAGGATACTAGGCCCCCGGCCGGGTCCAGGCGCGGCGCTATGATGCGCGGGCCCACGTCGAGGGATGCCGCGGGACCTTCGTTTCTTGACCGTGCCGCCATTGCCGCCCCCGACCCGCCTCCAGGCGCTACGCGAACCCCCGCTCCAGCGGAGGGTCGCTCTCTCCCTCGTCCTGCTGGTCGGCGCGCTTCTGGCCGTCCGCTGGGTCAACGACCGGCAGACTGCCAGCCGGGCGGTCGGGATCTACCTCGACGAATCGGCGGGACAGCTCGAGATCGAGCAGGTCCGGCCGGGCCTGCCGGCCGAGCGAGCGGGCCTCGAGGTGGGGGACCGGCTGGTCACCGTCGACGGCCACGCCGTCGGGAGCCACTTCGAGTACGACCGGGCCGGCCGCGGCTTCACCCCGGGGCGACCGGTGAGGATGACCGTCGACCGCGACGGCGTCGAGCGCTCCCTCATGGTGACACCGGGTGTGCCGTTCGACTGGGGCGACTACCTGCGCGGCGCCTTCGCCTCCTCGATCCACCTCGCCCTCGCCGTGGTGGTGCTCCTCTCCGGCCTGCGCGACCGGCGGGCGACGTTGCTCGTGGCCCTGCTGGCGGCGATCGCCGTCGAGTTGGCGCTCCCCGAGCTGAGCGTCGGCCGGCCGCTCGCCGGCGCCCTGGTGACCGCGGTCTACTGGCTGCTGACCGGGCTCCAGTACGGCGTCGAGCTGCACCTGGCCTCCCTCATCCCGCAGCGGCGGACTTGGCTCAGCCGCCCGATGGTGGCGGGCTACTACCTGCTGGGCGCCGGCTACGGAGTCGTGATGTGCCTGGCCACGCTGCCGGGCGTGGACGAGTCGGCTCTCGGCGCCTGGACCGCCAGCCGCGGGGGTGAGATCGCCCTCCAGGCTTGGTACCTCCTCTGGCCGCTCGGGGTGGCGGCGCTCTACGCCCTGGCGGCGAGCCGCTGGCCGGAGCCGCTGGGGCGCCAGCAGGCGCTGCTGGTGCTGATCGGCGTCATCCCGTGGGTAGCGCTGGCGTTGTGGGTGAGCCTCGCCGGCCTGCTGGGCGCCTCCACGCCGCTGTGGCTTCAGGTCGTCGAGCCCCTGTGCCTCGCCCTCTACCCGGCGACGATCTTCGTCGCCCTCTACCGCTACCACTTGTTCGATTTCGCGCTGGTGGTGCGCAAGAGCCTGGTCTATACGGTGCTCACCTCGTCGCTCTTTCTGCTCTTCTATGCCGTGCTCGGCATCGGCGGGGCGCTGTCGTCGCGGCTGGCGGGAGCCCAGGCCGGCTCGGTGTGGGTCATCGCCGTGGCGACGCTGATCCTGGGCCTCGTCTTCGCTCCGCTGCGGCGCTGGGTCGAGGACCAGATCGAGTCCCGCTTCTTCCCCGAGCGCGCGGCGCTCAGAGAGCGTCTCGCGGGGCTCGCCCGCGATCTTCCGCGCCACGGGAAGCTCCCGGAGATCAGCCAGGTGCTGGTCGACGAGCTGCGACAGATCTTCGCCGCGAGCTGGGCCGCCGTGCTCCTGGCCGAGGGCGACTCCGGGCTGCTGGTGGGCCGCGCCGTGAGCCGCGATCCGGCGGCGGGACCGGGCCGCGGCTTCCTGCTGTCGGCGCGCGACCCGTTCGTCCAGCGCCTGCGCTCACGCGGGCGGCCGGACCGCCCCGCGCCCTGGTCGGCGACCGCGCCAGCCGCCCGCCGCCTCGCCGGCCTGGGAGTCGAGCTGGCGGTTCCGGTGGTCGCCGACGGGCGGCTCATCGCCGTCGTTCTCCTCGGCGCCAAGGACGGCGGTCCGAGCTACCCCGCCGAGGAGACCGAGCTGCTCGACCTCTTCTCCCACCACCTGGCGAACGTGATCGAGAACGTCAGCCTCTTCGAATCGGCGACCACCGACCGGCTGACCGGGCTGCTGCGGCGCGAGCAGGTGCTCGACCAGCTCGACAAAGAGATCGAGCGAGCCCGCCGCTACGATCGGCCGCTCGCCATAGCCATGGCCGACATCGACCACTTCAAGGGGGTCAACGACCGCCACGGCCATCTGGCCGGCGACGTGGTCTTGCAGCGGGTGGCTCGCCTCCTCACCGAGAGCCTGCGCTCGACCGACCTCGCTGGCCGCTACGGCGGCGAGGAGTTCCTGCTCGTGCTGCCCGAGACGCCGCTCGCCGGCGCCGCGGCGGTGATGGAGAAGCTCCGTCAGACCATGGAGGATCTCCAGGTCGAGACCGGTGACGGCGGCAGCATCCGTCTCACCGTCTCGATCGGCGTCGCCAGCCTCGAGGAGCTCCCGGGCGGGGCTGCGAGCCGCGAAGCGCTACTCGCCGCGGCCGACGAGCGCCTCTACGAGGCGAAGACCGGCGGCCGCAACCAGGTGGCCGCCGGCGCCTGACGGCGGCGGCCGGCGTGAGACGACGGGAACGGTTCTGACGACAGCGGCCGGCGCTCTGACGGGCCGTGCGTCAATACCCGTAGTTGACCGCCGGCGACATCCGCGGCTGGGCCGCGAGGCGCGTGAGGCTCGCGCCCATCTTCGCGACGTAGGCGGCGCGATCGGGGAGGTCGAGGACCCACTCGTCGAGGTAGGCCGCTAAGCGTCCGCGGTCCTGGGAGATCTCCCGCCAGCCGACGTAGAAGTCGTTGTCGCGATCGTAGAAGCCCTGGGCGTAGGAGGGGTGGCAGCCCCAGGGCTCGTGGACGACGGCGCTGACGATGAGTCCGGGCAGGAGCGTGCGGTTGGGGTCGGCGCGGATCACGGACTCGGGGACGATCTCCTCGGCGACGACGATGACGCGACGGGCGGCGAAGGCCGCTTCCTTCTGCACGCCGAGGAGGCCCCAGATCTGTGCGTTGCCCGCCGCGTCGCTGCGCTGCACGTGGATGATGGCGACGTCGGGGTTGAGGGCCGGCACGGTGGCGATCTCCCGGCCTGTGTACGGGCAGTCGACCGAGCGGATCAGCGGATTGACTTTCGGCAGGTCGCTGCCGGTGAACGAGAGTAGGGGCATGAAGGGTAGCTTCGCCGCCCCCGCCGCGAAGCGGGCGACCATGCCGAAGTGGCTGTACTCCTCGAGCTCGATCGGGTGCGGGACGCCCTCCTCGACGGCGCGGCGCAGGGCGTAGAGCGGGCCGGCGCCGGGGTTGCCGGCCCACGAGAAGACGAGTTTCTTGGCGCAGCCGGCGCCGATCAGTTGGTCGTAGATGAGATCCGGTGTCAGTCGGCAGAGCGTGAGATCGCGCCGGCCTTGACGGATGAGCTCGTGCCCTGCGGCGAAACAGATCAGGTGAGTGAAGCCCTCGATCACGACGCAGTCGCCGTCCACGACGAAGCGGCGTATCGCCTCGGCCATGGTCATCCGCTTGTCGGCTGCGACGGGAGTTGCGGCTGCGCTCAGACTTCGACCTCGTTCACGGTCCGGGACTGCTCGCGTAGGAACTTGAGCAGGTAGTGAGGTCCCAGGGCGGCCGGGCCGCAAGCGCCGGAGGCCTTCCACCCGCCGAACGGGTTGACTCCGGGCCAGGCGCCGGTGGTGGCGCCGCTCTTGCGGTTCACGTACGTGACACCGGCCTCGATGCGGTCCAGGAAGTGCCGCACCTCGGCCTGGTCGCGGGAGAAGATGCCTGCGGTGAGGCCGTAGCGCGACCGGTTGGCAAGAGTGAGGCCCTCGTCGAGATCGGCGACCGCCCGCACCGCGAGGATCGGCACGAACAGCTCCTCGCTCCACACCGGATGTGCGGCGTCGGGCATCAGCGCCACCGTCGGCTCGACGTAGTGGCCGCGGCCGAGATCCCCGTCGGTGAGGACGTGCCCCCCGGCCACGATCGTGCCTCCCCCCTTCTCGATCAGTTCTACCCAACGTTCGAAGGTAGCGACCGCCTTGGCGTGGATGAGCGGCCCGAGGTAGACGTCCCGCTCGAGCGGATTCCCCACCGTGATCGCCCGCGCCCGCTCGACGAGCTTCGCCGTGAACTCCTCGGCGACCGACTCGACGACGTAGGCACGCGAGCAGGCGCTGCACTTCTGGCCGCCGAAGCCGAAGGCGCTCTTGGCCACGCCCTCGGCGGCGGCGTCGAGGTCGGCCGCGGCGGTGACGATCGTCGGGTTCTTGCCACCCATCTCGACCACCACCGGCCGCGGGTGATCGCGGGCGGCACCCCGCACTATCTTCATGCCCACCTCGTAGGAGCCGGTGAAGGCGATCCCCGCGGTGCGCGGATCCTCGAGCAGCGTCGCGCCCACCTCCTCGCCGGACCCCATCACCAGGTGCAGGGCGTCGCGCGGCACACCGCCGGCCCAGAGCGCCTCGCAGAGCAGGGCTCCGGAGAGCGGCGCCTCCAGCGAGGGCTTCAAGACCACCGTGTTGCCGGTCACGAGAGCCCCCGCCGTCATCCCCGCCGCCAGCGCCATCGGGAAGTTGAAGGGCGAGATCACCGCCCAGGCGCCGTAGGGCAGGAAGACGCTCTCCGTCGACTCGCTGGGCGTGAGCCGCGCCAGCGGCCGCCGGTAGCCGTCCTCGGCCTCGAGCCGGTCGCAGTAGTAGGTGAGCAGATCCGCTGACTCCTCGACCTCCGCCACCGCCTCGATGCGGTTCTTGCCCACCTCCCAGGCCATGAGCGCGGCCAGCTCCCAGCGTCGCTCGAGGATGCGCTGGGCGGCGCGGCGCAGAATCGCCACCCGCTCCCGCCAGGGCCGCTTCGCCCAAGCGGGGAAGGCGTCGGCCGCGAGGTCGACGGCGCGGGCCGCCTCCTCGTAGCTCGCCTGCTCGATCTCGCCCACGACGACGTCCGAGTCGATGGGCGAGGCGAGCTTGCGGGTCCTGCCGGTGGCCGAGGGCACGCCGCCGATCGAGCAGGAGGTGAGCCGCCCGAACCCGGCGCGCACCGCCGCGGCGGCGCGCTCGAACTCCTGATGGAACTCCTCCGAGGATCCGGCGCTGACGTAGGTGACCTTCTCGGTCACGAGAATTCCAAGAGAGTCCCGGCCAGGCGCCGGCCGATCTCGGCGATGTCCTCCTCGGTCGCGGTCAGCGACGGTGCCAGCATGACGAGGTCGCCGCGCTCGCCGTCGACGTGGCCGACGTTGGGCCACAGGATGAGGCCGTTGGCGAAGGCGGCGTCGGTGAGCCGTTCGGTGAAGCGCTCCTCACGCGGGTAGGGCTCCTTCGTCTTGCGGTCGGCCACGAACTCGACGGCGGCGAGCAGGCCCTTGCCGCGGATGTCGCCGACGCGGGGATGGTGCCGGAGCGGCGCCAGAGCGCGGAAGAAGGGCTCCTCGAGCGTCGCCGCGCGCTCGATCAGACGCTGCTTCTTGAGCGCCCGCAACGTCACGAGCCCGGCGGCGCAGATCGCGGGGGTGTGCGAATAGGTCTGCGCGTGGTTGAAGTAGCCGCTGCCGCGGGCGATCGTCTCCAGAATCTCCGGCGTGGCGCAAACCGCGGAGAGCGGCACGGCGCCGGCATTCAAGCCCTTGCCGGCGACCAGGATGTCGGGAGCCAGATCGAAGTGCTGGCAGGCGAACCAGCGTCCGGTGCGGCCGATGCCGCAGAGCACCTCGTCGGCGATGAACAGGACCTCGTGCCGCCGGCAGATGTCGGCCACCCGGTCGTAGTAGGCGCGCGTGGGGACGATCGCGCCGCCCGCCGCCCCGACGATCGGCTCGGCGATGAAGGCCGCGACCGTCTCGGGGCCCTGGCGGCGGATCTCGGCTTCGAGCGCCTCGCCGGTCGATCCGGGGCTCTCCGGGTTGCGGTAGGGGTCGGGCGCCGGGATGCGCGGGAAATCGGTGAGGAGCGGGCCGAAGGTCTTGCGGTAGTGCTCGCGGCCGGAGAGCGAGAGCGCGGTTAGCGTGTTGCCATGGTAGGAGGGCGTGCGGCTCACCACCTTCCATTTCTCGGACCGGCCGCGCTCGACCCACACCTGGCGAGCGAGCTTGACCGCTGCCTCGACGGCCTCGGAGCCCGAGGAGAGGAAGTAGCTGTAGCGCAGCTTCCCCGGCAGCACCTGGGCGAGCTCCGCCGCCAGCTCCTCGGCCGGACGGTGCGTGAACTGCAGGCCGTTGACGTAGCCCAAGCCCCGGATCGCCGCCGCCACTGCCTCGGCCACCTCGGGCAGGGTGTGACCCAGGTTGACGACGATGGCGCCGCCGGCGGCGTCGAGGTAGCGCTTGCCGTCCTCGTCGATGAGCCAGCTCCCCTCGCCCCGCACCGCCGCCGGGAGGCGGCGGTCGAGACGGCGGTAGAAGAGCGAGCCGTCGGGGTAGCCGTAGTCGGTCATGCCAAGAGCCTCCCGGCCGCTCGCGCCAACTCGTCGACCGTGGCCTCGGAGGCTACCCGAACGGCGAGCGGCGTGCCGTCCGGCGAGCGGCTGAGCCGGTTGCCGGTCGCGAAGGCCACGGTGAGGGCGCGGGGCGCGGCTGCAGCCAGGCGGCGCAGGTGACGGGGCAGTAGCGGACCGTCGGTGGCGAGGACGGCGACATCGCCCGCAGCGAGGCCGACGAGGTGCCAGGGCCCGACCGCCTGACGCGCGGCGGTGAGGCCTTCGGTTTCGAGCAAGGGTGCGCCCGGGTCGGCCGCGGAGAGAGCCTCGATCAGCCGCTCCGGCCAGTCAGGCGCGAGTTCCCCGGCCAAAGCCTCCGTTCCCACGCACAGCGGCGGCCAGCCGGCGTCGAGCGGCAGCTCCGCATCCCGGCGGTGGGCCAACGTCAGGCCAGCGTTGTAGACACGGCCGAGGTTTGCGGGGTGGCACAACAGCACGGGTGAGGAAAAGGTGCCGAACTCGTCGAGGACTCCCTGGCCGAGAAGCCGCCCGGCGCGGCCGGCGCAGCTCCAAGCGCCGAAGAAACGACCTGGGCCCGTTTCGAGATCCACGGGCACGACGGCGACGCAGCCCGGGATCGCCGCGAAACTAACGACGGACACGTCGTGCGCCTCCGTCAGCGTCGCTCGGAGAGGTGAGCCGCCCGCCGACCCAGGCGGTGGAGACCCCTCCCCCCTTACTCGAAAACAGCCGTCCGTGCCGCTCCATCTCCTCCAACACGCGCTCCAGCGGCAACGCGTGCACGACATGCCCGTCCCGCCCCACCATGGTCGTCGCCGCGAACAGGGCATTGACGATGGCCTCTTCGACCGCCTCCGCCGCGGCCTGGAAGAGCGGGTTCATGTGGGACTGCTCGAGTGAGGAGAGGGTGTACGGATCGCCTTGCCAAAAAGCGCGGCGCGGGATGCGATTCGCGGTCGAGAATGCCAGAGCGAAGTCGCCGCTGCCGTTCGACGAGATGCTGCCCGTCTTCGCCAGGCCGTGCACGGCCCGGCGGGCGAGGCGCGCGCAGTCGACGTCGAGCAGCGGCGCATTGGTGGCCAAGACCATCAGGATCGAGTTGGCCGCCGGCAGCGCCGCCTCGTCCGGCTCGGGCCGCAGATCGGCGATCGCCTCGCCCACCGGCACGCCGTCGATGCGCAGCTCCTCGCGTACCCCGTGGTTGGCCTGCACGAGGGCGCCGACGGTGTAGGCCGAGAGCGGCGCGGGCAGCCGCCGCGAAGCCGTGCCGAGCCCACCCTTGAAGCCGTAGCAGACCATCCCCGTGCCGCCGCCGACACAGCCCTCGGAGACCGGCCCCGAGGCGGCGGCAGCGAGGGCCTCGCGCACGTGCTCGGCGTACACGTGCCGTCCCTCGATGTCGTTCAAGAACGCGTCCCAAGTCTCGCCGACGACCGGCTCGACAGCGGGGCCGTCGCCGGGCACCAGGTCGGCCAGCGTCTGGTAGACGGTCCCGACACTCGAGGTGTTGGTCAAGGCGATCGGCGCCCCGAGCACCCCCAGGGTCGCCGCCTGCAGCAACCCCGTCAGCTCCCCGTTGCCGTTCGGTGCATCGACGCCGCAAGGAACGTACTCGTCGAGGATGCCGTCGTGCGGCGAGATCACCGTCACCCCCGTGCGTACCGGCCCCACCCCGACCGCCAGTGCCCCTTTACCCAGAATCAGTGTCGTGTGCCCCACCTTCACTCCGGGCACGTCGGTGATCGCGTTCCACGGCCCCGGCTCGAGCCGTCCAATGCGCACCCCCAGCTCGCGCGCCCGGGCGCGGGCGCCGGGAGCGAGCAGCGTCGCCGCGCGTGCTCCGCGCGCGCCGAGCCACGCCGCGGGCACTGCCGTCAAGAGCGTCCGGCGATCGACCGTCATCGGGGAACCGGCCGGCATTCTACGGCCTGCGCCCGATTCGGGTAGGCTCGCCGCCGTCGTTCACCAGCCTCGAGTCGACCGCGTGGCGGAGACGCGCCCAGCCAACGCCCAGCTCGTCCGCGGCCTCTCGGCCTGGGACGGGGCGCTGCTGACGATCGGCTCGATCGTCGGCACCGGCATCTTCCTCACCACGGCCGACATCGCCCGCGTGCTGCCGCACGGCGGGATGATCCTGCTCGTTTGGCTGGTCGGTGGCCTCCTGTCGCTCGCCGGGGCTCTCACCTACGGCGAGCTCGGCGCCATGTTCCCGCGCGCCGGCGGCATGTACCACTTCCTGAAGGAGGCCTACGGCCCCTTGCCCGGTTTCCTCTACGGCTGGGCCTGCTTCCTGGTCATCATGTCGGGCGGCATCGCCGCCATCGCCGTCGGCTTCGGGACCTACCTGGGCTACTTCTTCCCCTTCTTCTCGACCGAGAACGTCTTCTTCTCGCTGCCCGTCGGGCCTTGGACCTGGGGGGTGTCGGGAACGCAGCTCGCCGCGGTCGCCGCGATACTGCTCCTGACGGCGATCAATTGGCTCGGTTTGAGGCAGGGAGCCTGGACGCAGAACCTCCTTACCATCCTCAAGATCGGCGCCGTCGTCGTCTTCGCCCTCATCGGTTTCCTGGTGCCGGCCAGGGCGTCCGCGAACCTGACGGCGCCACTGCCGCCGGGGAACCTGCTCGCCGCCTTCGGCGTCGCCATGATCGCGGCGCTGTGGACCTACGACGGCTGGTACGGCCTCACCTTCTCGGCGGGCGAGCTGCGGCGCCCGGAGCGCGATCTGCCGCGCGGACTCCTGGTGGGCACCGCCGCGGTGGTGACGATGTACCTGCTCTTGAACGTCATCTACCTGCGCGCCCTGCCGGTCGAGACGATGGGCGAGACGAGCCGCATCGGCGAGGCGGCGGCGGGAGCCCTGTTCGGGGCGGCCGGCTCGCGGTGGCTCTCGGCGGCGGTCCTCATCTCGACCTTCGGCTGCCTCTCCGCGACCATCCTCTACAGCTCGCGCATCTACCAGCCGATGGCCGAAGACGGCGTCTTCTTCCGCCGCGCCGCGGCCATCCACCCGCGCTACCGCACGCCGGGCTGGAGCCTGTGGGTGCAGAGCGGCTGGGCGGTGCTGCTGACCCTATCGGGGACCTACGAGCAGCTCTACACCTACGTCGTGTTCGCGGGAGTGCTCTTTCACGTGCTGACCGGCGCCGCGCTCTTCGTGTTGCGCAAGAGACGCCCCGAGCTGCCGCGCCCCTACCGGGTGTGGGGCTACCCGGTAGTCCCCGCCCTTTTCGTCGTCGCTTCCCTGATCCTGGTAGTGAACACCCTGGTGGAAAAGCCGGTCGAGTCCCTCCTCGGCCTCGGGCTCGTCGCCGCCGGCATCCCCGCCTACCTCTTCTGGCGGGGAAGGGCGGGCAAGGAGCCCGTGTGAGAGCGGGCGCGCGGCCGAGCGCCCTCGCTCTCCTGTGGCTCGCAGCGACCGCCGCCTCCGCCCAGGAGCCGACCCGCTTCGCCCTGCGCGCCGCCCGCCTGATCGACGGCGTCTCCGAAGTCGCCCGCGCCGACACCGTCGTGCTCGTCGAGGGCGAGCGCATCGCCGCCGTGGGCGGTGCCGAGATCGTGCCGCCCGGCGTCGAGACGATCGACCTGGGGGAGGCGACCCTCCTGCCCGGCCTGATCGACGCCCACTCGCACCCGCTGATCGCCTCCGACGACTACCAGATCGAGCACCTGAAACACTCCTCGGCGTACAAGGCCCTGCGCGGCCTCGCCGCCGTGCAGGCCAACCTGCGGGCCGGCTGGACGACGCTGCGCATCGCCGGCGATGCCGACGTCGCCTACGCCCACCTCGACGTCCGGCGGGCGATCGACGACGGCCTCTTCGTCGGGCCCCGTCTCACCGGCGCCGGCCACTACCTGTCGGTGACCGGCGGCGGCGGGGACATCAACTTCCTCTCCCCCGAGGTCCACGTCCGGGCCGACGGCTTGATCGTCGACGGCGTCGACGAAGTGCGCCGCGCCGTGCGCGAGGAGATCAAGTACGGGAGCGACTGGATCAAGCTCCTGGTCACCGGCGCCTTCATGTCGGCCGGCGACAACCCGGCCGACGTCCACTTCAGCCCGGAAGAGATCGCGGCGGCGGTCGAGGAGGCGGCCCGCCGCGGCGTGCCGGTCATGGCCCACGCGCACGCCAGCGAGGGCATCAAGATGGCGGTCCGCGCCGGCGTGCGCTCGATCGAGCACGGCACGTTCCTCGACGACGAAGCCATCGCCTTGCTGGTCGAGCACGGCACGTTCCTCGTCCCCACCCTCTACATCGGCGACTACTACATCGAGCAGGGCTCGCCCTCGGGCTACCAGGACAAGATGATCGAGCTGTCGAGGCGCTACCGCGATCAGCACTACGAGTGGGTGGGGAAGGCGATCCGTGCCGGCGTCAAGATCGCCGCCGGCAGCGACTTCGGCGGCTACCCGCCGGAGTTGAACGCGCGCGAGATCGCCGCCCTGGCCCGAGCGGGGATGACCCCCATGCAGGCGATCCAAGCGGCGACCCGGGTCGGCGCCGAGCTGCTCGCCTGGGACGACCGCCTCGGCACCATCGAGCCCGGCAAGCTCGCCGACCTCGTCGCCGTCCCCGGCGATCCCCTGGCCGACCTCGCGGTGCTCGAGCGACCGAGTTTCGTGGCGATCGGGGGAAAGATCGTGCTGCGGCCTTAAGGGCCGAGATGACGCACCTTCGCCGGTTCCTCGGCTCCGGGGTGACCGTGGCCGTGCTGGCGGCGGCGCTCGCCGGCTACGGCTTGGGGACGAGCAGCCTCCACAACAAGGACGAGGCGCTGCACGCCCTGGTGACGGCCGACCTGGTCGAGAGCGGCGACTGGCTGCACCTCTCGCTCGAGGGCGAGCCCTACCTCTCGAAGCCGCCGCTGCGCTTCTGGCTCACGGTGCCGCTCGTGCGGGCGTTCGGATTCAACGCCTGGACCGTGCGCTTCTGGTCGACGGCCTTCGGGGTCGCTACCGTCGTCCTTCTCTACTGGGGCGTCGCCCGACGATGGGGCCAGGCGGCCGGCGCCTGGAGCGCCTTGGCCTTGGCGACCTCCCACCACTTCCTCTACAGCCATGCGACGCGTTCGGGCGAGCTCGACACGACCTTGCTGTTCTTCTGGACCGCGGCGCTCCTCGCCCTGGCGGAGGCCGCGGCGACCCACCGCCCCGGCTGGCTCATCGCCGCCGGCGCCCTCGCGGGCGCGGCGGGGATGAGCAAGCACCTGCTGTTTCTCCCCGAGCTCGCCGTCATCGCGGGCCTGGCCGCGGCCCTCGGCGTGGGCCGGGGCCTGCCGGCGCGCTGGTGGCTGGCGGCGGCCGCCGCCGGCCTCGCCGTGGCGCTGCCGTGGCACGTCGCGCAGTGGCTGCGGCACGGGGACGCGTTCCTCGCCACCTACTTCGGAACCGAGGTGGCAGGGCGCCTCTCCGGGGAGGCCCCAGGGGGCGCGGCGGGCCACGGTCCGCTCTTCTACCTGCGCGAGCTCGTCCTCGGGTTCTTCCCTTGGTCTCTGTTGCTCCCGGTCGCCGTGCCGCTCGCCGCGCGACGAGCCCGCCTCGGCGATCCGCTGGCGACGATCCTCCTGGTCTGGGGGCTCGTCGCGTTGACCGTACCGAGCCTCGCGGCGAGCAAGCTGCCCTGGTACGTGCTGCCGGCCTTGCCGGCCGCCGCCGCGCTCGTCGGGTGGCTCCTCGCGACCTGGGTCGCCCGGGCACCGCACCTCGCGACCGATCTCGCGATCGGCGCGGCCCTCGCCCTGGCGCTCTTTTCCCCCACGAACGCCGCCGACCACAACCCCTTCTCCCGAGACGCCGTCTTCGGAGGGCTCGCCGTGGACTGGCTTGGCCGTGGGCCGACGGACGGCCCTTGGGTGTTCGCCGCTTGCCTCCTGCTGGGCGCCGTCATCGTGCTCACCGCCAGTGCCCGCCGGCCCGTGCTGGGCACCGACGCACGACGGTGGGCGCGGGCGGGGGCGCTCACCCTCTTCGCGGTGCTCGCGCTGTGGAACGCGAGCGCACCGCTCCTCCACGCCGACACCCAGAGCGCCATCGACGTCGTCTTCCAGGCCATGGACCGCCACGCCAGGGCCGGGGAAGCCCGGCACCTGCTGGTCGAGCGCGCCTACGGCGCGCGCTACGCCGCGCGCCGCGCCGGAGCGCTGTTGCTGCCGCTCGAGGTCGTCGAGAGCGGAGACTGCGCGCAACTGCCAGCCGGGCTGCTGGTGACGACCAGCGGCATCCATCGCGAGCTGCGCGAGAGTTGGCGCCGCTGCGGGCGCTCGTGGCAGATCCTCGAGCGCGAGCCGCCCTACCTGCTGGTGCGCATCGGCGACCTTGCAACTTCGGGTGGTGGTCAGCCGCGATGATCGAGATGAGCTGCTGCGCAGGCGGCGCGACCCCAGCGAGGGGCTTGGTAAGCTGCGCGGGAGCGGCGCGCGATGGACTTCAGCGGTGTTCTCGACCGGATCGCCTCCTTCCTCAGGGAGCGGCGGCAGCCGTTCGCCCTGGTCGGCGGCGTCGCGCTGGCCGCCTACGGGATCGCCCGCACCACGCTCGATCTCGATCTCGCCGTCGATGTCTCCGCCCAGGAGGCGATCGTCGCGTTCATGGAGAGCCAGGGCTACGCGACCCTCCATCGCTCCGCGGGGTTCTCCAACCACTTGCACGCGGATCCCGACCTGGGCCGCGTCGATTTCCTCTACGTGCGCGACGAGACCAGCCGCCGTCTGTTCGCCGAGCTGCGACACGTCGCGGGGCCGCGCGGCGCCTCCATCCCGGTGCCGAAGCCGGAGCATCTCGCGGCGATGAAGGTGCAGGCGATGAAGGACGACCCGGCGCGGACCTTCCAGGAGCTGGCCGACGTGCGCGCCCTGTTGGCTCGCCCCGACCTCGATCGCGCCGAAGTCCGAGGGTACTTCGAGCGCCACGGACTGCTGGATCGCTACGATGAGCTCCTCGCCACGCTCTGAGAAGCGGGCCGAGCCGCTCGAGCTCGATCGCGATCTGCCGCGGACGCCGGCGGACCGTGTCGCGCTGCGCCGCCCCGACTTCACGGCCGCCCTGGATCCGCGCTGGCTGGAGATGCTCTCCCCACCCGATCTCTTCGGGCCCTGGACGCCGCGGCGCGAGACGGCCGCGGGCCGTCGGCCCTTCGAGCTCTAGAGAGACTGGGCACTACGAAGGCCTCGAGCGGAGCGAATGGTGAGGAGCCCTCGATGAACATCGCGGTCCTTGGCTGGGGCTCCCTGGTTTGGTGTCCCGGCAGTCTGAGAATCAGGACTCGGTGGCGACCGGATGGGCCTCTGCTGCCGATCGAGTTCGCAAGGATCTCCCAAGATCAGCGGT
>CAYXXN010000039.1:0-19450 GCA_964469055.1 uncultured Thermoanaerobaculia bacterium
ACCGGATCGTTCGCCGGGTCGAGACGCAGCACCAGCGGATCCTCGGCTTCGCGCGGGAGCTGCACGAGATCGAGCTTCTCGCGCACGTCGAGGGAGGCGAAGTCCATGTCGCGCCCCCACTCGAACTCGAGCGTCACCTGCGACAGGCCGGGCCGCGACACCGAGGTGAGGCGCCGCACGCCCGCGACCACGCCCACGACCTCCTCGATCGGGCGGCTGACCAGGGCCTCCACCTCGGCCGGGGCGGCTCCCGGCAGCCTGGTCTCGACGGTCAGGCTCGGATACGAGAGATCCGGCAGCAGGTTGATCGGCAGCCGGCCGAACGACACCAGCCCGAAGAGGACCACCGCCACGCAGAGCATGGAGATGGTGACTCGACGCTTGAGCGAGAACTCGACGAGCTGCATCGCCGTCCCGCCTCAGCCCGCAGCCGGGGCGTCGTCGAGGACGCGGATCGCCTGGCCGTCCTTGAGCCCGCCCTGACCCGCCGTCACGACCTGCTCGCCGGCCGCGATGCCGTCGAGGACCTCGATCCGGCCGCCCTCCTCGAGGCCCAGATGCACGTTGCGCTTGACGGCCTTGTCGTCCTCGACGATGAAGACGTGGCTCGCCTGCAGCTCGCGGATTACGGCTGCCTTGGGGAGGAGGATGACCGCTTCCCGGGTCTCGCGCACGATGTCGATGGCGACGAAGCTGCCCGAGCGCACCGAGGCCGGGGGATCCACCGCCTCGACGGTGATCTTGACGGTGCCCGTCGCCGTGTCGACGACGGGGCTGATCTGGCGGATGCGACCGGTGAAGCGCACCGACGGGTCGGCATTCAACGTGATTCGCACCTCGCGGCCCTCGTTCAGCGTCACCACGTCGGTCTCGGGCAGGAAGATGCGGGCGATCAGCGGCTCGACGTTGGTGATCTGGAAGAGCTCGTCGCCGGGCCGCACGTGCTGGCCGACCTGGATCATCCGCTCGGTGACGCGCCCACCGAAAGGCGAGCGGAAGGTGTTCTTCTCGAGCTGCCAGCGCGCTTCCGCGAGCTCCTGGCCGGCCACCTCGTGGTCGGCGCGGAGCTGATCGTGGCTCTCGCGCGAGAGCAGCTCCTTGGCGAACAGGTCCTCGCCTCGATTCCAAGCGGCGCTGGCGTTGGCGAAGCGCGCCTCGGCCTTGGCGACGGCCATTTGCTCGTCCTCGCGATCGAGCGCCGCCAGCACCTCGCCGCGGCCCACCGAGTCGCCCTCTTCCACCGCCAGCGAGGTGACCCGCCCCTCGACCTCGGAGACGACGGTCACCTGATCCTCCGCCACCAGGTTGGCCGTCGCCGACAAGTAGGCGGAGATCGCGCCGCGCTCGGCCGCCACGACCTCGACCGGGATGGGCGCCTTCTCCTCGCCCTCGCCGTTCTCGCCGTCGCCTTCGCCAGCGGTCGTCGAGGCCTCATGAGCCTCGCCGTCCTCGCCAGCGCTCGCCGCGCCGTTGGCGTCGCGGGCCGCGAGGTGGAACACGGCGAAGCCGGCGCCGGCGACGATCAGCAGGCCCAGGGCCAGCGACCACCAGCGCAACCGGCGGCGCCGACGGCTGAGCCCCAGCGCCAGCTCGTCGTCCGAGCTCGGATCCTCAGCGTGCTTCCTCTCCTCCGTCATGGCTCGTCGCCCTCTCGGTTCGGAGCGGCCGGTCGACCGCGTCTCGTCAGCAATACGAGGCCCCTGGGGCAGTGTTTCACGGCGGTTCCGCGCTGGCGATGGCGCGGCCAGTGATAGCGTTGGCGCCACCTTTCCGGCGACGCGCGGGGATGAGCTACTCGCAGCTTTTGCGGTTCTACCTCCAGGGGCTGCGCCGGTTCACGGGTGCCTCCGCGCTCACCCTCTACGTGCCGGGCTCGCCGAACGGCCCCGGAGCGCTGCTGGTGCACGAGGGCGAAGCCCCGCCGCTTCCCGAGCTGGCCGGCATGGCCGAGGCCGAGGCCTTCGCGGCACAGGCCCCGCCGCCGCCGCCGGGCGAGCCCCAGGACGGGCGTGCTCTCGCCGTGCGCAGCGCCGATCGGGAGGGCCGGCTGGTGCGTCTCCCTTCCGCCCCGTCCGCATGGGCGCAGCTCCTGGGTCGCCCGACCGGTGAGTCGCCCGCGGGAACTTCTCGCCGCCGCGTCGAGCCCACACCGCAGCTCGCCGCCCCCTGCTGGCTCGGGATCCGGCTGCCCCGCGAGACCTCGGGCGAACGGCTGCTGCTCGATCGGCCCGCCAGCACCTTCCTCCTCGAGCTGGGGAGCCGGCTCGCCGCTCAGACCGTCCAGGTGCGGCAGACGCTGTTCGATCCGGTCACCGGCCTGCCGGGGCGCATCGGGTTTCAGGCCCTGCTCCGCGAGCAGCTCGAGCAAGCTCACCTCTCCGGCCACCCCCTGTCGTTACTGCTACTCAACCCGACCGACTTCTCGGCGGTCAACGAGCGCCACGGTCCGCGACAGGGCGATCGAGTGCTTGCCGAGCTCGCCGCCCTGCTCCTCGCGCAGCTGCGGGTCGGTGACGGCGTGTCGCGCTTCGGCGGCGCCATCTTCGCCGTCGTGCTGCCCGACACGGTGATCAACCGCGCTCGGCAGGTGGCGCAACGGCTGCTGGCGGCGGTCGCGCACCACGGTTTCCTCGACGGCGCCGTCGCCCTCGAGCTGCGAGCTGGCATCGCCGTCGCCGCCGCGGGCGCCGAGGTCCGCGAACGGCCCCTCGACCTCGTGCGACGAGCCGACGAGGCGCTGCGGGCGGCCAAGCTCGCCGGCGGCCCCCCGGTGGCGGTGGCCGGAGGCGATTCGGCCGCCGGCGAGCCGGAGGCCGGCATGCTCGCCACCGGTGACCTGGCGCGGGACTACCGCAACATGGCGGTGCTGCGGGAAGCCGTCCGCATCACCAGCAGCAGCGCCGACTTCGAGGAGGTCCTGAGCGACGTTTTCGACCGGCTCTTCTCCGCCTTGCGGCCCGAGGAGCTGGTGTTCTTCGAGCGCCGGCGGGACGGTGGGTCGGGGGTGTTGTGGGCGCTGCGGCGCGACCCGGAGCGGGGCCGCACCCGCGTCCGCGAAGTGGCGCTCGGGGCGGCCGCTGCCGCCATCGTCGAGTCCGCCATGGCCACCGGCCAGGTACGGCAGGCGGCTTGGGGCGAGGTCGGCGGTGGCCCGCCGAGCCACTTGGCATGGGCCCTGCCGGTCGCTCACGGGCGCCGGGTGTGGGGCGCGCTCTTCCTCGCCGGTCCGACCGAGTCGCTCGAAGTCGGGCCGGAGGACCTGATCTTTCTCGAGGCCTTCGCCTCCCAGCTCGGTATCGCCATGGACCGGGCGCAGAGCAAGGCCCAACAGGAGCGCCGGCGGGCCGACGACGCGCGCCGCTTTCGCAGCCAGATCCTGGAGCTCCAACGGGCCGTGGATCGGGCCCACCTGCTCTATCGATCGCCCGCCATAGAGAGCATCGTGGCGCAGGCCGAGCGCCTGGCGGTGACCGACGCCACCGTGTTGATCACTGGCGAATCGGGAACCGGTAAGTCGCTCTTGGCTCGTTTCCTCCACGAACACTCGCCGCGCCGCGATCGAGGCTTGACGGCCTTCGACTGCCGTTCGGTGCCAGTGGCCCGTGCCGAGGAGGAGCTGTTCGGCGGCTCGGGGCTTCTGCGACCAGCGGTCGGCCTCATTGCAGAGGCGGACTTGGGCACCTTGTATCTGGCGCACGTGGACGCCCTGCCCGACGCCACCCAAGCCCGGCTGATGTCCTTCCTGCGCGACCCGCGGTGGCCCGTGGCGCCTAACCAGGAGCCCCGCAGGCTCGACGTGCGGCTGCTGGCTTCCACCGGACCCGACCCCGCGGCGGCGGCAGCGGCCGGCCGTCTGCGCGGTGACCTGTTGGGCCGCCTGGGCCTCCAGCGCCTGGCGGTGCCGACGCTGCGGGAACGACCCGAGGACATCGAGCTCTTGGCCGAGCACTTCCTCACCATCTTCAGCCGGCAGTATGGCGGGGCGGACCTCAAGCTCTCCGCCGGCGCTCGGCGAGCTCTCGCGAGCCACGGCTGGCCAGGCAACGTCCGCGAGCTTCGCAACCGTGTCCTCCAGGCGGTGCTCGTGGCGACGAGCCCGAATCTCGAGGCCGAGGCCTTCGGTCTCGAGCCGGCCGGAGATGCTGCAGCGGCCCGCCGCCGAGCCCCCCGGCAGGCACCGCCCCTGCAGCGCACCTTGAAGAGGCTGCGCCAGGAAGTCCGTCAGCAGCTGGTGGCTGTCGGCGATCGCTCGGGCGTGCTGCCCCTCGGCCGCTGGCTGGGCGACGACCTGTTGTTGGAGGTGGACGTGCTCGTCGGTGGCGTGGCACGCCGCGGCGCCGTGGCGGCGGGCCTGCCGGAGACGACCTACCGACGCCGCCTGGCCAAGGCCCGCTCGCAGGCCGCCTCCGGGTTGGCGCCGCGGACGGCGGACTGGCACCGAGTGCGGGAGATCTTGCAGCGCCTGGTGCGCGCCCCCGACGCGGCCGGCGTGGCAGTGCTCGATCTCGGCGAGGAGGTGCTCCTCGCCGAGATCCTGCGCCTTCACCCGCGCGATTCCGTGCGCGGCGCTGGACTCCTCGGCGTCACGGTGCCCACCCTCCGGCGGCGCGTGGCGAGCCGCTCACGGCGCGCCAACGCGGAGCCGGGATGAGCCGCTCCCGTTCGAGGGCGGCGTCAGATACGCGGGTTGCAGTGCTCGCCCGGGTTGCCGTCGCAGCGCCACTCGTCGTTGCTGTCCGAGGTGCCGCCGCCGCCGGAGCTCGGGGTGCGAGCCATCGGCGCGATGGTGAGCAACAGGGCCAAAAGTACGCGGAACATGCTGTTCTCCTCTCAACTCGCTGGTTGGCGAGGGCGGGCCGGCCCACGGGCCCGACGCACAATCCGAGGCGGAAAACAGAGACTCCGCATGGGCCCCGACCGGCTCCCCGACGCCTCGGACTGCCCACGCTTCCGCCGATGGTACTGTTAAGTAGCGATTTGTCTAGGGGATGCGTCACACCGGGAGCCTGGGGCTGAACCGCCCGACGAAACGGCCCGACCGTGCCGCTGCAGGCCACGCCTGGCTGGTGCTGCTGGCGGCCGCGGCGGCGGCCTTGCCCGCCGTGCCCGGCGGGGCTCAAGAGGGCCGTGCCAGCACCCTGCGCTTTCAACAGATCTCCTCCGAGCAACTCGACACGACGATCCTCTGCCTGCTGCAGGATCGCCGCGGCTTCCTCTGGCTGGGCACGGGGCAAGGGCTGAGCCGCTACGACGGCTACGGCTTCGAGGTCCTCACGGCGGAAGGGGCGGGACTCGCCGACGACGAGGTGCTCGACCTGGCCGAAGACCGGTACGGCCGGCTGTGGGTGGCGACCCGGAGTGGTCTCCACCGCTGGCAGCCGGAGCGGGAGGCCCTC
The DNA here is from genome assembly GCA_964469055.1 of uncultured Thermoanaerobaculia bacterium. GTDB lineage: Bacteria > Acidobacteriota > Thermoanaerobaculia > Multivoradales > JAHEKO01 > CAYXXN01. Next base: position 5,397 of record CAYXXN010000039.1, read on the forward strand.
GAGCCGGTGCCGGTCGGCGCGGCCGCGCCGGGCGCTTCTCCCGGCTCGGAGATCCACGAGCTGCTGGTCGACGGCGATACGCTGTGGATCGGCACCGGCGCCTCGGGTCTGGTGCGCGCCACCCTGGCTGCCGACGGCGGGGTCAGCTTCATGCCGGGCCCGGCGCCGCTGGCGCCCGCCGACCGGGTGGAAGCCCTGCATCGCGATCGTCGAGGTCGGATCTGGGTGGGCACGGCGCTGGCAGGTCTGGCCCGGCTCGAGCGGGGTGCCGACCATCTGGTCGCCGTGCCTCTCGACGCGCCCGGTGAAGGGGCAACCGCCGTCGCCGTCACCGCCCTCGCCGAGGACGCCCAGGGCCGGCTGTGGGTCGGCACGCACGACCACGGCCTCTACCGTCTCGACGCGAGCGGTCGGCCGGACCTGCACCTGCGACACCAACCCGGGGACCTCCAGACTCTCGCCTCGGACCGCGTCCGTAGCTTGTGGAGCGACGAGGACGGGCTCCTGTGGGTGGCGACGGATCGCGGCCTCAACCTGCGGCATGCCGACGGCGGCCTGCAGTGGGTGGGGTACGACCCCCAGGATCCCAACAGCTTGAGCGACGACTCGTTGTTGGCGCTCTACCAGGATCGCGCCGGCGTGCTCTGGGTCGGCACGTCCAGCGCGGGCCTCAACAAGCTGGCCGGGCGCCCGAGCCCGTTCGAGCAGCTGCGGGAGAACCCCGCCGATCCCGGAAGCCTGGCCTCCAACCGGGTCACTGCGATCGCCGAAGACCGCGCCGGCACCCTGTGGGTGGGCACCTTCGACGCCGGCTTGAACTGGCGAGACCCGGTCAGCGGACGCTTCTCGTCGCTGCGGCCGACCGAGGGCCGGGAGGACATCCTGCCCGACCCGCGCGTCATGTCGCTCGCCGTCGACCGCGAAGACCGCCTCTGGGTGGGGACCCTGGCGGGCGGGCTCACGCGCGTGGACCACGAGACCGGCGAGGTCGCCAGTTTCCGCCACGATCCAGGGGACCCGCGCAGCCTGAGCTACGACGGCGTGACGGCCATCCTCGAGGACCCCTCCGGGGATCTGTGGGTTGGCACCTATCGCGGCGGCCTCAACCGCTTCGAGCACCACACTTCGGTTTTCAGGCGCTACCCCGGGGGCACCGGCGGGCTGTCGAGTCCGCAGGTGCGGGCCCTGGCGCTGGAGTCCGCCGACGAACTTTGGGTGGGGACCGGCGACGCCGGCCTCGATCTGCTGGCGCCGGCCAGTGGCGATGTGCTGAGCTTCCGACACGATCCGACCTCGCCCTCGTCGCTGCGCTCCGACGCCGTCCTGTCCCTCTTGCTGGCCGCGGACGGCACGCTGTGGATCGGCACGACGGAGGGGCTGGAGGGCTGGCCGGCCGGGGAGCGCGCGGCGCGGCGGCCCGCCTTCCGGCACTACGACGAGGTGGAGGGGCTGCTGGGCTCCCCCGTCTGGGGGATCCTCGAAGACGCGCGCGGCAGTCTCTGGCTGTCGACCAACCGGGGCCTCTCCCGCTTCGATCCCCGCACCAAGACTTTCACCAACTTCGGCCGCAGCCACGGCCTGCCCCGCGAGGGCTTCAAGTTCGGGGCCTACCTCGAGGGAGCCGACGGCACCCTCTACTTCGGCAGCAACTCGGGAGTGACGGCCTTCGATCCCACCCGCTTCGCGCCCGATCTCCATCGCCCGGCGGTCGTCGTGACCCAGGTCTTCAGAGACAACCAGCCGCACGCCCTGTCGGCGATTCCCGGTCGACAGCCGCGTGTGGAGCTGGACTACCGGACGAACGTCATCGCCTTCGACCTCGCCGTGCTCGACTTCCTGGCGCCCGAGCTCAACCGCTTCGAGCACAAGCTCGAGGGCTTCGATCCCGACTGGACCGACCTCTCCGAAGGGCGGCGCGCGACCTACACCAACCTGCCGGCCGGCGAATACACCCTGTGGGTGCGCGGCGCGAACAGCGAGGGCGTCTGGAGCAGCGCCGAGCCGGCGCTGCATCTGACGGTGCAAGCGCCACCCTGGGGCACCTGGTGGGCCTACGCCCTATACGGCTTGACCGCGGCAGGTGTCCTCCTGCTCTACTCGCACCAGCAGACCCGCAAGCTCCAGCGCGAAGCCGAGTACGCCCGCCGTCTCGAGCTCGAGGTCCAGGCGCGCACCCACGCGCTCGAGGAGCAGAACGAGCGGCTGCAGTACGCCAACCGGCTGCTCGAGATCGCCAGCGTCACGGACTCGCTCACCGGGGTTCACAACCGACGCTTCCTCTTGACCAGCGTCGAGCGGGACATCGCGCAGATCGATCGTCTCCACTCGGACGCCGGGGCCCGCGGCGAGACCGAGCCCGCGGTCTTCCTGTTCCTCATCTGCGATCTCGACGGCTTCAAGGAGATCAACGACCGGCACGGCCACTCGGCCGGCGACGTGGTCCTGTTCCAGATTCGCGACCTGTTGAGCCGGGCGTGCCGGAGCTCGGACACCCTCGTGCGCTGGGGCGGCGACGAGTTCATGATCGTCGGTCGCAGCGCCTCGCGCGAGCACATCGAGGTGCTCGCCGAGCGCATCCGCAGCTCGGTCTCCAATCATCTCTTCGACATCGGTATCGCCCAGGCGGTGCACCTCACTTGCTCCATCGGCTTCGCCGCCTATCCGTTCGTCGGCTCGCAGCCCCGCCTCTACAGCTGGGAGGACGTCGTCGAGCTCGCCGACCGAGCCCTGTTCCTGGCCAAGCGGCGAGGGCCCGACATGTGGGTGGGAGTCTTCGGCACCGAGCGCACGCCGGAGACCCCCTTCGAGGACTTCCTCGCCCTGGTGAGCGACCGGCCCGAGCTGCTCGCGGCCGAGGGCAGCATCGTCGTGCGCTCTTCGCCGTCCCTCGCCGAGGCGTCACTGCGCACCGGAACCTGAACCTGGAGACCGCGATGCCGTCGCCCCATGGGCCAGCCACTTCGACGAGCGAGCTCGCGTCGGCGGGACGCGAGACCCGCATTCTCCTGGTGGGCGGCCACGACGGGGCGAGTGCCGCCGAACGCCTGAGAGCGCCGCAGGTGGTCGTCAACGAGGCCGAGGCCTCCGCTCTCGACGGCGTCCTGGCGGATCTGGGCGCCGAGGTTCCCGACCTGCTGGTGCTCGCCGGGCCGCCGCCGTTGGCCGAGCGTCTGACGCTCTGCCGCCAAGTGCGCGCCCGCTTCCGCGACGATGAGCTCCCCATTCTCCTGCTGCTCCACGACGGCGAGGAGCGTTCCCTGGACGTGGCCCTGCGCGCCGGTGCGACGGACGTGTTGCTGGCAACCGAGATGGGAGCCTTGGAGCCGCGGGCCCTCGGTCTGGCCCGGGGCAAGCGGCTGGGCGAGCAGCTCCTGCGCACCCAGCAGCACCTGCGCAGTGTCGTCTTCTTCGACAGTCTCACCCACCTGCCCAATCGGGCCCATTTTCGCGATCTGCTGGCGGCCCAGATCCAGCGTCGGGCGGGCGCCCTCGTCGCGCTGCTGATGATCGGCCTCGATCGCTTCCAGCAGATCAACGAAAGCCTCGGCCATCAGGTCGGCGATCAGCTGTTGGTCGAGGTGGCCGAGCGGCTCCAGGCCTGCGCCGGAATCGCGGCAGGCTCGACGCCCGACGGCGCCCCTCGGGCCCTAGCCCGCCGGGGTGGAGACGAGTTCGCCCTGATGGTGGCCGACCTCGAGCGCGTGGGCAACATCGCGTCGCTCGCCCGCGAGCTGCTGCGCTCCTTCGAGGAGCCGCTGACCGTCCACGAGCGCGAGATCTTCCTGACGGCGAGCCTCGGCGTGGCGGTGGCCCCGGTCGACGGCGCCGATCCCGACACCCTGCTGCAGAACGCCGAAACGGCGATGTACGCGGCCAAGCAAGCCGGCCACGACACCTTCCGCTTCTACGCCGACCCGATGAACCGCGCCGTGGCCCGGCGTTTCGACCTCGGCAACCAGTTGCGCCGCGCCCTCGACCGTGACGAGCTCACCCTGCTGTTCCAGCCGATCGTCGACACCAAGCTGCAAACCTTGACGGGGCTCGAGGCGTTGCTGCGCTGGCAGCCGCAGGACACGGACCTGGTCACCCCGACCGAGTTCATCCCCATGGCCGAGGAGATCGGCGTCATCGTCCCGATCGGCGACTGGGTGCTGCGGCGAGCCTGCGAGGAGGGGCGCCGCTGGAACGAGCTGGCCCGGGTGCCGGTGCGCGTCGCGGTCAACGTCGCCGGGCGGCAGCTCTTGAGCCGCGGCTTCGCCACGCGGTTGGCCCGCATCCTGGAGGAGACCGGCCTCGATCCGCGCCTGCTCGAGCTCGAGATCACCGAGAACAGCGTCGTGCAGAACGAGCGCGACACCCTGTCCGTCCTCCACCAGCTCAAGGTCCAGGGAATCCGCCTGTCGGTCGACGATTTCGGCACGGGCCATTCGGTGCTGTCCTACCTGAAGAAGTTCCCCTTGAACACACTCAAGATCGACCAGTCCTTCACGCGCGGCATCACCACCAACGCCGACGACGCCGCCATCGTCAACGCGACCATCAAACTCGCTCACGGTCTCAACATGAAGGTGGTGGCCGAGGGGGTGGAGACCGAAGACCAGCTGCAGATGCTGGCGCAGAGCCAGTGCGACGAGGTCCAGGGCTTCCTGCTCGGCTTGCCGCAGCCGGCTGCGGAAGTGGAGCGCCTGCTCGACAGCGAATTCCTGCGCGCCCGCTGATTCGCTCTCCCTCGGTATACTGACGCGTCGTGTCGGCTCCCGACTCCACGATGCTCGCCGGCCTGCGAGAACTCGCGGCCGAGTTCCCGCTGCCCTTGACGGTGCGCGGCGTCTGCATGGGTCCCCGCCTGGTGGACGGCACCGACATCAGGGTCGCCCCGCGGCGTCGCTACTGGCCCGGCGACGTCGTCGCCTTTCGCAGCGCCGAGGGTCCCCTGCTCGTCCACCGGGCGCTGGGGCCGTGGCGGCGCGCCGGGCGATGGCACCTGCTGGCGCAGGGCGACGCCTTGTCGCGACCCGACGCGCCCGTCCCTCTCGACCATCTGCTCGGGCGGGTGTGTGACGCGCCGCGGCTGACGGGGTGGCGCGATCGCCTGCGCGCCGTGGCCCGCTGGGCTCGCCATCTCGCCCGCCGCGTCGCCCGATGAGCTTCGGCGAGCGCTATCTCACGCTGCCCGACCTCTTCCCGGCGCGGCACGGCGGCGAGCCCTGGGGGAGCGCGGATGTGGCCCTCGGGCTCCCGGGCGGCCCCTATCGCTGGCGGCACCTGGCCGCCGGGCAAGCCGCCGATCTGGCTGGCCGCTTCGTCGACTTCGCTCTCGCGCCGGTGCCGGCACTCGGGGCCGGAGTCGAGATCCAGGTCTTCCGCGCCGCCGCCACCGACTTCCGCGACATCGAGCTCGAGGGCTGGCGCCACGACTTCGACCTCGACTACGGGCCGTCTTGGGTGCGGGTGGCCGGACGCCTCTTCATGGCGCGGCTCGACCTCGAACCCCACCCGCGGGCCGCCCTGTGGACCTCGATCGAAGGCGGGGTCCGCTGGTGCGAGCTCGCCGAGAACCTGCTGCGCCTGCTGGTCGCCTATCGACTGCTGGCCAGCGGCGGCGTCGTGCTCCACAGCGCTGGCGTCGTCGACGAGGCGGGCGCGTGGATCTTCTTCGGCCACTCCGGCGCCGGCAAGACGACGATCTCGCGCCTCAGCCGCGAGCGCGGCCGCCGGATCCTCTCCGACGACCTCAATGCCCTGACTCGGGACGGCGAGCGGGTGCTGGTGAGCCGGATGCCGTTCGCCGGGGACCTGGGCACGGAGCCCGGCGGGACGGAGGCGCAGCCGCTGCGCGCCCTGTGCCGCCTGGAGCAGGCCCGGACCAACGCCGTCCGGCCGCTGCCCGCCGGCGAAGCGGTGGCGGCCCTCCTCGCCTGCGCGCCGTTTGTCAACCACGACCCACATCGGGTGGAGCACCTGACGGCCGCGCTCGCCGAGCTGGTGGCGATCGTTCCGACCCAGGTGCTCGCGTTCTCGCTCGACGCCGACTTCTGGCCGTGCCTGGAGGGAGCCACGCCGTGATCGAACCCGACACCGTGCTGCGGCGCGCCGACGACCTCCGTTACCGGCTGGTCCGGGACGAAGGCGTGGTGGTCCGTCAGCGCACCGCCGAGGCGCTGGTGGTGAGCGAGGTCGGCGCGCGCTTGCTCGATCTCATCGACGGGCGCCGCTCGGTAGGCGAGATCCTGCGGCTGCTCGAGACGGAGTACGAGGTGGCGCCTGCGACCCTGGAGCGGGACGCGACCCGCTACCTCGACGAGATTCTGGCGATCGGGTTGGTCGAGCCGGCCTAGGAAGTGATCTGGCCGTTCGGGCAGCTGATCACGTCGATCTTCGAGGGCGGCGAGCAGACGACGGCCAGTGCCTCCAGCCGCTCGCGCGACAGGATCTCCGGCTTGCGGTAGGGCTTGCGGTCCGCCCCCGCCGGCTCGCCCTGCGTCGCATGGATCTCGTTCATGGCTTGGCTCTCCCCGCCGAGAATCGATTGCAAGGACTACGGCGGATCATAGCGCACCTACCGCAGGATCGGTAGAACGGCTCGCTCGGGCTCCGCCACGACTTCCCGGCGCAGAGCCAGCTTGGTCGCCGCGGCGGGATAGATGCCGGTGGGGTCGCCGGTGGCGGCGGCGGCGTTGCCCGGACAGAACCCCATGAGGCCGGCCGTGGGGCCGAGGCCCTCGATCATGGTGCGCACCCGCACGTTGTCCTCGCGCACGGCGGCGAGCTCGGCCGAGCTCGTCCAGATCTCGCGCAACGAACGCTCGTGGAGATTGCCGACCGGCCGGCGCCACTGCACGCACGGATAGACCGTGCCGTAGGGATCGACGGCGATGGTCGCGGCGCCGGCGCCGCAATGCTTCTCGCCGGCTGCAGCGGCGGGCAGGAGAGCGTCTCCCTCGCGGCCGACGGCGAGGTCCGCCGGCGTCTCCCCACCGGCACCGAGCGCCGCTCGTCGCGCCTCGGACTGCAGCCGAAAAAGGCGCAGGACAGCCTCGCGAGACGGGCGGATCGAGAGCGGCTCCGCGTCGCCGTTGTCGCGCGCCGAGACCTCCGGGTCGACCTGCAGAGGCACGCCGAGGTCACGGGCGAGCTGCAGCATCCCCTCGAGCTCTCCCTCGTTCCAGGCGGTGAGCGTCGAGTTGATCTGCAGGCGCACTCCGAGGTCCTGGAGCCCGCGGAGATTCTCGAGCAGGCGCTCGAAGCTGCCGGGGACCCGGGTCTGACGATCGTGGGTGGCAGGCGTGGCGCCATGCAGGCTCACCTCGACGATCCACGGGTCGACCTCCTCCCGCAGCCGCCGGGCGACGGCGCCGCGCAGGGCGTGGCCGTTCGACTTCACACGGATCAGGAAGCCCAGCTCCCGCCCCTTGGCGCCCAGCGTGAAGAAGTCCGGGTGGGCCAGGGGCTCGCCGCCCGAGAGGATCAGGTTCAGGGTCCCCAGCTCGCGCAGGTCCTCGAAGAGTCGGAAGTACTGCTCGCGGTCGAGGGGTCTCCCGCGCAGCCCGAGGTCGTTGTAACAGAAGAAGCAGTCCCAGTTGCAGCGATAGGTGAGCTCGACGAGGGCCGAGAACAAGTGGTTCTCGCGCCAGGTGCGGCGCACGACGTCGGCGAAGCTCATTGTGGGGCGGGGAGTATAACAGCCGCCTCCCGTGGGAACCCCCGCCCCGCTCGCGCGTTCTATAAGTCGAGGAGTGCGTGCTGGCCCTGGCCGAGCCTTCCGATGCCGAGCTGTTCGCCCGCAGTCGGGAGGGCGATCGCGCCGCCCTCGCTCGGCTCGTCGACCGCCACAAGGACGGGCTGGTGAACTACCTGGCCCGGCTGGCGGGCTCGCGGGACGGGGCCGAGGACCTGGCGCAGGAGACCTTCCTGCGCCTCCTCGAGCGCAGCGGTCGCTACCGCGAGCGCGGCCAGCTCAGGGCCTACCTCTATCGCATCGCCACCAACCTGCACCGCAGCCGGGACCGGCGGCAGCGGCGCTGGGGACTACTCCAGCCCCAACTCGCCCCGGCCGACGGGCACGTGGCTCTGGCCGAGCAGGATGTCCGGCTGCTGCGCCGCGAGGGCGCGCAGCGCCTCGCCGAGGCCCTACGGGAGCTGCCGCTGCGCTACCGCGTGCCGGTCGTGCTGCGCGACGTCGAGGATTGGTCCTACCGCGAGATCGCCCAGCTCCTGGGGTGCCGCGAGGGCACCGTCAAGTCCAGGATCCACCGCGGCCGCCGGCTGCTCCGCGAGCGTCTAGCGCCCATCTCCCAGGGAACGAGGACATCATGAGCGAGCACGATCCGTTGCGCGACGCCCTGCGCGAGCTACCCCGCGAGCGGGCCTCCCCCTCCTTCACCGCTCGAGTCCTCGAACGAGCCGACGGGCGTCCCGAGCCGCGGCTTGCCCCTCGTCGGTGGCGCTGGGCGGCGACAGCGGCGCTGGCCGTCCTGGCGGTGACGGTCTGGCAGCTCGCCGCCACCCGTCACGAGCGGGCGCGCGAGCGGCAGGCCCAGCTCCTTCTGGCCGAGCGCCACCAGCTCGAAGGCGAGCTCGCCCGACTGCGCAGCCTGGCGCAAGCCCAGCCGGCGCTCCACGTCGCGGACGGCCCCGACTTCGAAGTCGTCGTCGGACTGGCCCCTTGGCTCGCCGCGCGGCAGGGGATCGAGCGGTGAGGCCGGCCAGCTCCCGACGTCTCGCGGCTTGGCTCGTCGGTGGCGCCGTTGCGGCAGCCCTCGCCGCGCAGCCGCCGCGGCCCGAACTCGCTGCGCCCACGGTCGACGACCTCGTGCTCGAGCGCGACGACGGTGGCCGGGCGCATCTCGCGCCCACGCTGTTCCGCCGCCCTTCCCTGGGCCTCGAGGCCGTCGACCTGACGCCCGAGCTGCGGCGTCACTTGCACGCACCCTCCGATCGCGGCGTGCTGGTGGCCGAGGTGGCCGGCGGCGGCCCGGCGGCAGCGGCCGATGTGCGAGTCGGCGACATCCTGCTCGCCCTCGGCGGCGAGCCGATCGGCTCGGCCTGGGAGTTAGAGCGCGAGCTCCGGGCCCGCCCCGCTGGCGAGCGCCTGGCTCTCGAGCTGTCCCGCGGCGGCGCGGCGCTCGTCGCCGAGGTCGAGCTCGCCGCCGTCGAGCTCCCCACGTTCGACCTGGGTCCCGAGGTCTGGCGCCTGCGCGAGGCCGGGGCGCCGCATTGGCTGCTGCTGCGTCCACCCGGCAGCCGGGACGAGCTGGTCGTCGACACCGAGGAGATCGACGCGCTCGCCGAGCGGTTGGCCGACCGCCTCGGCACGCCGGCCTGGCGAGGGCGTCTCGAGCGCCGGGACCTGACGGGTCGCATCGCCGAGCTAGAGGAGCGTCTCGCCGAGCTGGAGGCCGAGCTCGAGCGGCTACGACGCGAGGACTGAGCCGACGCACCCTCGCGCTGCTAGTCTCGCCGCGTGATCGTCGCCATCGTCCCGGCCGCCGGTGAGGCGCGCCGCATGGGCCGGCCGAAGCTGCTCTTGCCCTGGCAGGGCTCGACTCTCCTCGATCACCTGGTGCGCAGCCTCCGGCAAGGCGGCGCGGATCGGCTGGTGCTGGTAACGCGAGTCGACGATGCGGCGCTCGCCGACTGGGCGGCCGTGGCCGGCGTCGATCTCACCGTCAACCCCGAACCGGCGCGCGGCATGCTCTCCAGCGTCTGGTGCGGGCTGGAGGCGCTGGGCGCCGCCGCGGTCGCTCAGGTCGCCGAGGCGCTGCTGGTCTGTCCGGCCGACCATCCCACGGTCCGAGCGGAGACGGTAGCGGCGCTGCTGGCGCGGCTGCGCGCCGGTGCCCTGCTGGTGGTGCCGACGCACGGCGGGCGACGCGGCCATCCGCTGGCGATCGCCCCGGCGCTGGTCACCGAGATCCTGGACCTCGATCTTACGGTCGGACTGCGCCAGCTTCTCGAGCGCCGCGCCGAGAGCCTGGTCGAGCTGCCGGTCGACGACCCGGGCGTCGTCCTCGACGTCGACACCACGGAGGACTACGAGAGGCTGCTCGGCCGGGCACCCTCGATCCACTGAGCCTCAAAGCTCACGGCGCAGCCAGGCCGCCTTCTCCATGCGCGCCTCGATGCGCGCCACGTGGGCGCGATAGCCGCGGCTGTTGCTGCCTGCGTGCCAGCTCGTCGGGCGCGGCAGCGACGCCGCGAGCTCGGCGGCCTGGCGGCGGGAGAGCGCCCGGGCCGGCCGGCCGAAGTAATGGCGACTGGCGGCTTCGGCGCCGTAGATTCCCGGCCCGAACTCGACGACGTTCAGGTAGAGCTCGAGGATGCGGCGCTTGCCCACGGCGCGCTCGAGCTGCCAAGTGAGGATCGCCTCCTTCACCTTGCGCCACGGCGTCCGGTAGGGCGACAGCCAGAGGTTCTTGGCCAGCTGCTGACTCAGCGTCGAGGCGCCGCGCGGCAACTTCCGCGTCCGCCAGCCGTCGGCCAGCGCGCGGCGGATCTCGGCCAGGGAAAAGCCCCGATGGCTGAAGAAATCGATGTCTTCGGCGACCAGGACGGCGACCTTGAGGTCGGTCGCGATCGCCTCATACGCCACCCATCGCCAGGCCGGCGCCGCATCCCCGCCGGCGGCTGCGCGAGCGCGACTCCGCTCGATGAAGGCCGTGGTCTTGGGATTCTCGCGCGCCAGCCGCGGCACGTCCGGCCAGGTCGCCGCCTGCCAGCCGCCGAAGGCCGCGGCGGCCGCCACGACCACCAGGAGCCACCGCCGCACGGGCGATAGGATACCGCCCCGCCGTGCGCCTCCATGCCTTCGCAGGTCTGCGCTACGCCCGCCCGGACGCCGGCGCGCTGGCCGCACCGCCCTTCGACCAGATCGACGAGGCGACGCGCGATCTCTTCCACGAAATCCCGCATCACTTCGCCCACCTGACCCGGCCGATCGCGGCGGGAGAAGCTTCCCCGGCCGCCCACGCCGCGAAGCTGCACCGGGAATGGCTCGACCAGGGCGTCATCGCCCGTGATCCCGAGCCGACGCTCTACGGCTACGCGATCGACCTGCCGGGAGGGCAACGCCGCTGGGGGCTGGCCGCGCTGGTCGGCCTCGAGCCGCCGGAGGCGCGTGGGGTGCGGCCGCACGAGCGGACGGTCGAGAAGACGGTCGACGAGCGGCTCGCCCTGCTCGCCGCCACCCAGATCGACCTCGAGCCGATCTTGCTCCTAGCCGATGACGGCGGCGCCCTCGACCGCCGGCTCGCCGAGGACGCCGACGGACTGGCCAACGCAACGCTCCACGTAGACGAGTTCGGCAACCGGCACTACCTCTGGCCGCTGCCACCAACCCGGACGCCCGTCTACCGGGAGGCGCTGGCGCCAGCGACGGCACTCATCGCCGACGGTCACCACCGCTACCGCACGGCCGGGCGCTACGCCGCCGAGCGCGGCTTGATCAGCGGCCCCGCCACCGCCAAGCTCGCCGTGATCACCAGCCTAGCCTCCCCCGCCCTGACCATCGACCCGATCCACCGCGGCGTCACGCGACCGCCCCCCCCTACCCAGGATCAGTTCGTCGTTTCCCGTCACCCATCCTCAGCCGCGACCGGAGCCCAGCTCGCGGCGGAAGTGGCGGCGGCGACCCAACCGTCCCTCGGACTGGCGACCCGCGGCAGAGGCGCCGAGATCTGGCGGCTCGATCCGGCGGCCGCCCCGGCCGAGGTGGCCTCCGGCGCGGCCCAACTCGCCGTCGTGCTCCTGGACCGCTTGCTGTTGCCCGCTTGGGGCCTCCCCCCCACGGCCGCCACCGACGGCACCCTGGTCTACCGCTCCGACCCGGATCGCCTGTGGGCGGCAGTCCAGGGCGGCGAGCTCGCCGCCGGCATCTGGCTGCCCCCGATGACGCCGGCCGCCTTCCACGCCGCTCTCGTGGACGGCGGCCTCTTGCCGCCGAAGTCCACGCGTTTCCTGCCCAAGGTCGCCTCCGGGCTCGTGTGGTGCCCGCACGACGCACGGCTGGCCTGAGGCGAGAGATGCCGGTTCAGGACCGCCCCGACGGCGCCCCCGAGATCGTCTTCGACCCGACGCTCGAGGTTGCCCCCTTCACGCTCTTCCGCCGCCTGCAGCGCGGCCAGGCGCCGCTCCTGGTCGACGTCCGGCCCGCCGGCGGCGCCCTCAGCCTGCGCGGTGCCCTCCCCTGGCCGGGCGAGGACTGGCAGCCCCCGGCCGACACCGAGGTCGTGCTGGTCGACGACGACGGCCACCGCGCCGTCGAGCTCGCCCGCCACTTCCAGGCTGCCGGTCACTCCGCCGTGCGGGCCCTGTTCGGGGGACTCGAGCTATGGGAGTTCGCGTTGGACCCGCAGGTGGTCGGGGCCGAGACGTTTCTCGACAGGGCCTAGCGGGGTGGAACCGCCTGGCACTGCGGGTACCGAATCGGATTGTCCCGGCGCCCTTCGAGGTTGCAGCAACCGTTCAAGGGCTCTGACGGGTTGCAGGCCGCCGGCGTGGGGGCGGTGAGGACGCTGCCATCGAAGAAGATGTAGTCCTCGCACACGCACAGCTTCCGGCAGCAGAAGGGCCCCGCGACCGTGGCGACCGCGCACACGAACCTCCCGGAGCACGCCTCGCCTTCCTGGACGCAGTCGCCGTCCTTCCTACACTCGGCGGTGCACAGGTCTGCGTTCCCCTGGTAGCGCAGGCAGGTGCGCGACGGACACTCCAGGGAAGGCGAGGACACGATCGTGCTGGCGCCCCCGTCGCCGGCAATGAAGCACTGCCGCCCCACGAGGGTCGACCGACAGCCGCCCCCCACGACGGCCAGGACGCCGATGCCGAGCAGCAAAGCCCCGGGGCGGAGCAGTGCTCCGTCAGGTAGCCACCTTCGAAAGTCGGTCATGGACCTCCGATTCTGACAGGCCAGAGATCTCGACGATTTTTCGGGCAGAGGCCTGGCCCGCGACGATGCGGGCGCACTCCTTCGGCACACCGAGCGCCTTCGCCAGGAGCTTCTCGACCGCGGCGTTGGCCCTGCCCCGCTCGGCGGCCGCTCGCACGCGGATCTTGAGCGTCGGACCCAGCCATCCCGCGATGCCATCCCGTGACGACCCAGGCACCACCTTGATCGGCAAACGGATCGGCCAGTCTCCAACCGCGTGTCCGAGGCGTGGCCGCGCCCGGGCCGGCGATCCGCTACGCCCCGACACCGCGGGACACGGTGCCGTCTTCGCCCACCCGCCAGAGCTCGCCCGAGTAGATGAGGTCCTCGAGGCGGGGCGGGCCGCCAGCCTTCTCCACCGCTTGCTCGATCTGCGCGACGGCGGCCTCGTCGTAGGTCACGTCGCGGACGTTGCGAAGCACGCCGATCGGCGTCGGGAAGCGGGGCGGGAGGAGCTGGGCCATCATGAAGGCTGGCAGCGGGTCGGGGGCGGTCTCGTCCCACACCAGGCAGTCCTCGGGGCCGACGCCGTCGCCCAGGGTCACCGCCTCGAGCTTCGTGCCGGTCAACCGGATGCCGCGGTCTTTGGTTTTGCCGAAGAGCAAGGGCTTACCGTGCTCGAGGTGGAGGGTCGCCTCGTCGCGCACGTCCTTCTCGGTCATGTAGGCGAAGGCCTTGTCGTTGAAGATGTTGCAGTTCTGGTAGATCTCGACGAAGGCCGTGCCGGTGTGCGCCGCCGCCTGCTGCAGCGTGTCGCGCAGGTGGGACTGGAAGATGTCGACCGTCCTGGCCACGAAGGTGGCGCCGCAGCCGATGGCCAGGGCGAGCGGATTGAAGGGACGGTCGACCGAGCCCACCGGCGTCGACTTCGTGCGCTTGCCGAACTCGCTGGTCGGCGAGTACTGCCCCTTGGTGAGGCCGTAGATGCGGTTGTTGAAGAGCAGGATCTTGACGCCGACGTTGCGGCGCAACATGTGGATCAGGTGATTGCCGCCGATCGACATGGCGTCGCCGTCGCCGGTGGCGATCCACACCTCGAGGTCGGGGCGAGTGAGCTTCAGGCCGGTCGCCACGGCCGGCGCCCGGCCGTGGATGGTATGGAAGCCGTAGGTGTTCAAGTAGTACGGAA
>CAYXXN010000040.1:0-6871 GCA_964469055.1 uncultured Thermoanaerobaculia bacterium
GCAGCAGGAGCTGGCCGCACTCCACCGGTTGCGCGCGGCTTGGCTCGGCACCCGAACGGCGCGGATCAACACCCTGCGGGGTCTGTTACGCGAGCAGGGACGGGTGTTGCCGGTGGGCGCCCGGCACGCGGTGCCGCGCGCGCTCGAGCTCGCCGGTGACGACGACTCCCGTCTCAGCGACTCCCTGCGCTTTGCTCTCTTCGAACTCGCGCGCGAGATCCGCGAGCTCGAAGGCCGCCTCGGCCAGCTCGAGGATCGGCTCGAAGCCCTGGCAAGCGAGGCCCCGCTCGCGAGGCGACTGCGCACGATTCCGGGCGTGGGGTTGATCACGGCGACCGCTCTGTCCGGCTTCGTCGGCGATCTCGCGCGTTTCCCCTCGGCGCGCCACTACCTCGGCCTGACCCCGCGCGAGCGCTCGAGCGGCGCGATCCGAAGACTCGGCGCGATCAGCAAACGGGGAGATGTCTACCTACGCATGCTCCTCATCCACGGCGCCCGGGCGGTGCTCGCCGCAGCGCCGCAGATGAAGCGGCCGGACCGGCTGCGCTGTTGGGCGCTCGAGCTCGCCGGCCGCGTCGGTCACAACAAAGCCACCGTCGCCCTCGCCAACAAGCTCGCGCGCTACGCCTGGGCCGTGGCCACTCGAGATTGCGACTACGGCCTGCAGCCGACCGCCACCTGAAACGACGTTCCGAAAGGGGAAACGACCGATCCCATCCCAGAGCTGCTTCGAGACGACGGAGACGACGTATCGGTAGAGACCGACGCGGGGGCGAGCCGATAACTAGCCTGGCCCGACGAGGCCGATGCCAGCGACTGGCTCCCCGCGCGCGGATTTCATCCTGGCCCGGAGCGACCGCGCTCCACGCAGAGGCCGAAGATACGACTGCAGTCCTACGCGATCGTCAGAACCGCCGATTCGAGCTACTTGCGGGAGGAGTCCAGATACGATTGGTTAGGCAGCCCGCTGCCACGCCTTTAGGTGCCCTAGAAGTTCGTGATTCTTCCGCCGGAGCTCCCCCATGAAGGGACCATTTCCGCCGACGGCAATCAAGAAGTCATCGAGAGGAGGTCCTCCCGCAGCGGTCCTGAGACGGATCCAGGGGAGCGTGAAGTAGCGAATGAATGGCTTAGGGACTTCGTACGACTCGATTGCGGTCACCTGGTGGCGGTGAAGTTCGAAGTCTAATTCTGAGGTCAAATCTTTTGCGCGCTTGCGTAACAGCCTTGAAAGGGAGCGGCTGTTGAACTGGATAACTCCCGGTTGTATGAGGAGAGTGCCGTTCGCGAACATGACCATGGGTGCTCGCACCAGGAGGAATAGGAGAAGTCCAAGGAGTCCAAACCGCCGCCCCTCGATGCGGGGGAAGTCTGGAGGGACGACGTAGAGTCCCAGGACTCTGCGAAGGATCGACGCGCTTCTACAGATCGCAGTGACCGTGTCGAGGTGGTCCACCGAGCTGATCCAGACTGGCGTGAATCGGTTGCCGAGTGGGGCAGGTTGTTGCGCCATGAGGACTGTCTAACAGCTCCGGAGCTCACCGGCGCGGGCCGCAGGCGCGCCCTGTGCAGCGATTGGTTGGCTGCCCGGCCACAAGCTAACGCTCTAAAGCTCCCCGCGGTCCTGACTGGTAAACGCCTCCCATGAAGCGCCGCACGTCAAGAGCTTGACCCTGATGGCTGAATATCGAGCGGTCGGTGACCGTGTACGTTTCCAGACCCTCTCCTTCGACAAAGGGCCGTGGTGGCCGCCCTTCGGCTGGAACGGTCTGCCGATAACCAACGGGGACCTCGCCGTAGTGGACGCTTGAGAGCAGCTTTGGCTCAACCGCCTCAATCCGCCAAAGGACTTCTCCCGCCGCGTCGCGCACTTCAAAGAGCTCCACGCTAACGCGGCGGCCTGCGGTCAGGAGATCACGGCCACCCTCCGGTGGCGAATGGGCCGCGGAGAGTGCGAGGACCACCGCACTCACGCACGCCGCCAACACCAAGGCAGCCAAGAGAAGCAGTCCGAGCTTGCTCTTGAGGAACCCGTGCACTGGCAGCTAACCACTAATCGACCGCACCCCTACCCAGCAACTGTGGCCTGTCGCTCAGCATAGCCGGCTCAGGGCGCTGGGGGCAGGAAGGTCAGCCGCCCTCGAGCAGCCGCCGGGCGATCACCAGGCGTTGGACGTCGGAGGCGCCCTCGTAGATGCGCAGGGCACGCACGGCCCGGTAGAGACGCTCGACGGGCTCGCCGGCAACGACGCCGCGGCCGCCCAGGAGCTGCATGGCGCCGTCGACGATGCGCTGCGCGGACTCGGTCGCCGCGAGCTTGGCCATCGCGGCGCGGCTCGTGACCTCGCCGCCGCCGGCGTCGACCTCGAAGGCCGCGCGGTAGGTCAGGAGCCGCGCCGCGGCGAGCTCCGTCGCCATGTCGGCCAGGTGCGCCTGGACGAGCTGCAGGGTGGCGAGCGGCGCCCCGAACTGCCGGCGCTCGCCGACGTGGCGGCGGGCGATGCCGAGCGCCCGTCCCGCCATGCCGCAGGCGGCGGCGGCCACCGTCGGCCGCAGCCGGTCGAGGGTCGCCATGCCGAGATGGAAGCCGCGGTTCTCCTCGCCCAGCAAGTGATCGGCGGGCACGCGGCAGTCGTCGAAGCGGAGCTCGCCCAGCGGATGCGGCGCGGAAGTCACCTGCGCCGCCACGAAGGCGAGGCCGGGTGCATCGGCCGGCACCAGGAAGCAGGAGAGGCCGCGCCGCCCGCCCTCGGGAGCGGTCGCGGCGAACACGGCGTAGACGTCGGCGATCCCGGCGTTCGAGATCAGATGCTTGCGGCCGGAGAGCACCCACGCGTCCCCGTCGCGCGCGGCGCGCGTCGCGATCGCCCCCACGTCCGAGCCCGCCTCCGGCTCCGTCATCGCGAAGGCCGCCATGGCACGGCCGGCGGCGATCTCCGGCAGCCAGCGCCGGCGCAGCGCGTCCGAGGCGCCCGCCGCGATCGGCCAGCCACCGAGCGCCTGCACCCCGAACACCTCGTCGGCAAGCGTCGAGGCCGCCGCGAGCGCCTCGCGAATCAAGCAGGACGCTCGCACACTCGCCGCCGCCGCTCCCCCATGCTCCGCCGGCACCGCGTACGCCGCCCACCCCTCACGCCCTAGCAGCTCGAGGATCTCCCGCGCCCGCCGCCGCGCCGCCCCATCCTCGTCCGGATCCGGCGTCGGCCCCAGGTGCTCGCAGGTGAACGGCCCGAGTCGGGCCGCGAGCTCGTGGTGGACCGGCTCCAGAAACGGCCCGATCAGGGCGAGATCGGTCATGCGACCGCCGATCCCAGCAACGGGTGGGGGCGGCGAGAGGCGTGGACGGCCGGCGTGGGGAGGCCCCCGTCAGCGAAGCGGACGGGGTACCACGCCGAGTCGCCCCATGCCGAAGGCTGAGACAGCGTCGCGCTCCGAGCCGCCGGGGGGCGCACGAGCACCGGGTGGCGGCGGGCCAACGACGGGCGCGTGCGTGTGCTCACCGCTTCCCCCTGTCAAACACCGGCGCCCGCTTCTCCCGGAACGCCTCGTACGCCTCGCGCAAGTTGGGATCCTCCATGCAACGCGCCTGAATCTCCACCTCCGCGGTGAGCGCCGCCTCGAAGTCCATCGCCGCCTCCGCCAGCACCATCTTCTTCGTCACCTCGAGACCCAGCGCCGGCCCCCGCGCCAGCCCCTCCGCCCAGCCGCGCGCCTCGGCGGCCAGCTCGCCGGCCGGCAGCACCCGACTGTAGAGCCCGATGTGCTCCGCCTCCGCCGCCGAGATGAACTCGCCCGTCATCAAGAGCTCCATCGCCCGCCCCATCCCGACGAGCCGTGGCAGCAGCCAGGCCGCCCCCATGTCCGCCCCCGAGAGCCCCACCTTGGTGAACAGGAACGCGATCTTGGCGCTCTCGGCGGCGAGGCGCACGTCGCAGGCGCAGGCGATGACCGCCCCGGCGCCCGCCACCGTGCCGTTCAACGCCCCCACGATCGGCCGCCGGCAGCGCAGCATCGCCAGGATCAGATCGCCCGTCGAGCGCGTGAACTCGAGGAGACCCGCCGGGTCGCGGGCCAAGAGAGCTCCGATGATGTCCTCGACGTCGCCGCCCGAGCAGAAGGCGCGGCCGGCACCGGTCAAGAGGATGGCGCGCACGCCCGGCTCCTCGGAGAGCGCCTCGAAGGTCTCCCGCAACTCGCGGTAGACCTCGAAGGTGAGCGCGTTCAGGCGCTCGGGCCGGTCGAGGGTGATCGTCGCCACGCCCGTCCCCGGGTCGTGGGCGTAGCGGAAGCTCGCCGGCGCGATCGTCACTCGTCCGCCGCCGGCGGCAGCACCGCCGTCGCCTCGATCTCGACTCTCGCCCCCGGCTCGAGCAGCGCCGCCACCTCGACGAGCGCCATGGCCGGGTAGTGACCTCCCATCAGCCGCCGGTAGGCCTCGCCGATCGCACCGCGCGCCGCCAGGTACTCCCCTCGTTCCACGACGTAGATCGTCAAGCGCGCCACGTGCTCCGGCCAGCCGCCGGCGGTGGCGACCACGGCCAGCGCGTTGGCGAGCGCGCGCTCGAACTGCGCCGCGAAGCCCTCGCTCACCAGGCGCTGCTCCCGGTCCCAGCCGACCTGCCCGGCGACGAAGAGGAGGCGCCCTCCCGGCGGCGCCAGCATGCCGTGCGAGTAGCCGCGCGGCGCGCCCAGCTCCGCCGGATCGATCGGCTCGAGCCGGAAGCGACTCACGACTGCACCGCCCCACCGTCGAGCACGATCGCCTGGCCGTTGATGCCGCCCGAGCGCGGGTCGCACAGCGCCACGACGAGGTGCGCCACCTCCTCCGGCTGGTAGATGCGGCCCTGCGGGCTGCGCGCCGCGAGCGCCGCCAGCGTCTCCTCGCGGTCGCGCCCGGTCTTCTCCATGATGCGCGCCACGGTTTGCTCGGTCAGGGCCGTATCCACGTAGCCCGGACACACCGCGTTCACCGTCACGCCGCGCGCCGCCACCTCCACGGCTACCGCCCGCGTGAACCCCACCACGGCGTGCTTGGCCGCCGCGTAGGCGGCGATGTACGGCGCCCCCACCTTCCCCGCCACCGAGGCCACGTTCACCACCCGTCCCCACCCGCGCTCGGCCATCGCCGGCAGGAGCGCCCGCGTCACCAGGAAGACGCTCGTCGCATTGACCGCGAGCAGCCGATTCCACTCCTCAAGCGTGATCTTCGGCAGCGGCGCGGAGCTCGCCGCACCCGCGTTGTTGATCAGGATGTCCACCTCGCCGACGAGCTCTCCCGCCTCCGCCGCCAGCCGCGCCACCGCCGCCTCGTCCGTGACGTCCGCCGCCAGGCCCCAGGCCTGACTGCCGGCCGACCGCAGCTCCGCCGCCACCGCCTCGACCTCGCGATGCGTGCGCGCCGCCAGCACCAGCCGCGCCCCGGCCGCCGCCAGCTCCCGTGCCACAGCCGCGCCGATCCCCCTGCCCCCACCCGTGACCAGCGCCCCCTTCCCCTCCAGCGACATGCGCGAACGATAGCGGATTCGAGCGACCCGAGGCTCACGCACCGCAGGAGATCGCACTCCGCCGCTACAATGCCGCGGTGCCCGACACCTGGCCGCCCGTGCGTCGCCGCGAGATCGTCGGCTGGGCGATGTTCGACTTCGCGAACTCGGCCTACACGACGATCATCGTCACCGTCGCCTACAGCATCTATTTCACCAAGCTCGTCGCCCCCGGCGACTCGGCCGACTTCCTGTGGGGCGTCGGCGTCTGGGCGAGCAACCTGATCGTCCTCTTGGGCTCGCCGGCCCTGGGGGCGATGGCCGACGACTCCGGTAGGAAGAAGCTCCTCCTTGCCTTCACCTGGCTCGCCTGTGTGGCCGGCACGGCGGCGCTGTGGTTCGTCCTGCCCGGGGCCGTCGTCCTGGGGCTCGCCCTCTTCGCCCTCTCCAACGTCGCCTACTCCTTCGGCGAGAACCTGACCGCGGCCTTCCTGCCCGAGCTCGCCACCCCCGCCACCATGGGCCGCGTCTCCGGCTTCGGTTGGGGGCTGGGGTATCTGGGGGGCCTAGGCTCCCTCTTCCTCGTCCTGCCGTTGGTCAAGCCGGGCTTCACGCTCGAGAACCTGGGCAACCTCCGCCTCGCCTGGGTCGGCACCGCCCTCTTCTTCCTCGTCGGGGCCCTCCCCACTTTTCTCTTCCTGCGCGAGCGCGCCCCGCGCGGCCCGCTGCGCAGTCTCGGCGGCTATGCGCGCGAGGGCTTCGCCCGCCTGGCGGTGACCGCGCGCGCCCTCGCCCACTTTCGTGAGCTGGCGCGCTTCCTCGCCGTCTTCTTCGTCTACTCCTGCGGCCTGACGGCGGTGATCGCCTTCGCCGCCATCTACGCCGAGCGCACGATCGGCTTCACGGGCGCCGAGATCATCGGCCTCTTCCTGGCGCTGCAGATCTCGGCCACGCTGGGGGCGGTCCTCTTCGGCTGGATCCAGGATCGGCTGGGCGCGCCGCGCACCATCGACCTGGCGCTCTGGCTCTGGCTCGCCGTCTCGGTCGGCGCCTACCTCGCTGCGAGCAAGGCCGTCTTCTGGGCTGTCGCCATGGCCGCGGGGCTCGGCATCGGCTCCCTCCAGGCCTCCTCGCGCGCCCTCGTCGGCCTCTTCGCCCCGCGCGGCAAGAGCGCCGAGTTCTTCGGTTTCTGGGGCCTCGCCTCGCGCGCCGCCTACATGGTGGGACCGCTCACCTTCGGCGCCGTTTCCTCCGCCACCGGCTCGCAGCGCGCGGCGATCGCCGTCAACGGAGCTTTCTTCCTGCTCGGCCTGCTCGGCATGTGGTGGGTCGACGAGGCCCGCGGCCGCGCCGCCGCCGTCGCCTGGGAAGAGAGCCACCGCCCGTAG
>CAYXXN010000040.1:6971-19119 GCA_964469055.1 uncultured Thermoanaerobaculia bacterium
CGAGGCCCGCGGCCGCGCCGCCGCCGTCGCCTGGGAAGAGAGCCACCGCCCGTAGGAGAGACGGATCACCTTCACCGTGCGCTCCTCGGCGAGCACCTGGTAGACGAGCCGGTGTTGCACGTTGATCCGCCGTGAGTAGGCGCCGGCGAGGTCGCCCACCAGCTTCTCGAAGGGCGGCGGGCTGCGGAAGGGATCCTCGGCGAGCACGCCGAGCAGGTACTCGGCCTTGGGCTTCAACCCGGCGCCCGCGAGCCGCTTGGCGTCCTTCAAGGCCTGGCGGGTGAAGACCACCCGCCAGCGATTCACCAGTCGAGTTCCTCGACGCACTGCGCGAGGGGCGTCGTCAGCCCCTCGCGGATCGACCGGGCCATCCCGGGAATGGAGGTCAAGTAGACCGTCTCCTGCAGGGCACGCCAGTCGTCCTCGGAGACCAGCACGGCGCTCGCCCGCCGGCCCGTGATCTGGATCGGCTCGCTGCTGACGGCCACCTCGTCGAGCAGGCGATAGAGGTTGGCGCGCGCCTCGGTGGCGCTGAAGGTCTTCATGGGGTAACCGTACGGAAATGCGTACGGCCTGTCAACCACTCGGGGCGCTGACCAGGCCTTTGGCATGAACCATCAGGTCACCGCTTGGTAACCGTTCGGTAACCATTGGGTAACCATTTGGTAACCATCGGGTAACCAACTGGTAACCGACTGTCTACTGGAGTCCGTCGGGACCGGCCGCGGAACTCAAGGCCTCGAGCACCGCCTCGGCCAGGATCCCACCGAGGGCGGCGATCGTCGCGCGTCCCTCGGCGGCCGTCGCCTCGCCGGGCCAGCCGAAGTAGGCCTGTGGACCGCCGGCCTCCGCAAAGCTCGCTTTGCCCGCACGGATCGCCTCCGATAGCGAGGCCGGATTGGGCGGCAGCGCCGAGCGCACCTCCTCCCGCACCAGCTCCGGCCGCGCCGCCATCACCACCGAGGTCTCGTAGCGCCCCGCATGGCAGGCTCCCGTCTTGAACTCCTCGCCCAGCCGCAGCGCCCAGGGTTTTCGCGTGAGGTCGGGAAAGACCACCGTCAGTCGAGTTGGCGCGCGCAGCGACTCGACC
Source organism: uncultured Thermoanaerobaculia bacterium (assembly GCA_964469055.1). Classification (GTDB taxonomy): domain Bacteria; phylum Acidobacteriota; class Thermoanaerobaculia; order Multivoradales; family JAHEKO01; genus CAYXXN01. Next base: position 8,062 of record CAYXXN010000040.1, read on the forward strand.
GCCGCGTGGAGCGAGGCCAAGTGCGCGGGGTCGAGATGGGCGTTGGCGATCGCCAGCGCCCTGACGCCGACCCCCGCCAGTGCTCGACCGATGTCCTCGACCAGCGCCGTCACCGTCCCGGCGCGCAGCGAGAGGGTGCCGGGGAAGGCCTCGGCGAAGGGGGCAGCCGAGTAGGCGAGCGCGGGAAGGACCAGCGGCAGCCACCCCGCCGCCTCGAGCCGCGGACCTGCCGCCTCGGCCATCGCCTCGGCGATGACGACGTCGGTCGCGAGCGGCAGGTGCGGCCCGTGGGCCTCCACGGCGCCGATCGGCAACAAGGCGACGACGCGAGCGCGGTCGAGGTCCCGGATCTCCAACGACGTCGCTCCGGCCCACGATCCCGGTTTCACGGCCCGGCAGCCTAGCAGGGCCGGCGCCAGTCGCTGCCTTGCGCCCTGAGGCCTGGCGCGCCTATTCTCCGTCCCGGTCTCGCTCCTCCGCTCCTTTTCGATGCGTCGTCACCTTGCCCTCGGGCTCGTACTGCTCGCGCAACCGCCGCTCATCGCGAGCGGCCAGCAGCGCGACGACTCCGTTCCCTGCCGGTTGGAGCGCTATCTCGCCACCCACCCCGAGGGCCTGGCCGTGCCCGGCGAGGAGCCGCGCGCCGCGCTCGGAGCGACCCCGTGCCAGGACGGCTCCGCCGGCGGCTTCCCCTGCTCCAAGGTCGATCTGCTGGCCCACCTCCCGCTGTCGCAGATCGGCGGCGGGCAGGGCAGCGGCTCTTGGGGGTGGACGGATCCGCTGACCAGCGACGAGTACGCTTTGATCGGCCGCAGCAACGGCACCGCTTTCGTGCGCCTGGATGAGGCGAGCTCCGTCTACCTGGGCAACCTCCCCTCGCACTTCGGCAGCAGCAGCTGGCGCGAGATCAAGACCTACCAGACGTACGCCTACATCGTCGCCGACAACATCGGCTCGCATGGCATGCAGGTCTTCGATCTCACTCAGCTGCGCGACGTCGTCAACCCTCCCGTCACGTTCTCGGAGACCAACCACTACGACGATTTTCAGGAGGCCCACGACCTCATCGTCAACGAGGCCACCGGCTTCCTGTATGCGGTCGGCGGCGAGACCTGCAGTGGCGACCTGCACGTCGTGGACTTGAGCGACCCGGCCAATCCGGCGAACGCCGGCTGCATCGAGATGCCCAACGGCAGCACACACGACCTGCAGTGCGTCGTCTATCAGGGCCCCGATGTCGCCCACCAGGGCCGCGAGATCTGCTTTCTCGCCAACAACACCACGCAGAGCCCCCTGCTGACCATCGTCGACGTGACGGACAAAGCCAACCCGCAGACGCTTACCAGCTTCGCCTACCCGGACGCCGGTTTCTCGCATCAGGGCTGGCTGACCGAGGACCACCGCTACGTGATTCACGACGACGAGCTCGACGAGCTCGATTTCCTCCACAACACCAAGACCCGCGTTTTCGACGTCTCCGACCTCGACGACCCGACGATCGCCGGCTTCACACTGGGCCCGACGCCCGCCATCGACCACAACCAGTACGTCGTCGGCGAGTTCACCTATCAGGCCAACTACCGAGCTGGCCTGCGCGTCCTGCACTTCGACGACCTGACCACCGGCTCGCTCTCCGAGGTCGCCTTCTTCGACACTTTCCCGGCGGACGACGACGCCGACTTCCTGGGCGCCTGGAGTAACTACCCGTTCTTCGCCAGCGGCACGGTGAGCGTCGGCGACATGGTGGGCGGCATCTTCGTCCTGCGCCCGCGCCTGGACGAGATCTTCGGCGACGGCTTCGAGAGCGGTAACACAGGCGCCTGGGACCAGACGGTGCCCTAGGCTCACCCTCGGCGCGAGGCGAGGACCTGTGGCGCTCCGCCTTGCCGTCGGCCGCGCCCCTCGCTTATCCTGTCGGCCGCACTCACTCGGGTTCGTTCCCTCCAAATCGCTTCTCTTACTCCCCCCGGAGCCACGATGCGCCTTCACGCCAGCCTCGCCCCGCTGCTGGCCGCGGCTCTCGCCTTGGCCGGCGCCGCCCCCCGAGAGGACGGGCCCATCCGCTGCCGGCTCGCCCGTTACCTCGCGAACCACCCCGAGGGTTTAGCACCAGCTCGCGAAGGCTCGGGGATTCGGGGGATCGTGACCTGCGAGGGCGGGACAGCGGGCGGGTTCCCGTGCTCGGAGGTGGATTTGTTGGCCCATCTCACGCTCGCCCAGCTGGGCGGTGCAGGCAACGGCAACGACATCTGGGGCTGGACGGATCCGCTGACCGGAGTCGAGTATGCGCTCGTAGGCCTGTCCAACGGCACGGCGTTTGTCGATCTTTCCGACCCCGCCAACCCTGTTTACCTGGGAAAGCTGCCCCCCGCCACCGGCAACTCCCTCTGGCGCGACCTCGAGGTCTCCGGCGATTACGTCTTCATCGTCTCCGAGGCGAGCAGCCACGGCATGCAGATCTTTGATCTCACCGAATTGCGCGACGTCGTCAACCCGCCCGTCACGTTCACAGCGACGGACCGCTACACCGGTTTCGGCTCAGCGCACACGGTGAACATCAACCCCGATACCGGCTTCGCCTACGCCAACGGTACGGGGACCTGCAGTGGGGGGCTGCACATGGTCGACATCAACGACCCGTTGAGTGCGACCTTCGCGGGCTGCTACAGCGGCGACGGCTACACCCACGACGTCCAGTGTGTCGTCTACCACGGGCCGGACCTCGCGCACTTCGGCGACGAGATCTGCTTCGCCTCGAACGAGGACACCGTCACCGTGGTGGACGTGACCGACAAATCGGCCCCCGTGATGCTCGATCGGCAGACGTACCCCGCCGTCGGCTACACCCACCAGGGGTGGCTGACCGAGGACCACCGGCATTTCCTTCTAGACGACGAATTCGACGAGACCAACCCCGGCGAGCCCGACACGACGAGGACCCACGTCTTCGACGTCGACGACCTGGAGAACATCTTCGAGGTGGGCTTCACCGACGGTCCTCTCCCCGCGATCGACCACAACCAGTACGTGCGCGGCGATCACGTCTTCCAGTCCAACTACACGGCTGGCCTGCGGATCCTCCACCTCGACGACCTCGCTACCGGCACGCTCTCCGAGGTGGCCTTCTTCGACACCTTCCCGGCCCACGATGCCCAGGATTTCGACGGCACCTGGAGCAACTACCCCTTCTACGAGAGCGGCGTCGTAGTGGTGAACGACATATCGGGCGGCCTCTTCGTCGTGCGCCCGCGCCTGCCGATCTTCGACGACGGCTTCGAGAGCGGCGATACCAGCGCCTGGAACCAGACGGTTCCGTAGGCCAGAGGCGCCCCCGAGGGTCAGCGCGGCCCGGCGGGTGCGAGGTCCAAGAGGCCCGAGCGGACCAGCTCGCAGGCCGGCAAGGGCTTGGAGAAGAGGTACCCCTGCGCGTAGTCGATGCCCAACTCCGGCAGGAGCGCGGCATCGTCGGCCGTCTCCACACCCTCCATGATGGTGGCCGTGCCGGCGCGGGCGGCCATCTCGGCAGTCGAGCGCACGATGATCTGGCACAGCGGGTCGCCGGCGAGGTCGCGACTGAAGGTGCCGGAGATCTTCAGGAAGTCCGGCCGCAGCTCCTTGAACAGGTTGAGGTTGGACGAGCCTTCGCCGAAGTCGTCGAGAGCCACTTGGAAGCCGAGTCGGCGCACGGAGGCGATGGCGGCGCCGAAGGCCCGGCGGTTGACGATGCTCTGCTGCTCGTTGAGCTCGAGGACGATGCTGTCCGGGGCGAGGGAGGCCGCATCCACAGCCTCGAAGAGGCGGGCATCGAACTCCGGATGCGTCATCGACCGCGGCTGAACGTTCAGGAAAACCTTGACCTCCGCGCCGAGCGCCCTCACCTCTTCGAGAGCGGCGTGGATGCAAATCATGTCCACCTCGAACAACAACTCCTTCCGTGCCGCATAGCCGAAGAGGATCGCCGGGTTACCGAGCAAGGTGGTTCCCGGTCCACGGGCCAGGCTCTCGACCCCGAACAGGGAGTGCGGACCTCCGGCCAGACCGAGCTTCATCACCGGCTGGAGCACGGAGCGAAGGGATCCGGCGGCGAGGAAGTCGTCGAGGTCTTCCACCCGCTCTACCGGCCCGTCTGGCCCCCCCGAAGCCTCGACCCCACCGGCCTGGTCGCGGTGCTGGAAGAGGATCCGTCGCAACTCGGCCAGGCCCGCCGGCTTCTCCAACACCGCCTCCGCGCCCAGCATGCCGGCGAGAGTCCGCACCTCGGTGTTCACGAAGCCCGAGAGGACGTAGACCCGCATGTCCGGGAAATGGGTGGCGACGAAGCGGATCAGCCTCATGCCCTCCAAGCCTCCCAGCCGGGAGAGGTTGAGGTCGGTGACCAGCACGTCGTAGCGGAAAGCGGCGAGGAGGGTCTCGGCCGCCTCGATCTCGCGGCAGGTCGTCAGGTGGATCCCCGGCGCGCGCAGGCGCACGATCAGCGTCTCCACGACCAGTGGGTCGTCGTCGAGCACGAGCACCTCGAGCACCGGCGGAGTATATGCCTGCCTCCGAGCGCCCCCCGATCGTGGAAGTCTTCATTGACGCTCGCCGCGGCCCGTGATACCAACTCCATACACCAGTTCGCAGCACGCCGGAGGGAGATCGTGATGACGATCGTCGAGTTCCACACGCGTCTGGCTTCGACCGACGAAGGCTCAGGGCTCCTGTCGGGGCTCCGCAAGCTCAGCCGTATCGAGGATCCCAAGGCGCTCGTAGCGAGCCTGTCGGAGCTGCTGATGTGGATCCTCTGGCATATCGACGGGGACTCGCCGGCCTCCTAGGGATCGACGCCACCTGGACCCGCTTCCGCTCGGGCCAGGCGCGCCTGTAGGGTGACGCTCCACGCGCGGCACGCTCTGCATGCCATTCGGGCGGATCCAGCAGCGACTCCGTGCCTTGCCGGAGATTGCCCGCTGGCCGGATCTCCTCGCTCTCGTCGAGGGAGCGGTTCACCAGGAGGGTCGCTCGGTCTGGGACTACCCGGTCCTGGCCTGCCGGGCCGTGGGCGGCAGCGAGGAAGCGGCCCTGCCCGCCTCCGCAGCCGTCTTCTGCGCCCTGGCCAGCATCCACCTGGTGGACGACCTCCTCGACGAGGATCCGCGCGGCGACTATCGCCGCCTGGGAGCCGGCAACACCGCCAACCTCGCCCTCGCGCTCCAGGCGGCCGGCCATCGCGTGCTGGAGGAGGCGGCGGTGCCCGTGACCGCCCGCTCGGTCCTCCACGCCAAGCTCGCCCAGATGGCGCTCGCGACCGCCTACGGTCAGAGCCTCGACCTCCGCGAGCCGGCCGACGAGGCCGGATACTGGCGGACCGTGGAGGCCAAGACCCCTCCCCTGTTCGCGGCGGCCCTGGCGATGGGAGCGCTGCTCGGCGGCGCCCCGGAGACGGCCGTCGCCGGGCTGGAACGCCTGGGGGCGCTCCTGGGGCGGTTGGTCCAGGTGAGTGACGACCTGTCGGATGCCATGGCGACTCCGGCGGCGGCCGACTGGCGCCGTCCGCGCGGCAACCTCGCCCTGCTCTATGCGCTGACGGCCGACCACCCGCAGCGCGAGGAGTTCCGCCGGCTGGCGGGCGCCGTAGCCGATCCGGTCGCCCTCGGCGCCAGTCAGAAGATCCTGCTGTCGAGCGGAGCCGTGAGCTTCTGCGCCTATCACCTCATCGAGCTGTCCCGGCAGGCACGGGAGACCCTGGCCGCCCTTGCGCTCCACGATCCCGAGCCGCTCGCTCGGCTCCTCGCCCTGCAGGCGAAGCCGGTCGCCGGGCTCCTGGCCGTGGTCGGAGTGGATCTTGCCGAGCTCGCCTAGGAACGAGCCGCTGGACCGGCAGCCCAACGAGCGACGGCGGCTCGACCTGCTGTGGATCGCCGTCTCGCTCCTCGCCCTGCTGCCCTGTCTCACCTACCCCTATCGCTCGCTGGTGCCCCAGCTTCCCTTCGAACTGGGCCCCGACTGGCAGGTACTCGTCGTGACGCCGTGCGCGGCCGGGACGCCCTGCCTCGAGGTCGGCGATCGGGTGCTCGCCATCGACGAGGTCAGCTACGGGGACTACACCCGCGATCGCTTCGCCGAGCCCTTCCGGGGTCTGCAGGACCGAGGCCACGGCCAGCTCCGCGTCCTGCGCCGCGGCGAGCTCGTGACCGTCGCGGTCGAGGCGCTCCCGGTCCTCCCGAGCCTGCTCCGAGTCGAGGCGCTGATCGCGCTCGTTCCCTTCGTCTTCTGGCTGGCCGGCACGACCGCCATCATCTTCCTGCGGCCCCGGGACGAGCGCTGGATCGTGCTGGTCCTCTTCTTCTACGTGACGGCGATCTGGTTCGCCTCCGGTCTCGCCTCCTGGCGCCAGGCGAGCGCCTCGGTCGTCTTCCACCTCTTCATCTGGCTGTTCCTGCCGCTGGCGGTGCATCTGCACTTGATCCTGCCCAATGCCCTCCTCGGGCGGAGCCGCTGGGGCGTCTTGACGCCGCTCTACGTCGTCTCGTTGGCTCTCGCCCTGCTCGATCGGAATCAACGGTTGGGCGCCGCGCAGCAGCTCTTCGCTCTCTCCTTCATGGCCGGCGTGGTGCTGTCGGTGGGGCTCCTCGTCGCTCGATTGTTCCGGCCCGCGGCGCCGGCGCTCCGCGTTCCCACGCGGATCATGCTCTTCGGCGTGGCGTTCGGCTTCGGCCCGATGATTCTCTTCTTCCTGCTCCCCCTCTTGGCGCCGCAACTCTTCCTCCGCAGTCCCCAGCTCGGCCCTTGGATGATCGGCATCTCGGTCCTCACCATCCCGATCCTGCCGCTCTCCTACCTGCGGGCGATCTTCCGGCACCACCTCGGGGCCTTGGAGTTTCGGGCCAACCGGCTGCTCGGCGTGTACGGCGTCGTCGCGCTCTACATCACGTGCTACGTGGCGGCGCTCCTCGTCGGCGGCGCGCTCTGGGGCGGGACGGAGGGGCCGTGGCTCGCCGCGGGGCTGGCTCTCCTGTTGCTCTTCGTCGCGGTCGCTCCTGCCGTCCACGGCCGTTTCCAGAAGCGGATCGACCGACACGTCTTCGGGATCAGGCACTCGCCCGACGAGGTGATCCGGATGGTCGCCGCCGCGATTCCCACCGCGTTCAACCGGGACGTGCTGTCGAGGGAGATCGTGGAGGAGGTCTTGCCGACTCTGCTGATCCGCCAGTCGGCCCTCTACCTGTTCGGTCAGGACGGCACGGAGACGCTCTACGAGCAGGGCCTGCCCGAAGATCAGCCGGCGCCGAGCCAGCGGCAGCTCGGCGAGTGGCTGGAACGGGCAGGCCGCTACATTCCGCCCGATGCGCCGATCGCCGGCTGCCCGTGGCTCCGCCTGGTGGTCCCCCTCGGCATTCAGGCCAGGATCATTGGCGTCTGGCTCTTCGGCCGCCGCGATCCGGACGATTTCTACCCGCAGAGCGACCTCACCTTGCTGGCCACCGTGGCCCACCAGGTCGCCCCGGCGCTGGAGAACATCCGCCTCCACGAGCGCGCCCGACAGGAGATCGCGCAGCGACGGGCCGTCGAGGAGGAGATCCGCGCCAGCGAGGAGCGCTATCGCAACCTTTTCGAGGCCACGCTGGAGGGTATCGCCGTCGTGCGCCACGGCGCGATCCTCGAGGTCAACCAGGCCCTGCTGGGGATCCTCGGCTACTCGGCGCCGGAACTGATCGGCCAGCCCCTGTCGAGCTTCGTCTCGACCGGCGCAGAAGAGCTCGGTGTCGATGCCACGGAGGGGATCGGCCTCCTGCGTGACGGCACGAGCGCGAACCTCGAAGTGGCCGCCAAGAAGTACGTGCTCCAGGGCGAGGACGTGACGGTGGTGGCCATCCGCGACATCGAACGCCGCAAGCGGGACGAAGAGGAGAACCGCCAACTCCAGCGCCAGCTCCTCCACTCCCAGAAGATGGAGGCCATCGGGCGCTTGTCGACCGGGGTGGCCCACGACTTCAACAACTGTCTCCTGGCGATCTTCGGGTTCTCCGACGACCTTCTCGACCACTACCGTGACGACGATTCGCTGGCGCGCGGCCTGGCGGGCATCCGGGAGGCGGGGGAGAAGGCGGCCAACCTGACCAAGAAGCTGCTCGCCTTCACCCGCCAGCAGCCGATGGAGGAGAGGGTGATGAGCTTGAACGCCGTGGTGGCGGGAATCGAGGAGATGGTGCACCGGATCCTCGGCGACGGCGTGGAGCTGGTCATCCGGGCGGCGCCCGATCTGCCCGCGGTGCGCATCGACCCCAGCCAGATCGAGCAGGTGATCCTGAACCTGGTGGTCAACGCTCGAGACGCCATGCCTGGAGGGGGACGGCTCACCCTGGAGACCGACCTCGTGGAACTGCCCGGAGGGGCCACACCCCACCCGGATCTCGCGGCCGGCCCCTTCGTGCGGCTACGGGTCACCGACACCGGCCTCGGCATGGATGCCAGAACGCAAGCCCGGGTCTTCGAGCCCTTCTTCAGCACCAAGGAGCTGGACGAGGGAACCGGCCTGGGCCTCTCCACCGCCTACGGCATCATCCAGCAGAGCGGCGGCCACATCACGGTCGCCAGCGCCCCCGGACAGGGGACGACCTTCACCATCTACCTGCCGGCCGCCCCGAGCGGCGCGGACACCGTCGGGGCCGAAGCGAACCAGCCCAGCGCCGGGACCTGAGCCGCGGACGCCCTGCCGACCGCAAGAAAACGGGGGCGCCTCGCGGCGCCCCCGGGGACAGCGACGACTTCCGGTGCGACTCTAGAACCGGAACCGCACCCCCAACTGGTAGAGCTGCTGCTCGCCCTGGCCGGGGTCACCGGCGTAGGCGGAGGCCACGCCGAAGCGGTCGGGCCGCGCCGGGTTCTCGTCGCTCAAGACGTTGAAGGCGTCGACGATGAACTCGACTCCGAAGTCATCGCCGAACTCGAACTCCTTCGACACCCTGAGGTCGAGCTGCGTGAAGTCGAAACCGCGTCCGTTGTTGACGTGCGGCACGCCGGGCCGCAGGTCGAGGTTGTAGCCGTCGCCGTTCAAGTCCGCGTTGGCGTGCTCGTCGTAGGGCAGAGCCGACCGGTAGCGGAGCATGCCGGAGAAAACCATGTCCCACGGGCCTCGGTAGATACCGCCCAGCGTGATGCGGTGCTTGGCGTCGGTGTAGAGCGGACCGAAGCACCTGCTGTCCAGCGGGTCGAGCGGGTTGCAGGAGACGTCGCGTCGCGTCCGCGCACCGCCGACGTCCGACTGGTACTCGGCGCCGGTGATGCGGAACTCGTCGGCGCCGGCGAGCACGTTGCCCTCGGCCTCCGAGTAAGTGTAGAAGCCCTGCATCTCGAAGTCTTCCTGACGGATCCGACCACCGATGTTGACGCCTTGGTAGGTGGCGCGGCCGTTGCCCATCCACAGCCGGAAGAGGCTCCCCTGCCCGAACGGCGCGAAGCGTCGTTGACCGGTGACCGGGTCGATCGTGTTCGGCCGGAAGCGGTAGGGAATGTCGTGGTAGTCGATCGACACCGCCTCGAAGTTGAGGCCGAGCCAGTCGTTGACCTGCCAGGAAAGCCCGAGGGAACCCTGATCGGAGTACGGAGTCGCCAGGGTCGGCGAAGCCACCTCGTCCGGTCCGCCGAGATCCGGCACGATCTGGTTCAGCGGCAGCGGATCGCCGGGCTGGTAGCCGGGAATGCCGTCCGCGTTCTCGTGCTGATAGATGAGCCCGTACTGCGACTGCACCGCGGCCGCCGGGAAGAGGATGGTGGCGTTGGTGTACGGGAAGTCGAAGTACGTCCCGTAGCCGCCGCGCAGCAGCATGCGGCCGTCACCCTTGAAGTCCCAGGTGAAGCCCAGCCGCGGCGCGACGTTGTCGTTGTCCTCGTCGAGCACGCCGTCGAAATCGAAGAAGTCGACGAGGTAGTCCTCGGTGTAGAGCCGCTGATCGTGGAGGACCTGATAAAGCGGGTTCGACCGCTGGTCGAGATCGAAGCCGGTCCACTGGTCGTAGCGCAGCCCGAGGTTGAGCGTCAGTCGATCGCTGACGTAGAAGTCGTCCTGGATGTAGAGGTTGAGCTGCTCGACCGGCGTCTGGTTGACGAAGAACCCGCCGTAGATCTGGATCAGCGTGATCTCCGATCCGAGCGCATCACTCTCCGCGAAGAACTGGCCGGCCGTGCCGGTCGTGAAGTCGCCGCCCAGCGTCGGCTCGTCGATGTAGTTGACGCCGAACTTCCAGTCGTTGCGCCGGCCGCCGAGGTCGGTCGTCCAGGTGAAGTCGTCGCGGTACTGGCGCTTGCGCTGGTGGGTGCTCTGCGGCGTGTTCAGGTTCTGGCCGGTGTGGAAGCCCGACGGGTAATAGATCAGCGGTTCCAACGAGTCCGCCGAAATCGTGTTGTCGAACGCGGTGTACTGATAGAGGAACTCGTTGAGCATCGTGCCCGAGATCTGGGAGGTCCAGCCGCCGAGCACCGACTCGTACTCGTTGGTGACCGTGCCGAGGCCGTCCGGCGCGGCCAGGGGGCTCGCCCCGTACTTATCGGCGTTCTTCTGGTAGCCGTAGCGCACCTGCAGGTAGTTCTCGGCGTTGATGTCGATGGTGCCCTTGGCGGTCACCAGCTCGTCCTCGAACGGCAAGCTGACGACGGCGCCGTCGAAGGTCGGGAACAGTCGACCCGTGAAGACGGTGTAGTCCGTCGTGCGGTCCGTCTTCGCGTAGGTGCCGAACCAGTGCGCCCGGTCCTTGACGAAGGGGCCGCCGATGGCGAAGCCGTACTGCTCGCGCTCGTAGGTGCCCTTGTCGATGCCCGCCAGGCGCTCGGTCTCCGTCTTCGAGTTGAGCGAGTCGTCGCGGAAGGAGCCCCAGACGCTGCCGTTGAGCTCGTTGCTGCCCGTCTTGGTGACGACGGAGAGCACACCGCCTGAGGAGCGGCCGAACTCGGCCTTGTACTGCATCGTCTGGATGTTGAACTCCTGGACCGCCTCCAGGTTGAAGTTCTGGAGCGCGCCGCCGATCGTGTCGTCGGTGTTGTCGCCGCCGTCGATGACGTAGTTGACGTTGCGGCCGATGC
>CAYXXN010000041.1:0-18871 GCA_964469055.1 uncultured Thermoanaerobaculia bacterium
GCCGTCGCTCCAGAGGGCTGGCGCTGATGCTAGGCTGCCGCGAACTTAGGCCTTGCTGTTGTCGGAGGTGGCTCTTGCCGCCACCGGCTGGCTCGGCCGGCGTGCGGGCGAAGCCACGAGGCCGCAGTGAAAGCCGAACTCATCGATCCCGAGCAGGCGCGCCTGCTTCTTGAACAGCTCCCGGCGATCGTGTGGAGCACCGACCGCGAGCTGCGACTCACCACCAGCCTGGGCGCCGGCCTCAGCGTCTTGGGTCTAGTCCCCAACCAAGTGTTGGGCATGTCTCTATTCGAGTACTTCGGGACTCAGGACCGTGACTTTCCGCCCATCCGAGCGCACCTGCAGGCTCTAGAAGGAGAGCCGGTCCACACCGAAGTGGAGTGGGCAGGCCGCTGCTACGAAACCTACGTCGAGCCGCTCCGGGGCACGGGCCGCGAGATCCTGGGTGTGATTGGCGTGGCGCTCGACGTCACCCAGCGCAAGCGCGCTGAGCTACTCCAAAAGGCCCTCTACCGGATCTCGGAGACCGCCGCTACGGCGCAGGACATGCCGGCGTTCTACGCCGCCCTGCACGCCATCGTCGGCGAGCTGATGTACGCCCGCAACTTCTACATCGCGCTCCACGACGAGTCGGGCGGGCTAATCCACTTCCCCTACTTCGTGGACGAAGTGGACAGCCCACCCCAGCCGAGAAAACCCGGCCATGGGCTGACCGAGTACGTGCTCTCCCACGGCGAGCCTCTCCTGCTGTCCCCGGAGAGCTTCCGGGAGCTGGTGGCACGGCAGGAGGTGGATCTGGTGGGCGCGGACTCCTGGGATTGGCTCGGCGTGCCCTTGCAGAGCAGGGAGTGGACGTTCGGCGTCTTGGCCGTGCAGAGCTACAGCGAGGACGTGCGCTATAGCGAGCAGGACAAGGAAGTCCTCAACTTCGTCTCCCAACACATCTCTTCGGCGCTCCAGCGCCGGCGCGCGGAAGAGGAGCGGGAGCAGTCGCTTTCGCTGCTCCGCGCGACCCTGGACTCCACTGCCGACGGCATCCTCGTGGTGGACCGTGAGGGGAGAATGGTGAGTTTCAACAGGAGGTTTGTGGGCATGTGGCGGATCCCCGAGGAGATCGTGGCCTCGCGAGACGACGATCGGGCTCTGGCCTTCGTCCTCGATCAGCTTCTAGACCCCGAGGGCTTCCTGATCAAGGTGCGCGAGCTGTACGACAGCCCCGAGGCCCAGAGCTTCGACGTGCTCGAGTTCAAGGACGGTCGTGTCTTCGAGCGCTATTCCCAGTCTCAGCAGGTCGCCGGCGCTTCGCTAGGGCGGGTGTGGAGCTTCCGCGACGTCACCGAGCGCCACAAACTGGAAGAGCAACTCAGGCAGGCGCACAAGATGGAGGCGATCGGCAGGCTGGCCGGCGGCGTGGCGCACGATTTCAACAATCTGCTCACCGTGATCAATGGCCGCAGCGAGTTGCTGCTCGAACGCTTGCCACTCAACGATCCGGTTCGCGCGGAGATCGAAGAAATCAACCAGGCCGGTGACCGCGCCGCCGACCTCACGCGCCAGCTGGTTGCATTTAGCCGACGCCAGATGCTGAGGCCACGCTTGGTGAGCCTCAACCAGGTGGTCACAGAAATGGAGCGCCTGCTGCGCCGAGTCATCGGCGAGCACATCCAGCTGGTAACGCGCCTCGATCCGGAGCTGGGACTGACGCGGGCCGACTCGAGCCAGATCGAGCAGTTGGTGCTCAACCTGGCAGCGAACGCGCGCGACGCCATGCCGGAGGGTGGTCAGTTGCTCATCACGACAGCCAACGTGGTCGTCGGTCCAGAGTCCGCTCGGCGAAGACTGGACATAGGGCCTGGGGCTTACGTCGAACTGGCCGTCAGCGATACCGGAGTCGGCATGAACGACGAGGTGCTGCAACGCCTCTTCGAGCCCTTCTTCAGTACGAAGGGCCCGGGAAAAGGGACGGGACTCGGCCTGGCCACTGTCTACGGCGTCGTCAAGCAGAGTGGTGGAGATATCGCGGTGGAGAGCCGTCTCGGAGCGGGAAGCGGTTTCCGTATCTACCTGCCCCGGGTGGAGGGCACGCTGGAGGCCTCGTCGCCGGTTGGTGCGCAGCCCGACGCAGCGCCGCCGCGGAAGACCATCCTGCTCGTCGAGGACGAGGTGGCCGTGCGCCGCCTCTTCGGCCAGTTCCTCCGCCAGCAAGGCTATCGCGTGCTCGAGGCAGGCGATGGTCAGGAAGCCATGGATCTGGTGCGGCAGCTCGAGGAGCCTGTCGACCTCCTCCTCACCGACGTGGTCATGCCCCGCGTGGGTGGCGCTGAGCTTGCTCGACAGCTCCTCGAGTCCCGTCCGGGTCTGCAGGTGGTCTACATGTCGGGCTATACCGAGCAGGCGGGGAGCCTGCCACAGAGCGCCCTGCAGAAAGGCGAGCCCGTGCTGGTCCTGAAACCGCTCTCCACGGAGCTCCTGGCGGCACGGCTTCGCGAGATTCTGGGCGGGGCCGCTGACCCGAACTAGGGCCGTCGCGATTGGCGGAGGGGGAGGGATTCGAACCCCCGGACGGGTCGCCCCGTCAACGGTTTTCAAGACCGCCGCTTTCGACCGCTCAGCCACCCCTCCGGCCGGGAGCAGCTTAGCGCGGGAGATCTACGGCGAGATCCTCACCCACTCGAAGGCGCTCTCGATCGCCGCGGGCGGCGGAGCCGGCGTCTCCCCGACGAGCGCCAGCCAGCGCCCGTCGGGGGAGAGGGCAAGGCGGGTGATGCCGGCGACTCCGGCGCCAGCGAGATCGGCGATCTCGCGCCAGGTGAGGCCGTTCGACGCCGTGCTGCCAAGGAAGAGCTTGCTGGCCTGGCCCATCAGCAGCTCGCCGCTGGGCGTCCAGGCGTAGTCCTCGCTGCCTTCGAGAGTAGAGCCGAGGGCCCTCGGCGAGCCGTCGGCGGCGTCGGCGAGCATGACCTGCCAGCTCTCCTCATCCGTTTTGTCCACGTAAGAGAACGTCTCGGTGCCCGGCACGCGGGCGAGACAGCGACCGATGTTCTCGGCCAGCGTCCGCGCGCCGGGCTCGCCCAGGCGGGCGAGGCGCAGGGTCGGTGGCTCGCCGAGGACGAAGAGGGCGACGGTCGTCGCGTCGAGCCAGGCGTGGTAGCCGACCGGCGCTACGTCCGGGAGCATGAGCTCGGGCTCGCCGCCGGCGAGCGGGAAGCGCCACAGGTGCTGAGTTCCGTCGACCTCGACGCGGACGGTCGAGAAGTGGGTGCCCCCGGCCATCGGGGTCGGCGAGTACTCGGCCTCCGCAGTCACGGTCACCGGAACGCTCTCGCCAGCGGCCAGGTCGTAGCGGTAGATGTCGGTCTGACCTTCGCGCTGCGAGGTGTAGAGGAAGGCCGCGCCGTCCGGGAGGAAGGCCGGCTGGCTGTCGTAGCCCTCTCGCGCGGTGGCGTTGACGACTTCGCTGACCGTCCAGCCCTCGGCGACCCGCGCGAGATAGATGTCGGTCGCCGGGGCGGGCGCCTCCTCGGCCCTCATCGTGCCAGTGAGCCGCGAGCCGTCGGCGGCGAGGCGCGCCTGGAAGCCGGGCGCACCCGGAAGATCGGGAACGGTGAAGGTGACCTCGGAGCCGCCGACCGCGAGGTCGGTCAGGGGCAGCGCGAAGGTCGCCTGGGCCGGCACGTCGAGGGTACCGGTGAGCGCTCCCGCCGCATCGGCGGCAATCGTCACCAAGAGCTCGACCGTCGTGCCGTCGGCCAGGCGCACAGGGCCGCGCCAGACGCCGATGGGCGAGGGCTCCTGGGCGGCGACCGCGGCGGCCAGGGACAGGGTGAGGGAGAGGACGCCGCTGCGCATCGAAACCTCCGCCGTGGCCTCCCGAGCCTACCAGCGCCCCGCCCGGCGGCTCGAGTCCCGCCGCTTGGCTAGAATCCCGCCATCGCCACCTCCCTCGTCGGCCGCACGATCGCTCACTACCAGGTGCTCGAAGAGCTGGGTAGCGGGGGCATGGGTGTCGTCTACATCGCCGAGGACCGGCGCTTGAAGCGCCGCGTGGCGCTCAAGCTCTTGCGCCCCGAGACCGCCTCGGACGAGCAGCGCATGAAGCGCTTCCAGCAGGAGGCCGAGATCGTGGCCTCCTTGAACCACCCTGGGATCGTGACGCTCTTCTCGGTCGAGGAGGCCGACGGCCTGCGCTTCCTCACCATGGAGCTCGTCGAGGGCAAGGCTCTCGACGAGCTGGTGCCTTCCGGTGGCATGGAGGTCGATCGCCTGCTCGCGCTCGCCCTGCCGCTCATCGAGGCGATGGCGGCGGCCCACGGCCGCGGCGTGACGCACCGTGACTTGAAGCCGGCCAACGTCATCGTCACCCCCGAGGGAAGGGTCAAGGTGCTCGACTTCGGCCTCGCCAAGCTGCGCGAGTCGCGCCCCGGCGCTCCCTTCGGTGACCGTACCGCCACCACGCTGATGACCCAGGAAGGGGCCGTCTTGGGTACGGTCTCCTACATGTCGCCGGAACAGGCCGAGGGGCGGCCGATCGGCCCACCCTCCGACGTCTTCTCGCTCGGCGTCATCCTCTACGAGCTGGCGACCGGCCGGCGGCCGTTCCAAGGGGGAAGCAACATCGCGATCCTCTCGGCGGTGCTCAAAGACGAGCCCCAGGCGCTCTCCGACACCCGCCGCGACGTGCCCGAGCGCCTGGCGAACATCGTCGACCGCTGTCTCGTCAAGGAGCCGGAGGGGCGTTATCCGACGGCGGCCGAGCTGCTGGCCGATCTGCGCACCCTCGAGGAGGAGATCGCGGCCGGCACGGCACGGCCGGCGCGCCGGCGGCTGCCCGGCGGGTGGCCGGTGGCGGCGGCCGCGGCTCTCCTCGTCGCGCTCGGCGGCTGGCTCCTGCTCTCGCGCCGCCCGGAGTCGGCGGCGCCGGGAGCGCCGCCGGCCACGACTCCCGCCGCCGGAGTCGCCGCCAGCCGGGTGCTCGTGCTGCCCTTCGCCGACCGTTCCTCCGACCCGACCCTCGCCTCCTTGCGCTTGATGGCGAGCGACTGGCTCACCCAGGGGATGTCGCGCACCGGGCGGCTCGAGGTCGTCCCCCTGGAGGCCGATCTCGCGCAGGGGGATCCAACGGACCGCGAGTGGCTGCGCAGCGTGGCGGCGCGAACCGGCGCCGGCACGGTGGTGACCGGCGCCTACTACTTGAACGGCGACCGGGTGCAGGTCTCCGCTCAGCTCTACGACACGACGAGTGGAGAGCTGCTGGCCGCCGTCGATCCGGTGAGCGCGCCGCGGGAGAGCCCCACCGAGGCCCTCGAGGTCGTGCGCCAACGGGTCCTCGGGACGCTCGCCAACTTCATCGACCCCGAGCTCGGGCCGGTGGCGCAGTTGGTGAGCCGGCCGCCGAGCTTCGCCGCCTACGAGCTGTTCTTGAACGGCATGGAGCGCTACACGGCGATGGACTTCCGCGGCGCGCTCGATCCCCTGAAACGCGCTGCCGCCGAGGACCCGGACTACTCGACGCCGCTCTTGATGGCCGCCTCGGCGCACTACAACTTGCGCGAGTACGCAGAGGCCCAGGCCATCCTCGACCAGCTCGAGCCCAAGCGTGAGACGCTGGCGCCGCTCGACCGCTACAACCTCGAGTGGCTCGCCGCCGAGTGCAAGGGCGACCGCGGCACTGCCCTGCGCGCCGTGCGGCGGGCGGCGGAGCTCTCACCGCGCTCGATGTGGACCTTCCGACTGGGCGTCGTCGCCCTGATGTCGAACCGTCCCGGCGAGGCCCGTGCGGCCATGGAGAGCCTAGACCCCGAGCACGGCTTCGTGCGCGGTTGGGTCTCGTTTTCCTATCACTACGCCTCGGCGCTCCACTACCTGGGTGAGCACGACGCCGAGCTCGTGCAGGCCGAGCGCGGGCGCAGCGGGAGCCCCCATTCCCTCGGCGCCCTGGGTATCGAGCTGCGGGCCCGCGCCGGCCAGGGTGATGTGGCCGGGGTCAAGCGGCTGACCGACGAGAGTGTGGGCTTGCCGGCCGAGTGGCTGGACACGCCGGGGACGACGATGCAGCTCGGCGCCCACGAGCTCGCCGCCCACGGCGAGCCGGAGGCGGCGCGGGAGCTCGCCGCTCGCGCCCTGGCCTGGCATCGCGCGCTGCCGCCGGCCGAGGCCGCGACCCCGGCGCGGCGCGAGGATCTGGGCCGTTCGCTGCTCGACGCCGGCGAGCTCGCCGAGGCCGAGCGCGTGTTCGAGGAGCTCGCCGCGCTCTCGCCCGAGCAGGTCGATCTCCGGGGCATGCTCGGAGTGCTTGCCGCCCGCCGCGGCGATGCCGCGGGAGCCGCCGCCGCCGACCGCTGGCTCGCGGCCCTGGAACGGCCGTACCTCTTCGGCGAGTCGTACTACTGGCGGGCGGCCATCGCGGCCTGGAGCGACAAGCCGCAGGAGGCGTTCGATCTGCTGCGCACGGCGTACGCGCACGGCCGGCCCTATCACTGGGCGGCGGACCAGCACCTGCACATCGATCCCGTGCTCGCGCCGCTGCGCGGCGAGGCGGGTTTCGCCGACCTGCTGGCGCCCAAGGGCTAGCCGGCCGCGCGGGCAGAGGGATAGATTCGACGCCACCATTCACCTACGGAGGCTCAACATGTCGGTCAAGCATGCCAAGGCGTTCTACGACACGGTCACCAAGGACCAGGGCACCAAGGACAAGAAGCTCTACAACGCGGTGCGGCAGGCGCGCGAGCAGGTCATCCACCTCGCCCGCAGCCACGGCTACCACTTCTCCTACGAGGAGCTCAACAAGGTGCTCACCAAGGAGTGGGGAGCCGACTTCGAGAAGAACAACCCGAAGCCCGACAAGCCGATGACCTGCAGCTGCTTCTGAGCGGTACTTCGCCGCGAGTCGATCCGCGCTTCCGGGTGGGGCTGGTACCCCCCGATCTCGTCTTCTTCCTCGCCGGGGAGGCGTCGCAGGTGGTGCGGGGCGAGCGTTGGGCGACGCTCGTGCCGGCGATCGACGGGCGGCGTGACGCCGGGGAGATCGCCGACGCGACGGGGCTCGCCGTTTTCGAGGTCGAGCACGGGCTGGCAACCCTGGCCGCCCAGGGGCTGCTCGCCGGCTCCGGGGCGCAGGAGCCGGCCGCCCCTGCCGGCGGCGCGACTCTCCCACCTCCCACCCAAACTGCTCGAGTAAAGGGGGAGCCTTTCGCGATCGTGCCGCTCGGCGGCGTCGAGGCGGAGTCGCTGGCCGAGGCCCTCGCGGCGTCCGGGGTGGCAGACACCGGAGCGTCGCGTGCCCTGGTGCTCGTCGAGGATCACCTTTCACCGGTCCTCGCCGCTTGGGACGAGGAGGCGCGAGCGTCCGGCCGCACGTGGTCGGCGGCCTCCGTCGTCGGGGACTCCCTTTGGCTCGGTCCTCTCTGCGGGCCGTCGGCGCCCGCTTGTCGCGCGTGCCTCGTCGTCGACCTCGCGCGCTCGCTCCCCGTGCTCGCGCTCTGGCATCGCCTAGCCGGCGCTTCGGTGGCTCCGGCGGCCCCGGTCTGGCCGGTTGCGGCCCTTGCCGATCGGATCGTTGGGGCACTCACCGACCGCGCGGCGCCGTGGCGCGAACATCTGCTTGCCATCGACCTCGTCACCGGCGGGGCAAGGCTCCACGCGGCGCGGCGTTACCGCGCCTGTCCGGTCTGCGGCGAGGGCGCGAGAGAGCCGCTTGCAATCGCCTCCGTTCTCCTCACCTCACGCGATGTCGTCTTCTCCGCCGACGGCGGCTGGCGCAGCGCCGAGCCCGCCTCCGTCCGCGAGCGGCTTGCCGCGTTCGTCAGCCCGCTGACGGGTTGGGTGCACGACCTCGAGCCGCGGCCACTCGCTCCCGAGCTCGCGAGCCACGTCGCCGTAGCGACCTATCCCTACCCGGTGCCGTCGGAGCGCTTCGAAGACCTCGGCCGCCGGCCGCGGATCGCCGCCGCCGGCAAGGGCTTGACGTACGCTCAGGCCCAAGTCGGGGCTCTCGCCGAGGCCATCGAGCGCATCTGCGGGGTCTTCCGCGGTGACGAGCCATGGCGGTTCGCCAGGCAAGAAGATCTGGGTGAGGAGGCGATTGAGCCCAACTCGGTTCAGCTCTTCTCCGCGCGACAGCTCACCGCGGTCGAACGCGACGGCGACGGTCGGCACGCGCCGGTCGCGGTTTTCGAGCCATCCGACCCCATCGGCTGGAGTTCCCTCTGGTCGCTCTCGGCTGGACGCTGGCGCTTCGTGCCGACGACACTCTGCTACCACGCCTACCGGGGACCTGGACCGCGCTGCCCGGCCGACTCCAACGGCTGCGCCGCGGGGTCGAACCGCGAGGAGGCGATCCTCCAAGGTCTGCTCGAGCTGATCGAGCGCGATCACGTGGCGATCTGGTGGCATCACCGGTTGCCGAGGCCGCCGTACGCGGTCTCGCGCCGTCTCGCCCCGAAACTCGAGAGCGCGATGGGGGCGCACGCCCAGGCGGGGCGTGAGCTCGCCCTGCTCGATCTCGCGGCTGACCTCGACGTCCCGGTCGCCGCCGCCGTGTCGCGGCCGAGCGCGGACGGTGACGTCCTGCTCGGTTTCGGCGCCCACCTCGATCCGGATCTAGCCGCCAGCCGCGCCTTGGCCGAGCTCCACCAGTTTTGGCCCGACAGCGGCGGTGCAAGTCGCGGGTGGGAGGCGCGGAGCGACCGCGCTTCGCGCCGAGGGCGGGGGCTCAGCGCTCAACCGTGGCTCGCTGCCTTTCCCTCGGCGCCGCGGGCCTCGATGCTCTCGGGGCCGTCTTGCACCGACTTGCGCGACGCCATCGAGGACCTCGTCGCCCGGCTCGCGGAGCGCGGCATCGAGGTCCTCGTCCTCGACCAGACCCGCGACGGCTCGCCACTCGCCGTCGTCCGCGTGGTAGCGCCGGGGTTGCGGCCCTGGTGGCGGCGGCTGGCGCCCGGCAGGCTCTACGACGTCCCCCTGGCCCTGGGCTGGCTCGCGGCGCCGTCGAGCGAGGAAGACCTGAACCCCGATCCCCTGGAGGCGTGAGGTGAGAGCAGCTCGGTTCGTTCCTCTGCCCGGTAGTGAGGCTCCGGCCCTCGCACCCCACCGCGTCGATCGGGCCGTCCCGACAGGGGAGCGCTCTCGCGTCACCCTCGTGCTGCGCCCGCGCGACGAGGCCACTCTGGCCGCGTGGGTCGCGACGCGCGCCACGCGGTTGCCGCACGAGCGCGGGCGGGCGTCGGGTCTCGGCACGCTTCTCACGGCCGACGCGGCGGCGGTCGCGGCGGCCGGCGAGTTCGCCGCCGCCGCGGGCCTCGCCGTCGTCGCCGCGAGTGCCCGGCGGCGCCTCGTCGTGCTGGAGGGCACCTGGCGCGACCTCGAGCGCGCCTTCCAGGTCGACTGCGCCTGGCACCGGCACGGCGAACGCGAGTTCCTCGCTCACTCCGGGCCCATCCACCTGCCGCGCGCGCTCGCCGGGCACGTGCTCGCCGTCGTCGGTCTCGACCAACGGCCCCTCGCCCGCCCGGGAGTCTGCGGCGGCCGTGCCGACGAGCGTCATCTGTCGCCATCGGCGGTGGCCAGGCTCTACGACTTCCCGCCCGACCTCGACGGCCGCGGCGAGCGGCTGGGGATCGTGCTCCTGGGCGGTGGCTTCCACGACGCCGACCTCGATGCCTTCTTCCGCCAGCTGCGGCTCGCTCGGCCGGCGATGCGCGTCAGGGGCGTCGACGGCGCCGCCAACGCCCCCGCCGACCCGGCGGCGATCCGCGACGCCCTCACCCGGGCCGGCATCGGCGGCCGGCCGCTCGCCGCGCTCGCCCACGCCACGCCGGCGGCCGAAGGCGGCGATGTGCACTGGACGATCGAGGCGACCCTCGACGTCGAGCTCGCCGGGGCGCTCGCCCCGGGGGCCGAGCTCCAGGTCGTCTTTGCGCCGCCGACCCTCCACGGCAAGGTCCACGCCTTCTCGCGCCTCCTCGCCGCGCGACCGCGTCCGGCGGTGATCTCGGCCTCCTGGGCCGGCTTCGAGTCTGCCTACCGCGATCAAGACGTGCGCGCCATGGAGTCGCTGTTCGTCGAGGCCGCGGCCAAGGACGTGACGCTGTGCTTCGCCTCCGGCGACGGCGGCGACGGCACGGCGACCTTCGGAGGCCCGTCCGACGCGCCGGCGGTTTTCTATCCGCCATCGAGCCCCCACGTCCTCGCCTGCGGCGGCACGACGCTCGCAGCCGGCGGCGGCCGCGAGACGGTGTGGGCCGAAACGCTCGCCGGTCACGCCTTGGGCAGCGGCGGCGGCGTCTCGGGGCGCTTCGCTCGCCCCGACTGGCAAGACGCCGCCCCGGTGCCGCGGCGGCCACGAGGAGGCCAGGGCCGGGGGGTCCCCGACGTCGCGGCGAAGGCCGACATCCGCGGCGGCTATCGCATCGTGGTGGGCGACGAGGAGGTGGGCATGGGCGGCACGAGCGCCGCCACGCCGCTCTGGGCGAGCCTCCTCGTGCGCATCAACCAGGCTCTGCGCCGGGCGGGCCACCCGCCGGCGGGCTACTTGACCCCCCTCCTCTACCGAAATGACATCGGCGGCGCCCTGCGCGACATCGTGGCGGGCGACAACGGCACCTACCACGCGGGCAAGGGCTGGGACGCCTGCACCGGCTGGGGAAGCCCAAGGGGCCGCGCGCTGCTCGAGGCGCTCCTGCCGCCGAAGCGGTCCCGCTGAGGCGGGCGGGAGGCGCGCTCCCCTCCGTCGCTGGGAGCACTTCGCGCTGCGCTATCTTGCGCCGCGTGTTACCGCTGAGACTGGCTACCTGCCGGGTCAAGCCGGAAACCGATCCCGACGAGCTGCCGCTGGCTGCCGCCCTCGCCGAGCGCGGCATCGCGGCCCGATCGGCGGCCTGGGACGACCCGGCGGAGGCCTGGGATGATCCCGCGCCCACGATCTTGCGCTCGACCTGGAACTACCATCTCCACCCGGAGCAGTTTCTTGCCTGGATCGAGCGCGTCGCCGCCGTGGCGCCGCTCTGGAACCCGCCCGAGGTCGTGCGCGCCAATTTTCACAAGCGCTACCTGCTCGAGCTCGCCGGCCGCGGCGTCGCCGTCGTGCCGACGATTCTCCTCGAGCGCGGGGCCGACGCCCGGCTCGCCGAGATCCTGGCCGAGCGCGGCTGGCGGGACGCGGTCGTCAAACCCGCCATCTCCTGCGCCTCGTTCGCCACGTTCGAGGTCGATGGCGATCACGTCGAGCCCGGCCAAGCGCATCTGGCGGCCCTCCTCGCCGAGCGCGACGTCCTCGTGCAGCCCTACGTCGAATCGGTGAGCGACCACGGTGAGCGGTCGATGGTGTGGATCGCGGGCGAGTTCACGCACGCCGTGCGCAAGCGCCCGCGGTGGATGGGCGAGGACGAGGCGGTTTCGGCCGCCCTGCCCGTCTCTCCCGCCGAGCGCCGGCTGGCCGAGGCGGCCATCGCCCCGTGGCGCAACGCTCTCCTCTACGGCCGCGTCGACCTGGCGCTCGACGCCGCCGGCGAGCCGCAGGTCATGGAGCTCGAGCTGATGGAGCCCTCGCTCTACCTCCTCCAGCACCCGCCGGCCCTCGAACGCTTCGCCGACGCGATCAGCGAGCGCCTCGGTTGAGGCAGCGGCTCGGCTACACTGCCCGCGCCCCGCGAGGCGAGGATGGCGAATTGGAGCAGCCGGGCGATCGAGATCCAAGTAGGGGAAGCTGGAACGGCGGTCTCGGCGCTGGTTCTCGAGCCGTCCGCGGCCGATGCCCTTCTGGTCCTCGCCCACGGCGCCGGGGCCGGCATGCGGCATCCGTTTCTCGAAGAGCTGGCGAGCCGGCTGGCCGAGCGGGCCGTGGCGACCTTGCGCTTTCAGTTCCCCTACATGGAACGCAACGAGCGACGACCTGACCCACCCCGCCTGCTCGCGGCGACGGTTCGCTCGGCGGTCGCCGCAGCGACCCGGCTGGCGCCCGGCCTACCCGTCTTCGCCGGCGGCAAGTCGCTCGGCGGGCGGATGTCGTCGAGGGCGGCGGCCGACGGCGGTCTGTTACCAGCACGCGGCATCGTCTTCTTCGGTTTCCCCCTCCACCCAGCGGGGGAACCGGCGATCACTCGGGCCGCGCACCTCGAGGGCGTCGAGCAGCCCATGCTCTTCCTCCAGGGCACCCGCGACGCCCTGGCGAACCTCGCCCTGCTCACGCCCATCTGCGAGCGACTCGCGCCCCGCACCCGTCTCCACGTAGTCGAGGGTGCCGATCATTCCTTTCGAGTGCTCAAGCGCTCCGGCCGGTCCGACGACGACGTGCTGACCGAGCTCGCGGACACCGCCGTTTCCTGGATCGACGAGATCCTGAGAGGAGAGCTATGACCGAGATCGACCGCATCGCCGACCAGCTCGAACGCGCTCTCTACGGTGAGGCCTGGCACGGCCCGGCCTTGGCAGAGCTCTTGGCCGACCTCGAAGCCGAGGCGGCAGCGACGCGGCCGCTTCCCGGCGCGCACAGCATCTGGGAGATCGTGCTCCACGTCGATGCCTGGCACGGGGGGGTGGCGCGGCGGCTCGCCGGCGAGGAGGTGGATCTGGCGGATGCCGACGACTGGCCGCCGGTCACCGACACCTCCGAGCGGGCCTGGCGGGCGGCGCGCGGCGCCCTGCGCGAGAGCCATCAGAAGCTGCTCGAGAGCGTCCGCGGCCTTCCCCCGGAGCGGCTCGACGAGGAAGCGCCGGGCAGCCGGTGGGATCTCTACCAGACCCTCCACGGCCTGGTGCAACACGACCTCTACCACGCGGGGCAGATCGCGCTGCTGAAGAAGCCGGGGTCGGCGAAGGGGAGATGAGCGCCGCCGAAACCCGATTCTTCGCCGGCACCAGCGGTTTTGCCTACGACGAATGGGCCGGCATCTTCTACCCCGAGGATCTGCCGGCCCGCGAGCGGCTCTCCTACTACGCCTCGCGCCTGCCGGCGGTCGAGATCAACAACACCTTCTACCGCATGCCCAGGCCGCAGGTGCTCGAGGGCTGGGCCGCCCAGGTCCCCGCGAGCTTCCGCTTCGCGATCAAGGCGCCGCAGCGGATCACCCACCACAAGCGGCTCAAGGAGGCGGGCGAGGAGACCCGCTACTTCCTCTCGACCTTGAGCGCCCTCGGTGAGCGGCTGGGCTCGGTCCTCTTCCAGCTGCCACCCAACCTGAAGGGCGACGCCGACCGGCTCGCTTCCTTCCTCGAGCTCCTCCCGGCGGAGCTTCCCGCCGCCTTCGAGTTCCGTCATTCGTCCTGGTTCGATGAGCCACTCCTGGCGCGCCTGCGCGAACGGCGCCTCGCCCTCTGCCTCGCCGACACCGGCGGCGAGGGCGATCCGCCACTCGTCGCGACCGCCGACTGGGGCTACGTGCGGCTGCGCCGCGAGAGCTACACCGAGACCGATCTGGCGGCCTGGCGCGAGCGCTTGGGAAATCTCGGCTGGAGGCAGGCCTTCGTCTTCTTCAAGCACGAGGAGGCGGGCACGGGACCTCGCCTAGCCGGGCGGTTCCTCGGACTCGCCACTCCCTGAGTGCCGGTGGCGACGGTGGCCGAAGTGGCCGAATGGCGGGTGGATGCGCCGGAAGCGCTCGCGCTGCTCGGGGGTGAGCACGGCTTCGATCTCCTCCACCGTGGCGGTGAAGCGCGTTTCGAACTCGGGCATCATCTCGCGCCGCAGCTCGAACATCTCCTGGTGGTGACGGTCGAGGATCGCCTCGATGCGCTCGGACTGCTCCCGGGTGAGATCGAGCCGGCGCTCCAGCCAGGCTCCGACCAACCCGAACTCGGGCGGGCCCGCTGGCGGGCCGAGCCGTCGGTCGAGGTGGACGACGTGCGTCCCCAGGGCTCCCACCACCGCGCCGAGCAGGAAGACTCCGAGGACCGTCGCAACCGCCGCCGCTCGCCTCACTCCGCCTCCACGAGGCCGGCGACGACCCAGCTCCCGAGCGCCTCGACCGGATCGAGCGAAGATGCGGCTGCCGTCTGGCGCAGCGCCAGCCAGCCGAGCGCCAGGGCGAGCGCCAACCCCACCGGCAGCAGCCGGCCGGCCGCCCAACCCAGGGCGTCCGGCGGCCGCGCCGGCAGGCGCGCCACGACGCGGCCGGCGAAGCCTGCGTCCGCCTCGATCCCGGCATGGCGCAGCCGCAGGGCGCGGCGGACTCGTTGCCAGCGTCGCTCGAGCTCGTCAGGCCGTTCGCGCATTCACCCCTCCTCGAGCAGCCGCCGCAGCTTGCGGCGCGCCCGATGGGCCCGCACCTTGACGTTGGTCCTCGACCAACCCAGCCGCGCGGCGATCTCGGCGACGCTCCATTCCTCCCCGTGAAGCAGCAGGAGCACGAAGCGGTCGGCCGGCGCCAAGCGAGCGAGGAGTCGCTCGACCTCGAGCTTCTCGTCCGCCGCGTCGCCCACCGCCGCCAGCCCCTCGGGCAACTCCTCCGTCGCCCGCTCGCGGCGCAGCCGCTCGTAGCACACGTTCAAGCATAGCCTTGTCAGCCAGTGCTCGAAGGGCGCCGCGGCGCGGTAGGTCGCGAGTTTTTCCCAGGCGGTCAAGAAGGTCGCCTGCGCGGCGTCCTCGACGTCCTCGCGGCGGCGGAAGAAGCGACCCGCGAGACGGAAGACGCGGCGCTCGTGTTGCCGCACGAGGCTCGAGAACGCGTCGCGGTCGCCGGCCCGGCTGGCTTCGACCAGCGCCCTCTCACCCGGCTCGATGTCTTCCCTCCCGGCCATCGCACGCTCGAGGATGGCGAGGCCGAGGGCACCCACACCAGCCAAGACGCGCCCTGACCCGCCCCGGTTACAGCCTACCGGGAGTCAACGCTGCCGTAACCGCGGCGGCCCCCCGCCTCGTCTAGCTCCTCGAAGGCGCCCGCGCGGCGCCGCGAAAAGGAGAACGCACATGCGAGTGAGCAAGAGTTGGGTGGGCCCTGTGGTCCTTCTCGTCGCCTCCGGGGGCGCCGCAGCGGTGGCGCTGGCCGGGCACGGAGATCATCCCTTCGCCGGGCACGGGCCGCTGGGCGAGGAGCTGGCGAATCGCCACTTCGAGCGGCTGGCCGAGGTCCTCGAGCTCTCGGAGAGCCAGCGCGAGCAGCTCGCGGCCCTGCACGACGCCCACACCCAAGGGCTGGCCGAGCGCTTCGAGCGGCTGCGCGCCGAACTCGAGACCGTGCACGAGATGGCCGGCTCCGAGTCCCCCGATCCGACGGCGATCGGCGAGCGGGTCATCGCCATGCATCGCGAGCACGAGGCGCTCGAGGCCGCGCGGGAGGCCTTCCACCAGGAGGTCGAGGCGCTCCTCACCCCCGAGCAGGTCGAGCGCTTCGCCGCTTGGCGGGCGTCACGGCCCTGGCTCGACGACGACAGCCACGGCTTCCGCGGCCGGCACCCTCACTAGCTCTCAGGCGTCTGCGCCGCGTTCGGCCGCCAAGGCCGCGAGAATGGCGGCCACCGAGAGTTCGACGTCGGCCTCCGTCGTGCGCCAGTTCGAGACCGAGACGCGCATCGCCGCCCGCCCCTTCCAGAGCGTGCCGCCGAGCCAGCAGGTCCCCTCCTGCTGGACTCGGCGGACGACGGCCGCGGTCAAGGCGTCGGAGGCTCCCGGATCGTCGCCGAGGAAGCGCACCAGCACCTGGTTCAAGACGACGTCGTTCAGGATCTCGACCCCGGGCTCGGCGGAGAGCAGCTCGGCGAATTGGCGAGCCCGCGCACAGCTGTCTTCGACCAGACGGGCGAGCCCGCGGCGGCCGAGGCTGCGCAGGGCGGCCCACACCGTGAAGCCGCGCGCCCGCCGCGAGAACTCCGGGACCCAGTCGAGGGCGTCGCGCTCGGCGCCGGCGGTGCGGATCAGGTAGGAGGCCGCCGCGCCCATGGCGGCGCGCTGGTCGTCGGCCGAGGCGACGATGGCCACCCCGCAGTCGTAGGGGACGTTCAACCACTTGTGGGCGTCGGTCGCCCAGGAGTCGGCGCCCTCGACACCGACGGCGAGGTGGGCGAGCTCGCGGCTCGCCCGCGCCCACAAACCGAAGGCGCCGTCGACGTGCAGCCAAGCGCCCTGCCGGCGGGCAGCGTCGACGATCGCCGGCAGGGGGTCGAAGGCCCCGCTGTTCACGTTGCCGGCCTGGGCGCAGACGATGGTCGGCCCGGCGACGGCGGCGAGCGCCTCGGCCAGGGCCTCGGCGCGCATGCGGCCCTGGTTGTCGGCCGCCACGACGACGGCGGTCTCCTCGCCCAGCCCCAGGAGGCGCAGGGCCCGGTGCACGGTCACGTGCGCCTCCTCGCCGAGCACCACGGTGACGGCCGGCGCGCCCTGCAGGCCACGGCGCTCGACGTCCCAGCCGGCACGGGCGAGGACGGCGTGGCGGGCCGCGGCCAAGGCCGTGAAGTTCGCCATCTGGCAGCCGGTGACGAAACCGACGCCGGCCGACGGCGGGAGGCCCAGGAGCTCCAGCAGCCAGCGAGCGGCGGCCTCCTCGACGGCGCCGCCGGCGGGGGAGACCGCGTAGGCGCCGGCGTTCTGGTCCCAGGCCGTCGTCAGCCAGTCGGCGGCGAGCGCCGCCGGGAGACTCCCGCCGATGACGAAGCCGAAGTAGCGCGGCCCGGCCGAGGCGACGACGCCCGACTCGGCGGCATCGGCGAGCCGCCGCACCACCGTCACGGCGTCCTCGCCCTCCTCCGGCAGCGGCCCGCCGAAGGCCGCCCGTAGCTCATCGAGGCTCGCCTCCGCTCGCACCGGTCGGCCGGGCAGGGACTCCAGGAAGTCCACGGCCCGCTCGGCGGTGTAGTCGAGCAGCTGGCGGGTGATGAGCCGTTCCAGCTCGCCCTGCCGCTCGCTATCGTCCATCAGGAGACGAGCTCGCCTTCGGGGCTCTCCACGCCCTCGCCCTCTTCGGAGCGCTCCGCGACCTTGGCCACCGACACCAGCCGGTCGCCCGCCTCGAGGTCCATGAGTTTCACGCCCTGGGTCGAGCGGCCGGAGACGCGCACGCCGTCGACATTGATGCGGATGATCTGGCCGCCCTGGGTGATGAGCATCAATCCCTCCTGGGGCGTGACCTGCTTGGCGCCCAGCACTTCGCCCGTCTTCTTCGAGACCTTCAAGTTGATGATCCCCTTGCCGCCGCGCCCCTGGCGGCGGTACTGCTTGACCAGGGTGCGCTTGCCGACCGCCTTCTCGGCCACCGACAGGATCTCGCCTTCCTCGGTCAACGTTTCCATCGAGACGACGCGGTCGCCCTTGCGCAGGGTGATGCCGCGCACCCCGAAGGTGGCCCGCCCCATGGACCGAACGGCGCGCTCCGCGAAGCGGATGGAGAAGCCCTTGGCGGTGGCCAGGAAGACGTCGCCCTTGCCGTCGGTGGCGCGCACCGCCAGCAACCGGTCGCCCTGCTCGACGTTGATGCCGATGATGCCGCCCGCCCGAGGATTGGCATAAGCCGAGAGCTGTGTCTTCTTGACCGTGCCCTTGGCCGTGGCGAAGAACAGGAAATGGTCGTCGTCGAACTCGCGCACCGCCACGGTCGTCGCCGCCCGCTCGTCGCCAGCCAGGTTCAGCAGGTTGACGATCGCCTTGCCACGCGCCGCGGGTCCCGCTTGGGGGATCTCGTGGACCTTCAACCAGTGCACCTGGCCGGTCTCGGTGAAGACCAGGATGTAGCTGTGGGCCGAGGCCACGTAGAGGTGCTCGACGAAGTCGCCCTCCTTGGTGACCATTCCCGTGCGGCCCTTGCCGCCGCGGTTCTGGGTGCGGTAGAGCGAGAGCGGCGAGCGCTTGACGTAGCCCGAGTTCGAGACCGTGATCACCATGTCCTCGTCGGCGATCATGTCTTCGATGCCGATCTCGTTGGCCTCCGGGATGATCTCGGTGCGACGGGCGTCGCCGTAGGTCTCCTTGATCTCGACGAGCTCGCGCTGGATCTCCTCCAAGACCAGCTTGTCGGAGGCGAGGAGGGCGCGGAGCCGCTCGATCAGCGCCATCAGCTCCTTGTACTCCTCGACCACCTTCTCGCGCTCGAGGCCGGTCAGCTTCTG
This sequence comes from uncultured Thermoanaerobaculia bacterium, assembly GCA_964469055.1. Taxonomy (GTDB): domain Bacteria; phylum Acidobacteriota; class Thermoanaerobaculia; order Multivoradales; family JAHEKO01; genus CAYXXN01. The sequence continues at coordinate 18,028 of CAYXXN010000041.1, forward strand.
CAGCCGCATCTCGAGGATGGCCTGGGCCTGGACGTCCGAGAGCGCGAACCGGGACATCAGGTTGTCCTTCGCCTCGGGCGGCGTGCGGCTGGCGCGGATCGTCGTGATCACTTCGTCGAGATGGTCGAGGGCCTTGAGGATGCCCTCCAGGATGTGGGCCCGCTCCTCGGCCTTCCGCAGGTCGTAGCGGGTGCGGCGGATCACCACCGTCTTGCGGTGGTTCAAGAAGTGCCGCAGCAGCTCGAGGAGGTTCAGAACCTGCGGCCGATTGTCGACGATGGCCAGGAGGATGATCCCGAAAGTGGTCTGCATCGGGGTCAGCTTGTAGAGCTGATTCAGCAGCACCTCCGGCACCGCGCCCCGCTTGACCTCGACGACGATGCGGATCCCCTCGCGGTCTGACTCGTCCCGCAGGTCGGAGACCCCTTCGAGCTTCTTCTCGCGCACCAGCTCGGCGATACGCTCGAGGAGCCTCGCCTTGTTGACCTGGTAGGGGATTTCCGTGATGACGATCGCCTGCCGCTCGCCCCGCCGCTGCGTCTCGATGCCGGCCCGGGCCCGCATCTGGATCGTGCCGCGGCCGTCGCGGTAGGCACTGCGGATGCCCTCCAGGCCGTGGATGAAGCCGGCGGTGGGGAAGTCGGGGCCCGGGATGGCCCGCATGACCTTCTCGAGGGAGACCTGCGGGTCGTCGATCAGCAGCAGCAGCCCGTCGACCACCTCCCGCAGGTTGTGCGGCGGGATGTTGGTCGCCATGCCGACCGCGATGCCGACCGATCCGTTGACCAGCAGGTTCGGGAATCGCGCGGGGAGCACCGTCGGCTCCTGCGTGCGGCCGTCGTAG
>CAYXXN010000042.1:0-18793 GCA_964469055.1 uncultured Thermoanaerobaculia bacterium
GCGGTGAGGTGTCGTTGTGGACGGACCACGTGACGACGGGGCTGTCTTCCGCCCGCACAGCGACGGAGAGGGTTGGCACAGCGACCACGAGTGAAACCCGGAGAACGCGAAGGACGACACTGGAACGCATCGAGAATTCCCTCAGAGGAGGAAGATTGAGACCAGTCCGAAGGGTCGCGCGATGCTAGCATGAGGTCTCTCGTCGCAAACCTCATGCACCTCGGTCCTCCTCTTCGCCCGGTGCTCCTCTGGCTAGCCCTCGCCACCGGAGTTGTGGCCCAGGGGGCCGCAGCGCCGCCGAGGGCTCCAGATGAAACGCTGTGGGCTGCTGTCGAGGCGGGGGACGCAACGGTGATTCCAGGGCTCGTGGCGGCCGGCGCCGATCTCGAATCGCGCCGGAAGTGGAACCGGAGCCTATTGATGGAGGCGGCGGAGCGGGGACACCTGCCGGTCGTGGACGCGCTGCTGGCGGCGGGCACCGACCCCGAGGGATTGAACTCGTGGGGCGAGAGCGCGTTGTTCGATGCGGCCCGCGGCGGCCACACGGCGATCGTCGAGCGGCTGCTCTACGCGGGGGCTGACCCCAACCGCAGCGCCAAGTTCGGAAGCTCGGCCCTCAGGCTCGCCGCGCACGCCGGGGCGGCCGAAGGCATTCGAGCCTTGCTCGCGGCCGGTGCCGATCCGAACGTGAAGACGAAGTTCGGCGAAACAGCCCTGATGCGGGCAGTCGCCGAGGGGCACCTCGCCGCCGCGCAGGCCCTGGTCGAAGGCGGGGCAACACCCGAGGTCGCGGCTCCGGATGGGACGACCGCCCTCACACTCGCCCGCGAGCTGGGGCGTGAGGAGATCGCCCGCTTCCTCGACGACCGAACGGTTACGGCGGCCTCGAGTAAAGCCACCCCCTGAAGCCGCCGATGCCGCGCGCCGTCGTCGTCGGGCTGAACGCGGCGATCGTCGCGGTCACCGCCGAGCGGCCGCGGGTGCTGACGGTGCGCGCGCCGGCGGGGGAGGCGTTGCCCTTCGGACCGCTCGATCCGGAGGCGGACCGCACCTTGGAGCTGGGGCTGCGGCGCTGGGTGCGCGAGCGCAGCGGTCTCGAGCTCGGCTACGTCGAGCAGCTCTACACGTTCGGCGACCGCGACCGGGACGAGAAGCCGGAGCGCATGCTCTCGGTCGGCTACCTGGCGCTGGTGCGGGAGAGCGGCGCCGCGGTCGGCGGCGAGGCGCGCTGGGCGGACGTCTACGATCTGATTCCTTGGGAGGACCGGCGGGAGGGACGGCCGCGGGTGCTGCGCACGATCGGCGCCGCGCTCGAGGACTGGGTCGCCGGGGCGGCCGGCAGCGAGCGGCGCAAGCGCCGCGAGCGGGCCGACATCACCTTCGGTCTGCGGGGCACGGCCTGGGATGCCTATCGGGTGCTCGAGCGCTACGAGTTGCTCTACGAGGTGGGCCTGGTCGTCGAGGCGGCGCGCGATCGCGAGCGCGGCCGCGGTGGCGGCAAGCGCCGCGGGACGGGCGCCGCCGCCGGTGTCGGCCGGCCGCTGGCCCTCGACCACCGCCGCATCCTGGCGACGGCGCTCGGACGGCTGCGCGGCAAGTTGAAGTACCGGCCGGTGGTCTTCGAGCTCGTGCCCGAGAGCTTCACCCTCACCCAGCTGCAGCGGGTCGTCGAGGCGCTGGCGGGCGTGCCGCTGCACAAGCAGAACTTCCGGCGGCTGGTGGAGCAGGGCGGGCTGGTCGAGGGGACGGGTCTCGTCGAACGGGCGACCGGCGGCCGGCCGGCGGAGCTCTTCCGCTTCCGCCGTGAGGTGCTGCGCGAGCGGCCGGCGCCGGGGGTGGGGCTGCCCTCCCTGCGCTCTTGACAGACCGATATGCTCAAACCTACGATAAGCAGCGGTCGGCGCGGCCGACCTTTTTGAGTCCCCCTTAATACTCTTAAAGAGCATAACGAGGAGTCCGATGCCAGCCCCAGCGATGGCCGTCCCCGAGCCCGAGTACACGCCCGCCGTGGCGGCCGCCACCGCGTCGGTGTACGAGCGGGTGCGCAAGGTCATCCCGCCGCTCGAGTGGCCGGTGCACGCGCCCTACATCGACGCCATCCAGCGGTTGAAGCGCGAGCGCAACGCCGTGCTCGTCGTGCACAATTACCAGACGCCCGAGATCTTCCACGGGGTCGCCGACTATCGCGGCGACTCGCTGGGCATGGCCCGCTTCGGGGCGCAGGCGGATGCCGAGGCCATCGTCATCTGCGGCGTCCACTTCATGGCCGAGACGGCCAAGATCCTCTCGCCGGAGAAGACGGTCTTGATCCCCGACCTCCAGGCCGGCTGCTCGCTCGCCGCCTCGATCACCGGTCGCGACGTGCGGGCGCTCAAGGCCGAGCACCCCGGCGTGCCCGTCGTCACCTATGTCAACACCTCGGCCGAGGTGAAGGCGGAGTCGGATATTTGCTGCACCTCCGCCAACGCCGTCCGGGTCGTCGAGTCGCTGGGGGTGCCCAAGGTCATCTTCCTGCCCGATGAGTTCCTCGGCAGGTACGTCGCCTCGCAGACCGCGGTCGAGCTCGTCTTGTGGAACGGCCACTGCGAGGTCCACGAGCGCTTCACGGGGCAGGAGGTGCGTGACTTCCGGGGAGCCTACCCGGGCCTCGAGGTGATCGCCCATCCCGAATGCCCGCCCGACGTGCTGGCCGAGGCCGACTACGTGGGGTCCACCTCGGGAATGATCCGTTACGTGAAGGAGCGGGCGCCGAAGCGCGTGATGATGGTCACCGAGTGCTCGATGAGCGACAACGTGGCCGTCGAGGCGCCGGCAGTCGAGTTCATCCGCCCCTGCAACCTGTGCCCGCACATGAAGCGGATCACGCTGCCCAAGATCTACCGCTCGCTCGTCACCCTCGAGCATCGCGTCGAGGTCGACCCCGAGGTTGGGGCGCGCGCCCGCCGGGCTGTCGAGCGCATGCTCGCCGTCGCCTGACGTCGCCGTGCCGAGCCTGCGCGCCCCGGACGTCGACGCCGTGGCGACCAGCGACGTGCTGGTCGTGGGGAGCGGTCTCGCCGGCCTGACGGCGGCCTTGGGGCTCGCCGACCGCGACGTCACCCTGGTGACCAAGGGGCGGCTGGGGCAAGACGGCGCAAGCCGGCTCGCCCAGGGCGGGATCGCGGCGGCCGTCGGGTCCGACGACGCCCCGGCCCTGCACGCGGCGGACACGCTCGCCGTGGGAGGGGAGATCTCCGACCCGGAAGTCGTGCGGCTCTTGACCGAGGCCGCTCCCGCCGAGGTCCGGCGGCTGGGCGAGCGTGGCGCTCGCTTCGATCGCACCGCCGACGGCCGCCTCGCCCTCGGCCGCGAGGCGGCGCACAGCCGCTACCGCATCCTCCACGCCCAGGGCGACGCCACGGGAGCCGAGCTGGTCCGGGCGCTGATGGCCTCGCTGGCCGCCGAGCGAATCCAGGTACGCGAAGAGGCGCGGTTGCTCGATCTGGTGCGCGAGCGCGAGCGAGTGGTGGGCGCCGTGGTGCGGCGCGCCGACGGCGCTCGCGTGCTGCAGCTGGCGCCAGCGGTCGTTCTGGCCACCGGCGGGATCGGACATCTCTACTTGCACACCACCAACCCGCCGGCCGCGACCGGCGACGGTCTGGCGGCCGCGGCCCGCGCCGGCGCCCGCTTGATCGACCTCGAGTTCGTGCAGTTCCACCCTACGGCCCTGGCCGCCAGCGCCGACCCACTGCGGCTGCTGTCGGAGGCGCTGCGCGGCGCCGGAGCGACCCTGGTCGACGACTCCGGCCGGCGCTTCATGGCCGAGGTGGATCCGCGCGCCGAGCTGGCGCCCCGCGACGTCGTGGCGCGGGCCATCTGGCAGCGCCAGGCGATGGGGGAGCGGGTGTTTCTCGACGCCCGCGCCGCCCTGGGAGAGGCCTTCCCCGATCGTTTCCCGACCGCCTTCGCCGCCTGCCGAGCGGCCGGTCTCGACCCGCGGTACCAACCGCTGCCGGTGGTGCCGGCCGCCCACTACCACATGGGCGGCATCGAGGTGGACGAGCGCGGCCGCGCCTCGCTGCCGGGCCTGTGGGCGGGGGGCGAGGTCGCCTGCACGGGGGCGCACGGGGCCAACCGGCTGGCCAGCAACTCGCTGCTCGAGGCGCTCGTCGTCGGCGCGCGCCTCGCCGCCGACGTCGCCGCCACCCTGCCCGAGCTCCCCGCGGCGCGCGCGTTGCTCGGCGAGGGTGCGGTGCTGCGAGGATCCCGACCCGTCCAAGTGCCGGCCCAGACGGAGGAACTCGAGTTCGCCTTGCGGCGGCTGCTGTGGAGCGACGTTGGGTTGGTACGCAGCGACCTTGGGCTGCGCCGAGCTCTGGCCGCGTTCGATGAGCTCGCCGCTGCCGCGCCGCCGGAGGCCGCCGATCTAGAGCAACAGATCTGGGTAGGGCGACTGCTTGCGTGGGCGGCCCTCGAACGGCGCGAGAGCCGGGGCGGACACTTCCGGAGCGATTTCCCGACCACGCGACTCGACTGGCGTTGTCGCCTGGCGCTCTCCTGGCACGAGGGCGGCCCCGCCGGGCGAATCACCTTGGAGCGACGGCCGGTCCCGGGCGCGGCGCTCGCCGCCGGGGCCGGCTCGTGACCCCCGGGCCGACGGGTCGCCGTCCCCCTACTTGAAAGCTGTTCGGTCCAAACTCCTCGAGGACCTCGCCGCGTGACCCTCGCCCACTCCCTGTCGCCGTTCCTCTACCTGAACGTCGTTCGGTCCGGACTCGCCGAGGACCTGGGTCGCGCCGGGGACCTGACGAGTGCCGCCGTGATTCCGCCGGGCGCGCGGGCGCGAGCACGGCTGGTGGCGCGCGCGGCCGGTCGGATCTGCGGGATCGACGTGGCGCTCGCCGCCTTCCGCGAGCTCGACTTTGGCGTCACGGCCGAGATCGCCGCTCCCGACGGCAGCGATGTGGAGGTCGGCGCGACGCTCGTCACTCTCGACGGCGACGCCCGCGCCCTGCTCGCCGCCGAGCGCACGGCGCTCAACCTCCTGGCGCGACTCTCCGGCATCGCCACGGCCACGCGGGCGCTCGTCGCGGCCGCTGCCCCTCACCCCGCCCGCATCACCTGCACCCGCAAGACGACCCCCGGCCTGCGCGCCCTCGAGAAGTACGCCGTGCGGGTGGGTGGGGGCACCAACCACCGTTTCGGTCTCGACGACGCCGTGCTGATCAAGGACAACCACCTGGCGCTCGCCGGGGGTGTGGGCGAGGCCGTGGGGCGGGCGCGGGCGGCGGTCGGTCACCTGGTGAGCGTCGAGGTCGAAGTCGAGGACTTGGCCCAGCTCGACGAGGCGCTCGCCGCCGGCGCCGACGCCGTCCTGCTCGACAACATGGATGCCGCGACCTTGGCCGAGGCGGTGCGGCGCGCCCGCGGCCGCGTCGTCACCGAGGCCTCGGGCGGCATTCGCCCCGACAACATCGCGGCCGTCGCCGCCACCGGCGTCGACGTCATCTCGGTCGGCTGGCTCACCCACAGCGCGCCGGCGCTCGACGTGGCGTTGGACATCGAGCCCGGGTCCTCGAGTCGATAGACTCGGCACCGGTGAGCGAATCGTTGATCCAGATCGGCCGCATGGCCAGCCCGCCGCCGCCGCCCCGAGCGGGCCGCCCGGAGTGGCTTCGGATCCGGCTCGCCACGCCCCCGCGCTACCACCAGGTGCGGCGACTCGTCGAGGAGCTGAACCTCCACACGGTCTGTCAGGAGGCGCGCTGCCCCAACATCTACGAGTGCTGGGGCGAGCACGGCACGGCGACCTTCATGATCCTGGGTGACGTCTGCACCCGGCGCTGCGGCTTCTGCGCGGTGACCTCGGGGCGGCCGGCGCCGGGCGTCGATGCCGACGAGCCCGCGCACGTCGCCGAGGCGGTGGCGGCGATGGGGCTGCGGCACGCCGTCATCACCTCCGTCGATCGCGACGACCTGCCGGACGGCGGCGCCGCGCACTTCGCCGACGTCATCGAGGCCGTGCACGAGCGCAATCCTGGTACGGCCGTCGAAGTGCTGACGCCGGACTTCCGCGGTGTGCCAGACGCGCTCGACATCGTTCTGGGTAAGGAGCCGGAGGTCTTCTCGCACAACATGGAGACCGTGCCGCGGCTCTATCGGCAAGCCCGGCCGGGGAGCAGCTACCAGCGCTCGCTCGCGTTGCTGACCGAAGCGGCGCGGCGGCGGGACGCCGCCAACTACTCGGGTAGGGTAAAGACCGGCATCATGGCCGGCCTCGGGGAGACCCCAGCCGAGGTGGAGGCCACGATCCGCCACATCCGCGATGCCGGCGTCGAGATCCTCACCATCGGCCAATACCTGCAGCCCACCCGCGAGCATCTTCCCGTCGACCGCTGGGTCCACCCCGACGAGTTCGCCGCCTATCGGCAAGCCGCGTTAGCGCTGGGATTCACGCACTGCGAGTCGGGGCCGCTGGTGCGCTCGAGCTACCACGCCCACGAGCACGTCTAGGCCACCTCGCAGACCCCTGACCCGAGCGAACGGTGGCGCTCCGCCGGCCATGGGGCCCGGCGGGGCGGGCGTGGGGAGCGGGGACAGGGTGTGGGGAGGAGCCGCCGGGGGGCCCCATGGCCGGCGGAGCGCTGCCGCGAGCTCCAACCCCAAGATCAGTTGTGAACCGGCCGCACGCTCACGCGCCACAGCCCCGCTGCGATCAGCACGAAGCCCAGCGCCTCCCGCCAGCCGGGCGTCTCCCCCAAGGAGACGAAGGCGAGCGCTCCGGTCAGCGGCGGCTGCAGCGTGCTGTAGACGGCCGCCAGGGTAGGCGACGAGCGGCTGATGGCCCAGGTGTTGAGAGCGTAGCCGAGCACGGTGGGGAAGAGAAGGATGAAGGCCAGGCCCCACCAAACGTGGGCGGGTACCGCGGCCGGTGCCACCGTCGCCAGGGCGGGCGCGCCAACCACCAGCACCCCCGCGCCGCCGAACAAGAAGCTCCAGGCGAGCAGGCTCTTGCCCGAGATCTCTTCGAGGAGCGGGCGCTGCAGCACCATGAAGGTCGCGTAGGAGAGGCAGTTGGCGAGGATCAGGGCGTTGCCCAGGAGCGCCCCGCCGCTCGACGTCAACCTCGTCGGATCGAGCAGCACGAGCGCGCCCGCCGATGCCAGCAGTACGCCCAACAGCCGGCGCTGGCCGATGCGCTCGACGCCGAGCAGCGTGCCGACCGCCACCGTGAAGACCGGGATCGACGGCATCAGGATGGCGGCGTTCGTCGCCGAGGTGTGCTGCAGGCCGACGATGAACAACACCTGGTTGGCGAAGACCCCGAGCAAGCCGAGCAGCGCGAGCCGCCCCCACAGCCGTCGCGGTGGCGCCGGCTCCCGGCGGGCGAGGAGGAAGAGAACCGGGGTCGCGAACAGCACCCGCAGGCAGGCGATAGCGAGCGGCGGCAGCACCACGAGCACCGACTTGCCGACCACCTGGAGGCCGCTGAAGGAGAGCTGGACGGCGAGCAGCGCCAGGTGGACCCGCAGGTCCGAGGAACGTTCGGCGGGCACGGAGGCGCGATTCTAGGCCCTCGGGCGGCGCCGGTCGGGCTGCTACAATTCACCCGGTCTTCACGCCGCCGTCGCGGCGGTGACTCCCGGAAACAAGGCGATGCTGATGCCCGAGGCCGAAAGCTCCATCCGCATCCGCCCCCTCGAGGATACCGATCTGGGGAGCATCACCGCCATCGACGAGATGATCACCGGCCGTTATCGCCCCCAGGTCTGGGAGCAGCGGCTGGTCTACTACATGCGGCGGGACCCGGAGGCTTCGCTGGTCGCCGAGCGCCACGGCAAGGTGGTCGGCTTCATGCTGGGCGAGCTGCGCTCCGGGGAGTTCGGCCTGGAGGAGCCCACGGGCTGGATCGAGGTGCTGGGCGTGGATCCGTCCGAGCGCGGCTCGGGCATCGGCCGCCGGCTGGCCGAGGGCATGCTGGCCTATTTCCGCGGCCGCGGCGCCGCCTCGGTGCGCACCTTGATCGACGAGGGCCTCGATGAGATCGGCCGGTTCTTCGCGGCCCTGGGCTTCGAGCCGGCCCCGGTGCGGACCCTGGTGAAACAACTCTAGGAGGGCGATGAACACGCGACAGGTCCTGCTCCCCGAGCGGTTCCACAAGGCGGTCGAGAAGTGGCGCGACCAGTTCGTGCCCGACTACGGCCTGCTGCTCGACAACTGGGAGCGCCACTTCCCGAAGGATCCGCGCTTCCAGCTCTGCGCCTACCGCGAGCTCGGCATCTGCAACGAGATCGAGTGCGGCGACCGCAAAGGCCAGCCGAAGGCCGTGAAGCCGGGCGAGCTGCCCGCGGAGGCCGCCGGCCATCTGCTCCCCGCCATCAAGGCCCAGGCCTCGACCGAGTTCGGATCGATCCAGCAGCACCAGCTCACCCTGGCGCGGGCGCAGGACGAGCAGGACCAGTTCTGGGTCCTGCGCATGATGGCCGAGGAGCTGAGGCACGGATACCAGATGCTCCACCTCCTGCTCGACGAGGACTGGTCGGCGGTGACCGACGTCGACGGCGCAGAGATGGTCGAGGAGATCCTCTCGATGACCACCGGCTCGCACGTGCTGGGGGCCTTCAACATCGACTTCGACTCCTTCGTCGACAATGCCGCCTTCTGCTGCATCATCGATCGGGTGGGCAAGTACCAGCTCGACATGCAGAAGATCAGCGCCTACAAGCCCTACGCGGAGAGCATGCCGCCGATGTTGCGGGAGGAGGCCTTCCATCTGGCGGCGGGGGTCGTGCCCCTGCGTCGCTGGATGGAGCAGGCGGGAAAGGGCGCCATCTTCGTCACCGCTGCCGACATCCAGAAGGCCTTCAACAAGTGGGTGCCGCGCGGGCTCGAGATGTTCGGCGACGAGCGCGGCGGCGCCACCAACGTGCGCTACGGCTTGAAGCCGATGGCCAACGCCGAGGCCCAGACCCTCTACTACGAGGAGCTGGGCAAGGTGGTCCGCGACCTCAACATGCGCTACCTGCGGGCCCGGCTGCCGGAGCTCTCGCTCGGCGAGGCGGAAGTCACGTTCGACGAGCTGCTGAGCGAGCGCGGGACGGTGCGCGGCGTCGCCTGGGAGGACCTGCTCCACCTGCCGGCGATGGGTTTCTTCCGCCGTCGCGGCGTGCCCGCTTTCCAGATGATCGGCTGGGGGGGCGAGCCGGTGGCGGACTTCGAGGCGTACCGCACGCACCTCCAGAGGCACCTCCCCGACGCCTATCGCGCCAACCGCGACTTCGGGAGCTACCTCGAGACACTGCAGCGGGTGGCCGCGGGCGAGCTGACGATCGAGCAGGCGAGCCGCCAGATGCCAGCCCTGCGCCGGGTCGGGGGCACCTGCCCGTGCTCGCGCTCGGTGCGCTGGGTTGTCGACGAGCCGGCGACCAACGGCCACGGCGAGGCCGGGACCTCGGCCGTCTGAGGCGCCGCGACCGGCCGGGACGCGCGTGAGTCTGTTCAGCCGCCTCGTCGTCACCACCCTACCGCTGGTCCCCAAGTTCGTCGTCGGCAAGGTGGCGCGGCGCTACGTCGCGGGCGAGACCCGCGCCGAGGCGCTCGCCAAGGTGCGGGCGCTCAACGGCGGGGGCGCCATGGCGACCATCGACCTTCTGGGTGAGGAAGTGACGGAGCCGGCCAAGGCGGCGGCGGCCACCCAGGAGTACGTCGAGCTGCTCGACGATATCGCCGCCGCCGGCGTCGACTCCAACGTCTCGATCAAGCCCACGATGCTGGGCCTGAAGATCGAAGAAGCCTTGTGCCGCGACAACGTGACTCGCATCGCGGAGGCGGCCGCCCGGCACGGCAACTTCGTGCGGCTGGACATGGAGGACCGCACGACCACCGACGCCACCCTGCGCATCTACCGCGAGCTCCACGAGCGGCTCGGCAATGTCGGCGTCGTCTTCCAGGCCTACATGCGCCGCACGCTCGACGACATCGACGCGCTGCCGGCCACCGGCGCCAACGTGAGGCTGTGCAAGGGGATCTACATCGAGCCCCGCCGCGACGCCTGGAAGGGCTATGACACGGTGCGACACAACTTCGTGGCCGCCCTGGAGAAGCTTTTCGCTCGCGGCGTCTACGTAGGGGTCGCGACGCACGACGAGTTCCTCACGTGTGCAGCTTGTGCGGCTCTCGACCGTCTGCGCATCCCCCGCGAGCGCTACGAGTTCCAGATGCTGCTCGGCGTCGACGAGGAGCTGCGGCGCATCCTCCTCGAGCGCGGTCACCGGCTGCGGGTCTACGTCCCCTACGGCGCCGACTGGTATCCCTACTCGGTTCGCCGCCTGCGCGAGAACCCGGAGGTCGCGCGGCACGTGATGCGGGCCTTCTTCCGCGGGCGTTGACGGAGGAGCGGCGAGCATGGCTCGAGTGGGTCACGGGCGACGGGTCGTACTCCTCCAGTTCCGCTCCGCGGAGCGAGCTCGCCAGCAGGAGGAAAACTGCTTCCGAGTAGTGGGTGGACTGCAGGGTGATGAGCTGGTTTCGCACGACGTGCTCCGGCAGCCCGCACTGCGGTGGATCGACGTGGCCGCGGCCGACGCCGTGCTGCTCGGCGGCGCCGGCGAGCACAGCGCGACCGAGCGGCACGCCTTCACTCCTTACTTGGAAGCAGTTCTCCAGCGTCTCCTGGCCGAAAGCCGTCCGGTGTTCGGCTCGTGCTTCGGCCATCACGTGCTGGCGCAAGTGACGGGCGGCCGAGTCGTCACCGATCCGGAGCGCCAGGAGCTGGGGAGCTTCGACATCGAGCTCACCCCGGCAGGCCGCGACGATCCGCTGCTGGCCGGGCTGCCCGAGCTCTTCACGGCTCAGCTCGGCCATCACGATCGGGTGGTCGAGATGGGACCGGGGGTCGTGGAGCTGGCGATCTCCGAGCGCTGCCCGTGCCAGATGCTGAGGGTGACCGGCAAGCCCGCCTACGGCGCCCAGTTCCATACCGAGATGGACGCAACGGACGTCCTCGAGCGATTGCAGATGTACCTCGACGGGTACCTGCCGGTCGACGAGACCCTCGACGACGTGCGGCGACGACTGCGACCGTCGCCGGCGGCGCTCGCTGTCCTCCAACGCTTCATCGAGCGCTTCGCCTAGCTGCTAAGATCCGCCCGCCCACGATGCCCGCCGTCGAAGATCCGAGGGTGCTGTCCAAGGCTTTCCTGTTCGAAGGAGTCTCCGAGCGCGAGCTCGGCGAGCTCGACGAGCTGCTCCACCGCAAGGTCTTCCCGGCCGGGGCGAACATCATCAGCGTCGCGGACCGGGCGGAGCGGGCCTTCATCTTGCTCGAGGGCACTGTGAAGATCTACGTCGACCAGCTCGACGGCTCGGAGGTCATCCTCGCCTTCCTCGGACCGGGCGACACCTTCGGCGAGATGAGCATGGTGGGCTCGAGCGGCCGGTCGGCCAACGTGGTGGCGGTGGAGGAGTGCGTCTGCCTGTCGATGGATCGGGCCACGTTCGACCGCTGCTTGAAGACGATCGGCAACCTGTCCTACAACCTGGTGCGACTGATGAATCGGCGGCTACGGCTGGCCAACGAGCAGATCCAGGCGCTCTCCAGTCTCGACGTCAAGGGGCGCGTCGCGCGGCAGCTCCTCGCCTTCGCGCAGCAGTACGGCAACCAAGGCAGCGCCGGAGTCGTCATCCCGATGCGTCTGACCCAGAGCGACCTGGCGGCGCTGGTCGGAGCCTCGCGTGAGCGCGTCAATCAGGTCATCGTCGATTTCAAGGAAGGCGGCCTGATCGAGGTCGACCCCGTGCACCGCATTACGGTGCGCGACCCGGAAGGGCTGACCCGGAGGCTGGAGTAGATGGGCTCGCCGATGGGGACGTCGCTCCCCATCTTCTACGACTGCAGCAAGTGCCCGGCCTACTGCTGCTCCTATGACCGGGTCATCGTCACAGCGGCCGACCTCCGACGCCTGGCTCGTCACTTCGGCATCGCCGAGCCGACGGCGCGGCGCCGCTTCACCCGCCGGGGGAGCGAGCCCGGGGAGCGCATCCTGCGGCACCAGCCCGACCACATCTACAAGTCCGTCTGCGGCTTCCTCGACCGCGAGAAGCGCATTTGCACGGTCTACGCGGCGCGGCCCGCCATCTGCCGGAAGTATCCGGGCTCGCCGCGCTGCGGCTACTACGACTTCCTCTCCTTCGAGCGCACGACCCAGGAAGACCCCGAGTTCATCCCGTCGGCGTAGGGAGTCGCGGCGGGACCGCCCATGTTGAGCGATCTCCACGTCCGCAACCTGGCGGTGCTGGAGGACGTCGCCCTGGAGCTGGGACCCGGCCTCAACGTCCTGACCGGCGAGACCGGCGCGGGCAAGTCGATCGTCGTCGACGCCTTGGCCCTGCTCGCCGGCGCGCGGGCCAGCGGCGAGCTGCTGCGGGCGGGCTCCGAGGTGCTCTCGGTGAGCGGCCGCTTCGAGCTGCCGGCCGGCGGCGCCTGGGCCGAGGCGCTCGCGGCGGCCGGGCTGGCGCCCGCCGAGGACGCGCTGGTGGTGCGGCGCGAGGTCGGCCGCGACGGCCGTAGCCGCGCCTACCTCGACGACCAGCCGGTCACACTGCGGCTGCTCGCCGAGGTTTCGGGGCCGCTGCTCTCCCTCCATGCCCAGCGCGAGGAGCTCGAGCTCGCCTCGCCGGAGCAGCAGCGAGCCCTGCTCGACAGGGCCGGCGGCCTCGAGGCCGCGCCCGTGCTCGCCGGCACGAGCGAGACGCACGCGGCGTACGCTGCGCTCGCCGAGCGACTGGCGCGCGTCGAGGGCGACGAGCGGGCGCGGCGGGAGCGCGTCGAGACGTTGCGCTTCGCGCTGCAGGAGATCGACGGCGTCGGCCTCCACGCCGGCGAGGAGGAAACCCTGCGCGCGGATCGCGAGCTGCTGCGCCACGCAGAGGCGGTGACCAGCGCGCTGAGTGGCGTTTGGGAAGCACTCGCCGAAGGGGAGGAGAGCGTCGCTCAGCGCCTGGCCCTGGCCCGGCGGCTGCTCGATGGGGTGGCGCAGTGGCTCCCGGAGGCCCGCGGCTGGGGAGGGGAAATCGACCAAGCGAGGATCCAGGTGGGGGAGCTGGGTCGTTCGGTGCGAGACCGCCTGGCAGGAGTCGAGGCGGAGCCCGGCCGACTCGATGCCATCGAGGAGCGGCTGGCGCGGCTCGAGCGGCTGTTTCACAAGCACGGCGGCGGCAGCCGCGAGATCCTCGAGCGGCGCGACCAGATGGCCACCCAGCTCGGCCAGCTCGAGGGCGACGTCGAGCACCGTGACGCGCTGGCGGTCGAGGTCGCCGGGGCACTGGCCAGGTATCGTGGCGCGGCCGAGCAGCTCTCCGCCCGGCGCCGGGCATGGGCCGATGAGCTCGCGGCGCGGCTCCAGCGTGAGCTCGGCGACCTGGCGCTCGGCCGGGCCCGCTTCTCCGTGGGGTTCGAGGTCCGCCGCCGCGAGGACAGCCCTCTTCTCATCGGCGGCGCGCCCGTCGAGCTCGGCGCCGCCGGTGTCGACCGCGTGACCTTCCGGCTCGCCGCCAACCCAGGCGAGGAGGCGCGCTCGCTGGCTCGCAGCGCCTCCGGCGGCGAGCTCGCCCGCATCTACCTCGCCTTGCAGCTCGCCGTCCGCGCCGACGGGCCGGGCGCCGCGAGCACCATGGTCTTCGATGAGGCCGACGCCGGCCTCGGCGGCGAGGCGGCCCATGCTCTGGGCCGCAAACTGGCCCGTCTGGCGCGGGGCGGCCAGATCCTGGCGGTCACCCACTTGCCGCAAGTGGCGTGCCACGCCGATCGGCACTTCCTGGTGGTCAAGCGCGTGCGCGGCGGGCGCACCCGGACGACGGTCGAGCGGCTGGACGACGAAGGCCGGGTGCAGGAGATCGCCCGCATGTTGGCCGGCGACGAGCCGAGCGCCGTCGCCCTGTCGCACGCTCGGGAGATGCTGCGGGCCATGGCCGGCGCTCCCGTAAGCTAGGGCGGTGAGCGTTCCGCGCTGGCGCTGGGGCGATCCTGTGGCGCCGCTCTCGGCGCTGCTCGACGCCGGCGGCTTCCTCGCCATTCCGACGGAGTCGAGCTACGGTTTGGCGGCCGATCCGCGATCGGCGGCCGGTGTGGCGGCCGTCTTCGCCTGCAAGGGCCGCGCCGCGGAGAAGTCACTGGCCGTCGTGGCGGCCGACGAGCGCCAACTCGCCGCGCTGGGCGCCGACCTCGACGCGCCGGCCGTCCGGCGACTGACCGAGCTCTGGCCCGCGGCCCTGACCGTGGTCGTGCCGTTGCGGCGACCGCTCGCCGCGACCGGCGAGGATGCGACTCTGGCGGTGCGCCTGCCGGCCCACGAGAACCTCCGCCGCCTGCTCGGCGAGTTGGGCAGGCCGCTCACCGCGACGAGCGCCAACCGCGCGGGAGAGCCGCCGATCCTCGATCCGGAAGCGCTCGAGCCGTTGCTCGAGGGCTTCCCGGCGGCCATCGTCGACGACGGCGTCCTGCCGGGCGGGGCGCCGTCGACGCAGGTGGCCGTCGCCGACGGCCGGCTCGCGATCCTGCGCGCGGGCCGATATCCTTCGCAGCGCCTGGGCGAGGTTTTCCGCAGCGACTGTGGAAATCGCTGAGGATCGGAACGACGAAGATGGCTGGCGGCGGAGGTTCTTCGGGAATGCATCGCGGAGTGTGCAATCGACCCTGGGCGGCGCTCCTGGCGGGGGCGCTCGTGACCGCCGCGAGCGGCGCCCAGGAGCCTGCGCCGGTCTTCCCGCTCGCCGAGGTCGCCCCGGGCCTGCGCGGCACCGGCTGGTCCGTCTTTCAAGGGAGCGAGCCGGAGGCGTTCGACGTCGAGGTGCTCGGCGTCTGGCACGACGCCGTGGCGCCGGACACGAGCTACATCCTGGCGCGGCTCTCCGGGCGCGGCCTGGAAGAGACCGGGGTCATCGCCGGCATGAGCGGCAGCCCGGTCTACGTCGACGATCGCCTAATCGGCGCCGTCGCCTTCGGCTGGCCGATGTCGCAAGAGGCGATCGCCGGCATCACACCGATCGAGCAGATGGGCCGGCTGCGCGAGACCGAGGCCGGGGCGCCGCTCGTCGGCTCCGGCCGGCCGCTGGTCGACCTGGCGACCCTGGCCCGCGCCGAGTTCTCCCCGAGCTTGCTCGCCGAGGCTTGGGCGCGGTTGGCGCCGCCGCCGAGCGGGAGGGGCGGCGGTCTGCTGTGGACCGGCGCCGGCTTCGGAGCGCGGGGTCGGGCGCTGCTCGCCGAGGCCCTGGGGGCGGAGCTGGCGCCTGCCGGCAGCGCCCCGGAGCTGGCCGGCGAGCTCTCCCCCGGCGACGCCGTGGCGGCCGTGCTCATGACGGGCGACCTGCAGCTCGCCGCCACCGGCACGCTCACCGCCCGCACCGGCGAAGAGGTGCTCGCCTTCGGTCACCCCTTCCTCGGCCTGGGCGACGTGCGCCTGCCGATGGCCAAAGCGGAGGTGGTGACGGTGGTAGCCAGCCGTCTGCAGTCCTTCAAGCTCGTCAACCTCGGCCCGGTGGTGGGCGCTTTCGACCTCGATCGGGCGCCGGGAATGCGGGGCCGCTTGGGCCTCGTGGCGCCGATGGTGCCACTCGCGGTCGCCGTCCGCGGCAGCCGCGAGGCGGACTACGAGCTCGCGATCGTCGACCTGCCGCAGCTCGTGCCGTTGCTCGCCGCCACCGGTGTCCTGGGCGCCGTCGATGCCACGACGCAGGCGGCCGGCGTGGGCACGGTGGATCTGGCGATGCGACTCGAGCTCGCCGGCAGGGATCCGATCCTGCTCGAGCAGAGCTTCGACGGCAGCGAGGCGGCGCTGCAGGCGGGGCTCTACCTGCTCGCCCTCACCGGCATCCTGGTCGACAACGCGTGGGGCGCGGTCGAGCTCGAGTCGATCGCGGTCGAGGCCCGGCAAGGGCCCGAGCCGCACGGCGCGCGGCTCCTGGCGGCACATCCCGACCGCCGGGTCGTGCGGCCCGGCGAGCGGCTGGGCATCGAAGTCGAGCTGGCGCCGTTCCGCGGCGCGCCCTTCCGCGAGCGCCTCGAGATCCAGATTCCCGAGGAGCTGCCCGACGGGCCCTACTTCGTCCTGGTCGGCGACGGCGCCAGCGCCGACACGGCACGGCTGACCGTCGAGAAGGCCGCCCCGGAGAACCTCGAGCAGGTCCTGGACCTGCTGCGCTCGCTCACCTCGCGCCGGCGCCTCGTCGCCCTCGGCTTGCGGCCGGCGGCGGGACTGCGGGTGGCCGGCGAGCCACTGCCGGAGCTGCCGGGGTCACTGCGCAGTCTCTGGCAGGCCGGCGATGCCGTCGGCGCGCAAGCCCTGGAGGTCGCCCTGACGCCGCTCGCCGCGGTCTCGCTGTCGGCCCCGGCGGCGGGCTTGACGCGGGTCGACCTCGAGGTGCGGCGCGACCCGAGCTCCTAGCGGGGCGCGGCGGGAAGGGACGAAGGATGGCGATGAGAGCGCGAGCCGGGCGAACGATCCTCGTGGCCGTCCTGGTGGCCGGAGCCCTCGGCGCCACCGAGGTGCGCTTCTTCGCGCAGCGCACCCGTGACGCCTTCCTGCAGGGCACTCTCGAGGGAGTGAGCGTCGACGAGACGGGCGCCCTGCGGCTGGCCGCCGGGGTCGCACCGGTCGGCGAGATCGGCGAGCCGTTCGTCTTCGCGGCGGCCGAGCACCGCGAGGGCTGGGTTCTGGGCACGGGCAATTCGGGTCGCGTGTTGCTGCTCGCCGCCGATGGCCGCCCGCGCACGCTCTTCGCCGCCGCGGAGCCCCTCGTCCTCGCCTTGCGTGTGGAGGAGGACGGCACGGTCTACGCGGGCTCCTCGCCGCGCGGCAAGGTCTACCGCATCGACCCCGACGGCACCGCGGCCGTCTTCTTCGATCCCGGTGAGACGTACATCTGGGCCCTGGAGCGCGCTGCCTCGGGCGAGCTGTTGGTGGCGACCGGCACCGAGGGGCGCCTCTTCGCCGTCGACGTGAGCGGGCGGGGGCGGGTGCTCTACGACGCGGACGAGCCCCACCTGCGATCGCTCCAGCCGGAGGCCGCGGGCGGAGTCCTGATCGGCACCGCCGGCGAGGGCCTGGTCCTGCGCCTCGACCGGGAGGGGCGCGCGCGCACGCTCTTCGACGGCGCGCAGCCCGAGGTCGTCGCCTTGACCTCGGCACCCGACGGCCGCGCTTGGGCGGCGCTGGTCGACTCCGAGGCGAGTCTGCGCAGCACGGCGATCGAGGCGGAGAATGGCGACGGGGCAAACGGGGAGGAAGGGGAGGGCGAGGCGACGGAGTCGGAAACCGTCTCGGTCGCCGTCGAAAGTAGCGGCCCGGCGCCGCGCCGTGGCCCGCGCTCCGAGATCGTGCGGATCTCCCCCGAGGGTCTGGTCGAGAGCCTCTACCGCTTCGAGGAGGAGACCGTCTACGACGTGACCTTCACCGCCGACCGCCTGTGGGTGGCGACCGGTCTCCAGGGCAAGGTGTTCAGCCTGCGGGACGGCCGGGTCTTGCTCGAGCAGGACCTGGGGCCCCGGCAGGTCATCGGGGTTCTGCCCGGGCCGAACGGCCCCACCTTCGCCACCACCAACGCCGCCGGCCTCTACCGCTCGCTGGCGGCGACCGTGCGGCGCGGCGTCTACACCAGCGCGCCGCTCGACGCCGGCCAGGTGGCGGACTTCGGCACCCTGCGCTGGCTGGGCGAGCTGCCGCCGGGCGCCGGCGTGAGCCTCGCGGCACGCAGCGGCATGAGCCGTCAGCCGGACCGCACCTGGACGGAGTGGACCCCCGCCGCGAGCGGCAGCGAAGCGTCGCTGGCCGCTCTGGCGGCCGGGCGCTGGGTGCAGTGGCGGGCCGAGCTCGAGGCGGGCGCGGGACCCTCGCCGGTGGTGGCGGCGGTCGAGCTCGCGTACCGTCAGCGGAACCTCCCGGCCCGCGTCACCGAGCTCACGGCGCTCGATCCCGGCCAGGTCCTCGTGCCGTCGAGCTTCGACACCGGCAGCCAGGTCTACGAGCTCGCCGAACCGGGACGCGAGGGGATCTTCACCAGCGTCGAGCCCGCGGCGGAGGCGGAGGCCGGCCGCTGGAAGACCCTGTGGCGCTACGGCTTCCGCACCCTGCGCTGGCAAGTGGAGGATCCCAACGGGGACGAGCTCGAGGCCGAGCTCGAGTTCCGACCCGCGGCGGGCGAGGAGTGGTTTCCGATGGCGGACGAGATCGAGGAGACGCACTACAGCTTCGACGCCACGGCCCTGCCGGACGGCCTCTACCGCTTCCGCGTGCAGGTCTCGGACGAAGCGAGCAACCGCGGCGGCGGCGCGCGGGTCGGCGAACGGGTGAGCGAGCCGATCATCGTCGACCACACCCCGCCCCGCCTGTTGGAGACCCGGCGCGGGAACGCGGGGATCGAGGTCGATGTCGACGACGCCTGGAACCCGCTACGGCGCGCGGAAGTGAGCATCGACGCCGGGGAATGGCAGGCCCTGGTGCCGGCCGATGGACTCCTCGACGGGCGGCGTGAGACACTGCGCGTCGAGCTTCCGAACGATCCCGGCATCGTCCTCTTGCGGGTGATGGACGCCTCGTTCAACGCCGCGACCTTCGAACTCGCGGCCGGTGCTCCATGACCGGCAAGCGTATCGCCGTCTACCCCGGGTCCTTCGATCCCTTGCACAAGGGGCACGTCGACATCATCGAACGCTGCCGCTCGATCTTCGACGAGGTCGTCGTCGCGGTGCTCTCCAACGACGAGAAGCGGCCGCTCTTTTCGGTCGAGGAGCGGATGGAGATGATCGGCGAGGTCGTCGCCG
>CAYXXN010000043.1:0-18488 GCA_964469055.1 uncultured Thermoanaerobaculia bacterium
CGATCTACGAGCACGGCCTGCTCCGAATCGCGGTGCCCTTCAAAGATCCGATGGAGGATGCTATTAAGGTCGCCATCACAGCAGGTGGCGCGGAAACCAAGACCAAGCAAATCGAAGCCTGATGACCCGCTAGCTTGAGAATGTCTCTTCGCGTCCTACCAGGGATGACGCCGGATTCATGGGACCTTCTACCAGCTGACCACTTCGCCCCTACCGCCCGTCTACCAAGACGTCTCTGGACTCCTCCCGCAAGCAGGCGATGAGCGAGCGGTCGGAGCGGTAGCTAACAGGTCACGGACGCAGCCGTATCTCCGGCCCTTCGAGGGGGCGCTGTGCGGCCCCCTGACCAAGATGGAAGCCGCACGCGGGGACGCGGCCTGGCGGCCGCGCCGCTTAGCTCCGGTATCGTTAGGCGGCAGGGGAACCACCCTAGATGCTCCACCGCTGTTGTTGAAGCACGCCGAGCGGATCGAGCCCGCATTGACAGCCGGTCTAGTCACGACTACCGCTTCTTCGCGGCGGCCTTCGCCTTCACGCGTTCGGCGCTCTCCTTCGCACGGAACCGCGCGATGCGCTCGATCAACTTCATGGGCACGGGCTGGGAAAGTGGGAAGCAGATCGTGCCCTTGCTGACCTTGTACGGCACAAGCTCATCCTTGAACGCCCGGACGAGCTGGTCCGTCGCCGGGTAGAGTGAGTAGTGCTCCTTCCACCCAGCAAAGTAGAGCACGCGGTCACCGTGTAGCCTGTACGCAGGGATCTGATAACTGATCACTTCCTCTGCACCTGGGAGGGCCTTGCGGATGATGCTGCGCACGCGTTCCAGTACGCCCTGCACAGCCTCGGGCTGCGAGGCGATGTACTCGTCCACGGACTTGAAATCTGTCTTGGCCATCGTGCGCCCTCCTCTAGCGTGCTGATCCAGGATAGCAAGCGCATCCAGGCCAGGTTCGTTGTGGATAGAAGCGCGAAACCGACTCTCCTCGCTTCGGGCACCATAGTCGTGCACGCGTTGATCGCCATTGGCCATGGAGTCGCGCACCACGACCTGGGGGTCGAATTGACCGTGTTCCAATTCCTCTATGTTGCGGTCGTAGTGGGCCTAGCTCCCATGGTTGCCCTTGGTCTCTTGTGCAGCAGGCGGGCTCCGCTCGGCCTCCTGCTTCTCGGCGGCTCGATGGCGGCTGCCCTGGTCTTCGGCGCCTACTGGCACTACCTGGCCCCTTCACCCGACAACGTGTCTCAGCTGCCGGCCGGGCCAAGTCAGCCCCTCTTCCGGACAACCGCTCATCTCCTAGTCGTCTCCGAGGCGGTTGCCATTGGTCTCGCCCTATGGGCCCTCAGCCACCGGCGACGCACCGCCGGCTAACCAGTCGCTGCGCCGGACTCGCCACGCCCCTCATGGCGGCCCGCCGACGCCCGGGCCGCCTACCAACTCACCTTGGCGTCGACCACTTCGTAGTGGTCGGCCCGTTCCGGTAGCTCCAGAAGAGCGGCCCTGTCCTCCGGGTAGTACTTGGGGCGCTCCGGATCGGCTCCCGCGTAGCGACGCAGCGCGTCCATCGACTCCCAGAAGGACACGAACATGAACTCCACGGATTCCGTGGCGGCCCGGCGCAGCAGGATCCAACCCCTGTTGCCCTCGACGCCCCCGTAGTCGGGGTACGCGGTCCGCTTCAGGAAGGCCTCGTACGCGTCCGCGCCTGCCACGCTGGTCCTTCCTCGCCATACTCTGGTGATCATCGCTGCCTCCTCCCTTGACAGAATCGGTGGGAGACGGAGTGTTCCCATGATGGGGTCTGCGATCGTCTACTCGGGACTCATTCTCGCTTTCGCCGGTGTGGTTCTTGCTGTGAAACCGATCCGGCGACTCCGGATCACGAGGCGTTCGCGCGGACTCGTGGTGGCGGGAGCGGGCGTTCTCCTGGCCGGTGTCGGCTTGATCCTGCCAGCATCCGAGTCGCGAATCACCCGGGTGGAAACGCGCCTCGACGAGTTCGCGCCCGCCTGGCAGTTTCGTGAATTCCACACGATCCGAGTCGCCGCCCCGCCTGCGCGCGTGTTCGAAGCGATCCAACGCGTGCGGGCTGACGAGATCCGGCTGTTCCGTGCGCTGACGTGGATCCGACGCGGCGGTCAGCCGCTCCCACCGAGCATTCTGAACGCGGGAGAGCGCGAGTCGCTGATCGACGTGGCTACCCAGAGCGGCTTCGCGCGTCTCGCTGACGACCCTCCGCACGAACTCGTCATCGGCACGGTCGTCATGGCGCCGCCGGGAACCCACGGGACGTTGACGCCGCAGGTCTTTCAGAAAGATCTGGCGCCTGGGTTCGCCCTGGCGGCGATGAATTTCGTTGTGGCGGCTGATGGACCAGGCCGGTCGTTCGTGTCGACCGAGACGCGCGTGTTTGCGAACAGCCCCTCGGCGCGTCGCCGATTCGCCGCCTATTGGCGGGTCATCTATCCCGGGAGTGCCATCATCCGTCGGATGTGGCTGCGCGCTATCGAGCGGCGGGCGACCAACGGAGAATCCAACAAACAGAGAAGTTCAGCGGTACCTGGACGCAGTACGGAATGACCTCGCCGGCACCGTCGCTGCTGACTGGGCCCTCGCGTCGAGGCTGCCCGAGCAGACCCAGTGACACCGCCTCACTCGAGCAGTTTCTGCAGCCTCACGAACGCGCCTCGGCCGCCGCCCCGAGGGCGACCAGGAAGCCGTGGACGAGCTTCGGTAAGGCGGCGAGATCGTAGCCGCCTTCGAGGACGGCCAAGACGCGGCCGGCGCACAGTTCGTCGGCCAGGAGCCCGAGCTCGCGCCCGAGCGATTCGTAGCTCGCCTCGCTCAGCCGCAAGCCGCCCAAGGGGTCGTCGCGCCAGGCGTCGAAGCCGGCGGAGACGAGGAGTACCTGCGGCGCGAAGGCCCTGAGCGCCGGCAGCACCTGAGTCTCGAAAGCGCGCGAGTACGCCGCATCGTCGGTGCCGGCCGGCAGCGGCACGTTGAGCGTGAAACCCTCCCCCGCACCGCGGCCGCGCTCCCCCGCCGCGCCGGTACCCGGATAGAAGGGATATTGGTGCGTGCTGGCGAAGAAAACCTCGGCGCGCTCTTCAAAGAGGTGCTGCGTGCCGTTGCCGTGATGGACGTCGAAGTCGAAGATCGCCGCCCGCTCGACCCCGTGCCGGTCGCGCAGGTGCTGGGCGGCGATCGCCACGTTGTTGAAGTAGCAAAAGCCCATGGCCATCGCCCGCTCGGCGTGATGCCCGGGCGGCCGGACTGCGGCGAAGGCGCGGCGGCCCCCGCCGCCCATCACCCAGTCGGCGGCATGCAGGGCGGCCTCGACCGCCCCCAGCGCCGCCTCCCAGGTGTGCGGCGTCAGGGGGTTGTCCGCGGAGTCGATCAGGCCGTCGCCCCGCTCGACCGCCCGGCGGAACCGCTCGACGTAACGGGCGTCGTGAATCGCGCCGAGGGCCGCAAGGGCGCCGGGATGAGCGCCGCCAGTTCTCACCTCCGCTCCCGTCGCGCGCAGATGCTCGAGCACCCGCTCCAGGCGCTCCTTTCGCTCCGGGAAGTCGACGGGGTCGTGCAGGAGGCAACGAGGGTCCGTGAAGACCACGGTCTCGGCCATCAGTTCACCAGCCGCCCGTAGAGCTCGAGGTATTTGTCGACCTGCTGCTCCCAAGAAACCTCCTGGGCCATGCCGTTGGCCATCAGCCGGCGCCAACCGTCGCGGTCGCGGTAGGCCTCGAGCGCCTGGCGGAGCGCCCAGCCGAAGCCCTCGGGAGTCGGGTGGTCGAAGACGAACCCCGTGCCCTCCCCGGTGGCGGGATTCCAGTGCCGTACCGTGTCGGCCAGCCCGCCGGTGCGCCGCACCACCGGCGGCGTGCCGTAGCGCAGGCTGTACATCTGGTTGAGGCCGCACGGCTCGTAGAGCGACGGCATCAGGAAGATGTCGGCCCCCGCCTCGATCAGGTGAGCGAGCTCGTTCTGGAAGCCGCTGTGGAAAACGACCTTCTCCGGAAACCGCAGCTGCAGCCATTGGAAGTAGTTCTCGTAGCGGGCCTCGCCGCTGCCCAGGGCGACGAGGCGCAGGTCGCGCGACTCGAGGAAGCGCGGCAAGGGGTCGAGCATGAGATCGATCCCCTTCTGGTGCACGAGGCGGGAGACGAGACCCAGGGTGGGCACGTCGGCGCGGTGCGGCAGGGCCAGCCCCTCCAGGAGAACTCGTTTGTTCTTCGCCTTGCCCTCGAGGTCGTCCGGCCCGTAGTGGAACGAGAGCATGCGGTCGTGGCGCGGGTCCCAGTCGGCGTAGTCGACGCCGTTCAAGATCCCCACCAGCGACCCCGAGCGGGCCCGCAGCAGGGGGTCGAGACCCATGCCGTACTCCGGGGTCTGGATCTCGCGGGCGTGGTTCGGGCTCACCGTGGTCAGGACGTCCGCGTGGAGGACGCCCGTGGCGAGGAAGCTCACGCGGCCCAGAGCCAGGTCCTCCTGATGGAAGCGTGCGGCCTCCGACGCCAGGCCGAGCTCGTCGATCACGCGACGCGGAAAGGCCCCCTGATACCCGACGTTGTGGATGGTGAGCGCCGTCCGCGTGCGGCGAAAGAGTCGGTCCCAGGCGTAGGTCGTCTTCAGGTAGAGCGGCGCGAGCGCCGTGTGCCAGTCGTGGCAGTGGAGCACCTGCGGCGCGAAGCCCATTCGCTGGCAGCTCTCGAGGGCGGCGCGGGTCAAGAAGGCGAACCGCAGGTACTCGTCACCCGCCGCGTCGTAGATGCCAGGCCGGTGGTAGAGCGGCGGGCAATCGATCAGGTACACGGGGAGGTCGCTGCCCGGCAACGGGGTCGAGAACCCCCGGAAGGCGAGCTTGCGCTCGCCGAGACGCAGGGGCACGTCGCGCAGGAAGTCGACCGGCGCGACGCGCAGTCCCTTCGTGTCGATGCTCTTGTAGAACGGCAGGAAGAGCCGCACGTCGTGGCCGCGCCCGTGCAAGGTGCGCCCGAGGGCGGCCACCACGTCGCCCAGCCCGCCGGTCTTGGCGAAGGGCGTCAGCTCGGCGGCCACGTGGCAGAGGCGCAGGCGCTCCATGCGACGGCGCACGATATCAAGGGGTCCCGCGGATAGAATCCGCCGTCGATGCCGCGGGTCGTTTTCGTCGCGCCGTTCTTCGCGGACACGACGCAGCGCTTCGTGCAGGCGATGGCGCGCGAGCCCGGCGTGCGTTGCGCCCTGGTGAGTCGGCAACGGGTCGAGGAGCTTCCCTCCGAGGTACGCCGCCCACTCGCCGCTCACTGGCGCGTCGAGGATCCCTTCGACGTCGACCAGCTCACGGCCGGAGTGCAGGCGGCAGCCCACCAGCTCGGCGGCGCCGATCGCCTGGTGGGGATCCTCGAGCAGCTCCAGGTCGAGCTCGCCCAGGTGCGAGAGCGTTTGGGCATCCCCGGCATGGGTGTGGAGACGGCCCGCAACTTCCGCGAGAAGGCGCGGATGAAGACGGTGCTCAGGCAGGCGGGCATCCCCTGCGCTCGCCACCAGTTGGCCAGCGAGCCCCAGGAGGCGGTCGCCTTCGCCGCCGAGGTCGGTTTTCCGCTCGTCTTCAAACCGCCGGCAGGGGCCGGCGCGCGCTCGACCTTCCGGGTCGACGACGAGGCGGCGTTGCGCCAGGGGCTGGAGCTGAGCCGACCCAGCCCCGAGAATCCGGTGCTGATCGAGGAGTTCATCACCGGCCGCGAGTACTCGTTCGACTGCGTCCTCGTGCGCGGCGAGCCGCGCTGGCACAGCTTCTCGCGTTACTACCCCACTCCCCTGGAGGTGATCGAGAACCCGTGGATCCAGTGGTGCGTCGTGCTGCCGCGCGAGATCGACGACCCGCTCTACCAACAGGTGACGCGCGTCGGCGTCGCGGCCCTGAGGGCGCTCGGCCTCGAGACGGGCCTCGCCCACATGGAGTGGTTCGAGCGGCCGGACGGCAGTGTGGCGATCTCCGAGGTCGGGGCGCGCCCGCCGGGCGCCCAGATCACCTCGATGCTCTCCTACGCCCACGAGTTCGACATCTATCGCGCCTGGTGTCGGCTGATGGCGTTCGAGGAGTTCCAGCCTCCCCAGCGACGCTACGCGGTCGCCACCATCTACCTACGGGGCCAAGGCCAGGGGCGCGTGCGGGCGGTGCACGGCATCGACCAGGCGCAGCGCGAGCTGGGGCAGCTGGTGATCGAGGTCCAGTTGCCGCGCCAGGGCCAGGCGCCGGGCTCCGGCTACGAGGGCCAGGGGTACCTGATCCTGCGCCACCCGGAGACGCGCGTCGTGCTGGACGCCGTCCGGCGCTTGATGCAGCTCGTGCGGGTCGAGATGGGATGAACCTTCTCTTCTTCTCGCCCGGCTTCCCGTACGAGATGCCGCTCTTCTGCCGCGGCCTGGCCGAGGTCGGGGCCCGGGTCGTCGGGCTCGGCGACCAGCCGGAGGCGGCGTTGCCGGCCGAGGCAGGGCGGTCCCTATCCCGTTACCTGCAGGTCCCCAACCTGTGGGACGAGGCGGCGATCGTCGAGCTGGTGCGGCGACAAACTCACGAGCACCCCCTCGACCGCGTCGAGTGTCTGTGGGAGCCGGGCATGCTCCTCGCCGCGCGCCTGCGCGAGGCGCTGGCCCTGCCCGGCATGAGTGTCGCCGAGACCCTGCCCTTCCGCGACAAGGAGGAGATGAAGCGGGCGCTCGACCGGGAGGGCCTGCGCACGCCCCGCCACGCGCGGGCGGCGACCGAGCGGGAGTGCCGGGCGGCCGCCGAGCGGATCGGCTACCCGCTGATCGTCAAGCCGATCGCCGGCGCCGGCTCGGCCGACACCCATCGCCTCGACGGTCCGGCGGATCTCGAGCGGGTGTTGCCGGGTCTGCGGCACGTGCCGGAAGTCTCGGTCGAGGAGTTCATCGACGGCGAGGAGTTCACCTTCGACGCGGTGTCGATCGACGGCCGCATCGCCTACCACAACGTCAGCTGGTACCGGCCTCAGCCCCTGCTGGGGCGCTCGATCGAGTGGCTCTCGCCACAGACCGTGGCGCTGCGCGACCTCGCAACGCGCGAGCTCCAGCCCGGCCGCGCCATGGGCCAAGCGGTGCTCGCCGCCCTGGGCTTCCGCACCGGCTTCACCCACATGGAGTGGTTCCTGACCCCGAGCGGCGAGGTGGTCTTCGGGGAGATCGCCGCCCGCCCGCCGGGCGCCCGCAGCGTCGAGATCATGAACTACGCCGGCGACATCGACCTCTATCGCGGCTGGGCCGAAGCCGTCGTCCGCGGCCGCTTCAGCCAGCCGACGCGGCGCCTCTACAACGCGATCGTGATCTTCAAACGGGCGCGCGGGCAGGGGCGCATCCAGCGCATCGAGGGGCTAGAGAGCCTCTTCTACCGCTATGCGCCCCACATCGTGGAGGTCGATCTCCTACCCGTCGGCGCCAGCCGGCGCGACTGGAAGGCGACCCTGCTCTCCGACGGCCACCTCATCGTCCGCCACGCCGACCTGCCGCGGGCACTCGAGATCGCGGACCGGGTGGGGACGGACCTGCGCCTCTACGCGGCTTAGGAGCCGCCTACTGCCGCGTGTAAGTGATCTCCATGGTGCGCACCCACTCGCCGGCGCGCTCCTCCGACATCTCGAACTTGCGGCTGCCGTCGGCCTCGCTCCAGCCGACCATCTTCACCTTCATGGTCATGCCGCCCGGGCCTGGCCACGCCCCTTCCATGGTCATCTTGCCGGTGGCCTCGTCGTAGGAGCCCTCCGAGGGGTACACCCCGGTCCCCATGTTGTCGAACCACACGTTCCACCACTTGCCGGTGTTGTTGTCGTAGCCGGTCAAGCCCATCCCCTCGAAGGGGCCGCCCATCATCGTGCCGTGGAAGTGTTCCTGGAGAATCCGGCCGTCGAAGATCATCTCGCCGCTCGAGGTGCCCTGCGAGACCTCGGGCTCCCCGGCGGGGTCCTGCCACCACTTGTTGGTGTAGTTCCAGTTACCGGCCTGCGCCGCGAGCTGCTGGTGCTGGGCCCCGGGCTGCGCGGTGGCCATCCAGGCCTCCATCATCTGCTCGTGGGTCATCGCGCTGGGGTCCTGCGCCACGAGCGGGGCGGCCAGCAGGGTGAGGGCCAGCAGTCCAACGGTGCGGATCGTGTGCTTCATGGTCGTTTCCTCTTTTCTTGTTAGTGGTTGACGGAGCCCTACTCTAGGCGTAAAAAGAGCGTAAAATCAAGGGTGCTCAAGGCCCGGCGTCGTGGGCGCCCGGCACGGCCGAGCGCCCGCGCAGGGCGGCGAGGGCCCGAGCTACCAGGAACAACGCCAGGCCGATCAGGGCAGCGGCCGCCAGGGCGTTGAGCAGCTGCACGTCGACGCCGCGCGCCGCCGCGAAGCTGCTCGCCGCCAGCCGGCCCAAGGCCCACAGCGTCATGGTCAGCACGAAGGCCATCGGCACGAGGGTGAAGGCGACGGCCTTGCCGCGGCGTGCCAGCCAGACGGAGATGGCGAGCAGGGTGAGGGCGGCGAGCAGCTGATTCGAGGCGCCGAAGAGGGTCCAGAAGCGGGTCCAGCCGCCCTTCTCTCCCAGGCCGACCAGGGCGGCGGGGATCGCCGCCGTCGCCAACGTCGCGACCAGGGCGCCGCCGCGGCCCCGCCAGCCGCCCAGCTCCTGCAGGATATAACGCCCCAGGCGCATCGAGACGTCGAGCGTGTCGAAGACGAAGGTCGAGAACGCCATGGCGCCGAAGGTGACGGCGAAGGCCAGGTGTTCGGGCCCGATCAAGAGCGTCAGGAAGCGGCCGATGCCGTTGCCGTAGATCGTCCCCGGTGCCAGGCCGGCGAGCGCCGCCGGCGCGACGATCATCACGGTCACCAGCGAGATCAGCGCCACGAAGCCCTCGGCTAGCATGGCGCCGTAGCCCACCGGCTGAAGGTGCCGCTCGCTCTCGATCTGGCGCGAGGTCGTGCCCGAGCACACCAGCCCGTGGAAGCCGGAGCAGGCGCCGCAGGCGATGGTCACGAACAGGAACGGGAAGAGCGAGCCGGTCGGCCCGCCCGCCTCCCAGGTCTTGAAGGCGGGCTGCACGATCTCGTAGCCCCCGAAGAGCATGCCGATCACGCCCAGGCCCAGCGCCGCGTAGAGCACGAAACCGCCGAGGTATCCGCGCGGCTGCAGCAGTGCCCACATCGGCGCCAGCGAGGCGACGCAGCAATAGCCGAGGATCGCGAAGGCCCAGGTCTGCTGCTCGAACTGCAGCCAGCCCGAGAGCTTCGTCCCGAGCCAGGCCATGGCGAAGGTCGCCGGAACGAAGACGGCCGTCAGCAGCCAGAGCGGCGGCTTCAGGAAACGCTGCACGAAACCCATCGCCACGGCCAGGAGCAGGTAGAGCACGCTCGCCGCCGCCACGGCGCCGCCGGGATGGAAGGCCACCTCGGCGCCGCGCAGCTCGTCGCTGCCGACCACGAAGGTCGCCGCCGTGATGTCGGCGAAGGCGACGATCACGTAGGTCAGCGCGATCCAGATGAAGACCATCATCGCGATGCCTGCCCGGCGACCGAGCGCCACCCCGGCGATGTCGGCGATCGAGCGGGCACCGTGACGCACGGAGGCGAAGAGACTCGAGAAATCGTGCACGGCCCCGATGAGCACCACCCCGAGGCCGATCCACAGCAGGCACGGCAGCCAGCCGAAGGTCTGACTGGCGAGGATCGGACCGGCGATCGGACCGGCGGCAGCGATCGCCGAGAAGTGTTGGGCGAATAGGTAGAAGGGCCGTGTGGGCACGAAGTCGACGCCGTCCTCGAGCTGACGAGCGGGGGTGGCCCGCTCGGGCTCGGGCCCCAAGCGCCGCGCCACTAGGCCGCCGTAGAAGCGATAGGCGAGCGAGAGGAGGGCGAGAAAGCCGACGGCCAGCAGGGGCAAGCTCATCGAGCGGGCACGGCGGCGAGCGCTAGCTCCGCTGGGCGCGCTGGATCTCGCGCAGCAGGGCGATGTTCATCTTGTGGCCCGTGAGGTGGCCGTGCACGCGGCCGCGGATCGGGTAGCCCAACAGGTAGAGGTCACCGATGATGTCGAGCACCTTGTGGCGCGCCAGCTCGTCCGGGAAGCGCAGCCGGGTATTGACGATGCCCTCCTCGCCCACCAGCACGCAGTTGTCCAGCCGCCCGCCCGAGCCCAGCCCCAGCTCGGCCATCATCGCCAGGTCGCGCAGGAAACCGAAGGTGCGAGCGGGCGCCACCTGCTCGCGGTAAGCCTCCCAGCTCGCGAGCTCGAAGTCGAAGGTCTGCTCTCCTACCGGCGGCGGGTAGCTCAAGAAGTAGGAGACCGAGAAGCCGTAGTGAGGCTCGATGCTGAGCCGCTTGTCGCCTGCCACCACCTCGTAGCGGCGGTCGATCACCAGCTCGCGTCGCGGGGAGTCCTGGTCTTCGACCCCGATCTCGTCGAGCACGTTGCAGAACTCGAGGGCAGAGCCGTCGAGGACGGGGATCTCGCCGTGCACCTTGATCAGCAGGTTGGTGACGCCGCGCGCGTGGAGCGCCGAGAGCAGGTGCTCGACCGTGCGGATCGAGGCCTCGTCGCGCGACAGCGTCGTCGCGTAGTCGGTGTCCGCGACCGCGTCGACGTGGCCCGGGATATAGGTGTTCGTCGGCAGCGTGACGAAGTGGACTCCGGTGTCCGGCGGCAGCGGCTGCAGGGCCATGCCCGTGCGGCTCCCGGAGTGCAGACCCAGGCCGTAGAGCACCGTGCTGGCGCGTAGGGTGCGCTGAGGCTCGCGGCCGGTGGCAAGCAGCGGCAGGAGCGGCGGCGGGTTGAGGGGTCGCTCGGCCTCGGACCGGGCCGCCGGGCGGCCGAGCGACTCGCGCAGCGCGGCGTCGCTCGCCACGGCGGCCCGGAAGGCTACGGCGCCGGCGACGGCGTCCACCGCCTGCCCGTAGGAGAGCGGCTTCTCGACGTAGTCGAGCGCCCCCATCTTGATCGCCTTGGCGGCCGTCGCCGCCGTGCCGTGGCCGGACATCATGACAACCGCCGCGGCTGGGTCGAGGTCGCGCAGCGCTTGCAGCGTCTCCAGGCCGTCGCGATCGGGCAGCCAGATGTCGAGCAGGACGACGTCGGGCCGGCGCTCGCGGTACAGGGCCAAGGCCTCTTCGCCGCTCCCGGTAGAGAGGGTGTCGTAGCCCTCGTCGCCGAGCACACCGGCGAGGGTGGTCAAGATGCCGGGCTCGTCGTCGACGATCATGACCAGCTTCGGCATGGGCGCTCCCGGGCAGCGGGCAACCCTAGCACGGCATGGCAGTCAGACGAGGAGCCGCCGGTGGCGCGCGAAGACCCCCTCGGGAAGCGGCTCGACGGCGTGCTGAGGCGCAGCGGCGAGGAGGTCGGCCACGCGACGGGCGGAGACCTCCTCGAGCTCGGCAGGCAGGGTGCCGTCGTCGAGCGCGGCGAGGAGATCGCGCGCCAGGTCGAGGCTGACCACCGTGTCCGTCAGGTGGGCGCAGACCAGCAGCAAGTCGCAGCCCGCCGCGAGCGCCGCGGCAGCGGCACCAGGGGCCCGGAGGCGTTCGGCGATCGCACGCATCCCGAGATCGTCCGACACCACGACGCCGGTGAACCCCAGCTCGTCGCGCAGCATCTCGGAGAGAAACCGCCGCGAGAGCGTCGCCGGCGCCGCCGCGTCGACTCGCGGGTAGAGCACGTGCGCGGTCATGATCAGTCGCGCCTCCGCCGCGAGGGCCGCGAAGGGCGCCAGCTCCCGGCGCCGCAGGGTGGCGAGGTCGGCGTCGACCCACGGCAGCGTCAGGTGCGAGTCGACGCTGGTGTCGCCGTGGCCGGGGAAGTGCTTGAGGCAGCCGAGCACGCCCTCCGCCTCGAGCGCCGCCAGGAAGGCGCGCGCCGGCTCGATCACGCCCTCCGGCGTGCCGGCGAAGGCGCGCTCGCCGATGATCGGGTTGGCGGGATTCGAGTCGACGTCGACGACTGGTGCGAAGTCGACGTTGCAGCCGAGAGACTTGAGCTCGCGGCCCATGGCCCGGCCGACCTCGCCAGCACGCTCGCGCCAGGCGCGGGGCGCAGCGAAGGCGGTGACCGGCGGCGGCGTGCGCAGCACCCGACCGCCCTCGTGGTCGATCCCCACCAGGAGCCGTTCGCGGCCCACCGCAGCGCGCACCTCGGCCAGCAACGCGGCCAGCCTCTCGAGCCACTCCGGGTAAGGAAGGCCGTGGGCGAAGTTCTCGCGGAAGAGCACGATCCCGGCCGGCCGCAACAGCTCGAGCAGCCGCCGATCGTGGTCGGTGAGCCGGGGTGACTTCTCGAGCCCGAGGAGGAAATGGTGGCCGACGGCGGCCAAGGCCGCGTCGGGTAGGGCCTCGGCTCGCATCGGCGTTCAAGGTAGCACGGGCGGTCGACAAGCACGGCTTCACAACAGATTTCGAGTGAGTGTGGTAGAGACGGCGGCACCTCCTCGGAGGTCATCATGGCGTTCCCGCACTGGCGGGTCCTGGCGTGCGCGCCGATCGCGGCTGCAGCCGCGCAGGCCCCGCTCCCCCGTGCTCTCTTCGTCAGCACGGAGATCGCTGCCGCCGCGCGCTCCGTCCCACTCGGCGGCGCTCTGCTCGTCGACGGCGTGCCGCTCGACGGCGCGGCGGCCCCGGCGAGCCTCGAGCTGTTCCGCTTCGCGGCCTTCGCGCCCGAGGCGCGGATCGCGGTGCACGGTGCCACCAGCACCGAGCTGCTCCCGGCGCCCGACAACGCCTACTTCCACGGCTTCGTCACCGGGGACCC
Source organism: uncultured Thermoanaerobaculia bacterium (assembly GCA_964469055.1). Classification (GTDB taxonomy): domain Bacteria; phylum Acidobacteriota; class Thermoanaerobaculia; order Multivoradales; family JAHEKO01; genus CAYXXN01. The sequence continues at coordinate 12,768 of CAYXXN010000043.1, forward strand.
CTGGTCCCAGGCCTTTCTCACCGTGCGCGCCGGCGGCAACGTGCGCGGCCTCGTGGCCAGCGGCGGCCGGAAATGGGTGTTCGACGATCGTCGGGGCTCTCGCTCCCTACCGGTTCCTGTCGTGCGCGAGGTCGATCCGATTGCGCTGGGCGTCGACTTCGCCTGCGCGGTCGACCGGCTTCCGCCCGGTCCGAGGAGGGCCGATGTCCCTTCTGCCGGATCCGCCGCGCCCGCGGGTGCCGCCGGCCACACCGCCCGTGTGGCCCTCGAGACCGACTTCGAGTACTTCCAGCTCTTCGGCAACGTCATCGACGCGGCGGACTACGCGGCCGACCTGCTCGCTTACAGCTCCGGCATCTACGTCACCGAGACGGAGACACAGTTCCACATCACTCATCTCTCCCTGTGGACGAGCCCGGCCGATCCCTGGGCGCAGACCGATTCGGTCTGCGCCCTCCTCGAGTTCGGCCGCTACTGGAACGACAACTACGGCGGCCAGGCGGGAGGCGACGTCTACAGCGTCGCCCACATGCTCTCCGGCAAGAACGCCGGCGGCGGCGTGGCCTGGCTGGGTGTGCTCTGCGGCGGGCCCTTCAACTACAACCACGGCGGCGACTGTCCGGGGCTCTCGCCTCAGAACGACAACTACGGCGGTCCCTACGGCTTCTCGGGTAGCCTCGACGGCGACTTCGATCCGATGACCGGGCAGGTGGTGTGGGACCTGGTCGTCGTCTCGCACGAGATCGGCCACAACTTCGACTCGCCGCACACCCACTGCTACGCCGGCCTGGGCGGCAACCCCGACCCGGTCGACGAGTGCTGGGGAAGCGAGCCCGGCTGCTACTCCGGCCAGACCTCCCTCCCCTGCCCGGACCCGCCGGGACCGGGGAGCGGTTGCGGCACCTTGATGAGCTACTGCCACCTGCTCTCGGGCGGCATCGGCAACATGGGACCGACCTTCGGATTGGGCCACCCCTGGGGGGTCGAGCCGGAGCGCGTGCCGGAGCGCATGCACGCTTTCGTGCTCGACACGGCGGCCGCCGACCCGGCGTGCCTGGCCCCGGTGGCCGACCTCTTCGCCGACGGCTTCGAGAGCGGCGGCACGGCCTTCTGGGACCAGGCCGTCGAGTAGCTAGTCGACGAGCGACGAGGCTCGGCCGGCGCGGTAGAGGAGCCAGAGGCCGACCATCTGCACCAGGTGGTAGAGGTCGTTGTGGTTGAAGTGCCGGTGCGGATCCCAGCCGGCCTGTTGGAGGGCGGCGGCGACCAGCGAGACCGCGATGCCGCCGGCCGCCCACGGCGCCCAAAGCGCTCGCTGCCGCCGCCAAGCGAGGGCCGCCAGCAGCAGCAAGAGGAGGAGGGCCGTGCCGTAATCGAGGACCGCCCAGCGGAAGTCGCCGTCGCTCGCCGCGCGCCGCAGCGTGAACCCGAGCTTGATCCCCAGTGCCACCGCGGCCCAGCGCGCGGCGCCGGCCGATAGGACGAGGGAACAGCCGCCGAGGAGCAGGCCGAAGCTCGCCACCCCGAGCGCCCAGAGCGTCGCCGTCCACAGCAGCCGCGTGTCACGAAGGGGAGCCAAGGCGTGCGCCGCGCCGCCCAGCGCCGCAGCCACGGCCAGGGCGGCGAAAGCCGACGCCCACGCCGCCCGCGCTCGCCCCGGCGGCGAAGCGGCCAGGCGTACGGCGAAGACGGCCGCGACCAGCGCGAGAAGGAGATCGGTGGCGAAGGTCATGGGTTCCGCCGGCCGTCCGCCCGTCGCGCGCAGCGTCACCGCCGCGAGCGTCGCGATCGCCGCGACGACGGCGACCTCGGTCACCGAGAAGGCCCGCTCGCTCGCCATGGGGAGCGCGCAGTATCCCACCGCCGCGGTTGACAGCGACAGGGCGCCGTGGTCGCATTGCCGCGACCGTGAGCCTGCCGCCTCCGAGCCGCCGCGCCGTCGTGCGCCTCGGCCGCGGCCCGCGGGACTGCGAGCGCAGACTTCTCGCCGACCTGGCACCGCTCCTCGGTGGCCTCGCCGCCGAGCCGGTCCTCATCGTGGTGCCCTCGCGCAGTCTCGCCCTCCACCTGCAAGCGCGTCTGGTCGAGCACTTCGGCCGGCCGGTCCTCGGAGTGCGCTGCACCACCCTCTGGGCCCTCGCGGTCTCGATTCTCGAGGACGCCGGCTCGCCACCGGCGCGGCAGATCGACCTCTTTCCCCTCCTCGCTCGGCGCCACGCCCGCGCCGAGGCGTTGCTGGCCGCCGACCTGGGAGGCCTGCGCGACGGCTACGGCGCGCTCCTCGGATCGGTGCGCGACCTGCTCGACGCGGGCCTCGAGGCGGACCACGTGCCGGCCGTCGAGGACGCCCTCGCCCAACCGCCTCGCGGCGTGACGGCGCGGGAAGCGGCGCGGGCGCTGAGCGTGGCCCGGGTCGCCGGCGCCACGGCGCGCGATCTCGCCGCCTTCGGCGGCGGACGCCGCTCCGACCTCCTGCGCCGCGCCGCCGAGGCGGTCGCGGCGGGCGGCCCGCTCCGTTGTCGGGCGCTCGCGGTCTTCGGCTTCGCGGATGCGACCGGTGTCGCTGGCGATCTGCTGGTCGCCCTTCTCGAGGGCGCCGCCGGCACGCTCTATCTCGACCAGCCGCCGGACCCGCTGGCGCCGGAACGCGCCGATGCGGGCGTCGCCTTCAGCGATCGCTTTCACCAGCGTCTCGCCTTGGCGGCCGCCTTCGAGCCCGTGGCCGCCGGGCCGCTCCCGTCTCCCGACCTCGCGGCCTTCAGCGCGCTCGGCAGCGAGGCCGAGGTGCGGGAGGTGGCGCGACGCGTGCGCGATCTGCTCGACGGCGGCGCCCGGCCGGAGGCGATCGGCGTCGTCGCCCGGCGCCTCGATGCCTACATCTCTCCCCTGCGCGTGCAACTCAATCGCCTCGGCATCCCCTACTCCGGGCTCGCCGCCACCGGACCGCCGGGACCCGATGGGCGCCGGGCTCGCGCTCTGCTGGAGCTCCTGCGGTCGCGGCAGCGCACGCCCGTCGACCGCTGGCTCGAGGCCTCGGCCCGTCGCCTGCTCGGCGCCCGCGCCCACCAGCTACGGGCCGCCCTCTTCGGTCAGGGGGCCGGCCGGCTGGAGGACGTCACCCTCCCCGAGGCTCGCCACCAGGCCCCAGCGACGCGACGCCGCTCCCACCGCCGCCGCGGGTCCATCTCCTCCGCCGTGCTGCAGATCGCCGCCGAGGCGGCAAGCGAGATCTGCACGCGCTTGACCGATTGGCCGGCCGGGACCGCGGCCGAGCATGCCGCCCGGCTCTTGTCGCTCCTCGATGAGCAGCTCGGCTGGGACCAGGACTTCGCACCGCGACAGGCGATCACCGCCGTCCTCGCCGCGCTGCCGGCCGACCTGGTGCTCGAGCTCGAGGAGCTGGTCGAGCTGCTGGCCCCGGCGCTCGAGGCCTGTGGCCTCGATCCGCTCGGCGGCGCCGGCGCCGGCGTGCAGGTGCTCGACGTCATCGAGGCCCGCTCGCGGACCTTCGAGCACCTCTTCGTGCTCGGTTTGAATCGCGGCGTCTTCCCGCGGCTCGTGCACGAGGATCCCATGCTGCCCGACGGCGTGCGCGCGGCCCTCGGCGCGCGCGGCGCCGGCGTGCTGCCGGACCTGGCCGAGAAGCGGGTGGGCTTCGACGAGGAGCGCTTCCTCTTCGCGCAACTCGTCGCCGCGAGCCCCCGCGTGACGCTCTCCTGGCAGGAGAAAAACGACGACAACCTGCCCCTGGCCGTCTCGCCGCTCGTCGCCCGTCTCCTCGCTTCGGCGGGAGCGCCGACCCCGCTCCCGGCCATTCGGCAGGCGGTTCTCGACCCGGGGCGCGGGCCGCTGACGGCGAGCGAGGCGGCGATCGTGACCGGGCTCGCCCGCGACCGCGCGGCGCTCCGCGCCGTCCTCGGCTCGGTCCTCGGCGACGGCGGACGCAGTGACACCGAGGGCGGCGCGCTGGCCGCGGCGCGCGTTGAGCTCCTCGACGAGCTCGATCCACAGCGCGGCACGCCCCACGGCGAGCGCTTGCAAGGCGCCCTCGGCCCCTTCTTCGGTTTCGTCGGCGCGGCCGGGGACGACGATCCGCGCAGCGCGCAGCCGCTCTTCGTCACCCATCTCGAGCGGCTCGCCGAGTGCCCCTGGCGCTTCTTCCTCGAGCGCCTGCTGCGGCTCGCGCCGGCGCCGGATCCGCTCGAGGTGCTGCCCGGCGTCGAGCCACGGCTGGTCGGCAGCCTGGTGCACGAAGTCCTACGGGCGATCGTCGAGAACGAGATCGGCTCGCCGCCCGTCACCCTCGACGAGGCCCGCCTGCGCCTCGGCGTGCCGGTGGCCTGGCCCGACGAGACGCGGCTCGCCCGCCTCCTCTCGAGGTGCGCCGAGGCCATCGTCCGCGAGGAAGGGCTGCCGCTGCCGGGTCTCGCCCGCGCCTTGGCGGCGGCGGCGGCGCCGATCCTCGAGTCGGCACGAGAGCGGGAGTGGGACGACGACACGCTGCCCGAGGTCCTGGCGGCGGAGATCGAGGGCGGGGTGAGCGTCGAGGACGGCGCCGGCCGGCCGCGCCGCATCGGCTTCAAGGCCGACCGGGTCGATCGCCGGGGCGACGCGCTGCGCCTCACCGACTACAAGACCGGCCGCAGCGTTCCCTTCCGGCAGAGCGCCCCCGAGGCGCGGCGACGCGAGATGCTCTCCGCCGTCGAGCGCGCCCGGCTGCTGCAAGCCGCCGCCTACGCCTTGGCCGGCGGCCACACGGACGACGAGGGGCGCTACCTCTACCTCCATCCCGACCTCGACCCTGACCGACCACGCAGCGGGACGGTGCGGGGCGCCGACGACGGCATCGCCGAGGCCTTCGGCGGCGCCGCCCGCGCCGCGCTCTCGGCCTGGGACACGGGCGCCTTCTTTCCCCGCTTCCTGCTGCAGGACCGCTCCGCCGAGCACCCGCACTGCGAGCGCTGCGAGGTGCGCGACGCCTGCCTGCGCGGCGACTCGGGAGCGCGGCTGCGCTTCGAGGCGTGGCTGGAGCGTCACCTGCCGCGACCGGTGGCGCCGGCGCCGGCCACCGCCGGCGAGGCGGTCCTCCTGGCACTGTGGCCGCTCGGAGGCGAGGAATGACCACCCTCGCGCCGGCGGCGACCCTCCGCGAGGCCGACGAGCGCGCCCGCATCACGGCCCAGACCGAGTTCGACCGCCCGGTGATCCTCACCGCCGGCGCCGGCACCGGCAAGACGACGGCCCTGGTCTCGCGCGTCCTTGCCTGGTGCCTCGACCGAGGCTGGGAGCGGTCGGCCGCCGAGCTGGGCGAGGGGGCGCCCGCCGAGCGCATCGCCGGCCAGGCGCTGGACGGGGTGGTCGCCATCACCTTCACCGAGGCGGCCGCTGCGGAGATGGCGGCGCGCGTCGGCGACGCCCTGGCGGCGCTCGCCCGGGGCGCGGGAGCGGACGATGCGGCCCGGCGCGGCTTCCGCGCCGAGGAGCTGGGAGCGGCGGCACGGGCGGCGCTCGCCGAGCGAGCCGAGCTGCTGCTCGCCGGCCTCGACCACCTGACCGCGGAGACGATCCACGCCTTCTGCCGGCGCCTCCTGGCTCGGCATCCCCTCGCCGCCGGCATCCATCCGCGCATCGAGGTGGACGCCGATCTGGCGGCGAGCGAGGAGGTGATCGCCGAGGTTGTCGAGCGGGCGGCACGGCACGCCTACGCTTCGCCCCGCTCGC
>CAYXXN010000044.1:0-18257 GCA_964469055.1 uncultured Thermoanaerobaculia bacterium
AGCAGGAGCTGCTGCCCGGGAAGGACAAGATCGTGGCGGCGGCCCGGGAGCTGCTGGCGTACTGAGGCGCCGGCCGAGCTTCGGCGCGCGTTTTCCCGTGAGACACTGGGGCGCATGAATCGGGCGCTCGCTCTGTTGGCTTTCCTCGCCGTGCCCGCCGCGGGCGGGGCGGAGGCGCCGCGCTTTCGCATCGAGATCGAGGAGTCGGGGGTCTACGAGATCGGCTACGAGGCCCTGACTGCGGCCGGGCTCCCGCCGGGTCGCTACGCCAGCGCGGCGCTCGAAGCGACGAACGGTGGCGAGCCGGTGCCGCTCTGGGTCGACGATGGTGGCGACGGCGAGTTCGGCTCCGGCGACCGATTCGAGTTCGTCGGCGAGAAGCTGACCGGCGACGGGATCTACCACCACGAGTACTCGAAGGCCAACGTCTACCAGTTGAGCTTCGATGGCGCCCGACCGGTGCGGATGTCCGCGCTGCCGGTGGTGGACGAGGGTCCTGAGTCGCCGGCGCGACTCGGGCGGAGTCTCCACTACGAAGAAGAGCGACTGATGATCCGGCTGAGCGGCAGCGAGCTCGCCCGAACCGGGGACGGCGCCGACATCTGGTTCTGGGCCAAGCTGACCCACATCGACAAGCAGCCCTTCACGTTCGCTCTCGCGCTGCCCGATCTCGTCGCCGGCGACGCCGTCGAGGTGAAGGTCGGCCTGCGGGGTCTGTCCCCGCCCAACGCCCAGCCGGCGGGGGCGGAGCGTCTGCCCGATCACCGCGTGGAGGCGCGGGTCGACGGTCGGGAGGTCGGCGCCGCCGAGTGGAACGATCGCACGCCCGAGGTCCTGACGCTGACGGTCGCCGATCTCGCGCCGGGCGACCACGATCTCGAGCTCCGCATACGGAAGCGCAGGCCGGCGGCGACCGCGGACCCGGTGGTCGATGTGGTGATGCTCAACTGGATCGAGGTCGTTTATCCCAGTCGTGGCGAAGTCGCCGAGGCGCCACTGCGTTTCGAGTCGACGGCTGGCGTGCACGTGGAGCTGACGGCGCCGTTGGGCGAGACGATCGCGATCTACGGGGAAGGCGGCAGTCGCATCGTCCCGGCCGTCGAGCCGGTCGCCGGTGACCCAGGGCGATGGCGCGCTCGCTTCCGGCTCGCCCCCGGCGAGACCAGCTTCCTCGCCGTTCCCGGGGACCGGCGGCGGCAGCCGGTGCGGATCCAGCGCGACCTGCCGTCGCGGCTGCGGGTGGCGGCGAATCGAGCCGACTACCTGATGATCGCCCACGCCCGCTTGCTCGAGGCCACCCGCCCGCTGGCCGAAGCCCACCGTCGCCGTGGCCTGACGGTGGAGCTCGTCGACGTCGAGGACGTCTACGACGAGTTCGGCCACGGCATCGTCCATCCCCGCGCGATCCGCGACTTCGTCGAGTACGCCTACCGGCACTGGGAGAGGCCGGCGCCGCGGTTCGTGCTGTTGGTCGGCGACGCGAGCTGGGACACGAAGAACGCCGTGGTCGAGGGCGCCAACTACGCGAACTGGCCCGATCGGCAGCTCCTCTCTCGCGAGGGTTTCCCGAGCCGCGACACGCCGGTCTACTCCGAGGCTAACTCGGCGAACGACCGCAACCTGATCCCGACCTGGAACGCCCCGACGAGCGATGGGCACGCGGCGAGCGACAACTACTTCGTCGCCGTCGAGGGCGACGACGTCGTCCCCGATCTCGCCATCGGCCGCTTTCCGGTGACCGAGCCCGCGGAGGTGCGGGCCATCGTCGAGAAGACGATTCGTTACCTCGCCACCCCGGAAGTAGGACCGTGGCGCCGGGAAGTCCTGTGGATCACGAACGAATACATCGGCTTCCAGAGCGCGACCGATTGGCTGGCCGGGGAGCTCGAGCGTCGCGGCTTCACCGCGAACAAGGTCTACCCGCAGCCGGAGGAGCGGGACAACGCCGAGCACCAGCGGACGATCCAGGCGGCGCTCGAGCGCGGCGCGCTCCTCGTGCACTTCCACGGTCATGGCGGCCGCAACATCTGGCGCACCGGCCCGCCCGACATCCACAAGAACCACGACCTCTTCACGCTCGAGCACATCGATGAGCTGCCGGAGTCGGGACGGCTGCCCCTCGTCCTCAGCATGACCTGTTTCTCGGCGCCCTTCGATCACCCCAACGCCGACTCGATCGGCGAGAAGTTCCTGCGTGTCGCAGGGAAGGGGGCGATCGCGGTCTTCGCCGCATCGTGGCGCAACGGTCCGTCGATCGCGCAGAGCAGGGCCCTCCTGGCCGCGCTCACCGTCCCGGGCCGACCGATCGGCAGCGCGATCGTGGAGAGCAAGCGCGGGTTGGAGGACCGCACGTTGGTCGAGACCTACAACTTGCTCGGCGATCCGGCGATCCCGCTCGCCATGCCGCCGCTCGGCGTGGCCGTAGAACCCGTGGCGGACAGCGTGCCCTTGGCGGTCGAGGTGGTGGTCGATGACGCCAGTTTCTCCGGTCGCGCGCTGGTCGACTGGGTGGACGAGCGGGGTCGGGTCGTCGCGAGCGACGAGCTGGCGACGGCGAGCCCGCGCTTCACGGCCCGCGCCGTGGAGGGGAGCGCGGCGGCCATCGCCGGCGCGCGCATCTACGTCGTGGACGAGCGCTCCGGCCTGGACGGCATCGGGGCCTGGGCCCCCCCGGCGCCCCCACCTGGCCGACACCCGACCTCACGACGGCCGCCGGACCCACCGGGCTAGGGAGTAGGTCCCACTACATGCGCTCCGGCACCGGGATGCCCAAGAGCTCGCAGAGCGCCTCGAGCCCCTTGGCGAAGACCAGGGTGACGCCGAGCCGGGCGTCGCGGAGGTCGGGGTCCGCCTCGTGCAGGATCGGGTGCTGGTGGTAGATCCCGTTGAAACGCTGCGCCAGCTCGAGGGCGTGGCGGGCGATGAGCGAGAGCTCCAAGGTGTCGCCCGCGGCCCGCACCTTGTCGGGGATCTGGCCGACGGCGAGCGCCAGGTCCCAGAGGTCGTCGCTCCACACGGCGGCCGGTAGCTCCTCTAGCCGGGCCGGCGCGACCTCGGGTGCGAGGCCGGCCGCGGCGAGCTTGCGGCGGATGTTCTTGACCCGCACCAGCGAGTACTGGAGACAGGGCCCCGAGTCGCCCTCGAAGGAGAGCGCCTCGTCGAGATCGAAGGCGATCACCCGCGTCGTCGACGCCTTGGCCATGAAGAAGCGCAGGGCGGCGACGGCGATCTCGCGCGCCAGCGCCGCCACCTCCGGGGCCGGCAGCTCGCGATGGCGCGCCGCGATCTCCTCCCGGCTCTTCGCCTCGAGCTGGTCCAAGAGGTCGTCGGCCTTGACCCCGATGCCCTTGCGGCCAGACATCTCGAGGGCCCCGGAGGCCTCCTCGCCCGCGGCGAGGAAGCCGAGCTGGCGGGCCGTCGCCGTGGAGAGCGACACCATCTCGTAGGCGAAGTGAACGGAGGCGGCGGCCTGCTCGTCGTAGCCCAGCGCCGCGAGGCCGGCCCGCACGACTTTCTGCAGGTAGCTCTGGCGCGCGTCGATGACGTTGATCACTCGCGCGCCGCCTCCGAAGGCGGGATGGGCGGCGACGCCACCCTCGGCGACCGTCTGCCAGACTCCCGGCCCCTCCCAGAAGCGGTAGCCGAAGTCGCGGTCGAGGAGACCGAACTTCCAGAGCTGATAGGCGATGTCCTTGCCCACGTAGGTGACGGTGCCGTCCGAGCGGACGATCACCTTGTCGGGGTCTTCGAGACCGCCGAACTCCTCGCTCTCGGCGAGCGGCATGACCCAGCAGCCGGCGTTCTTGCCGGCCGCCTCGAGCTTCAAGGCGCCGCTCGCCTGCAGCCGTTCGAAGGCCTGGGCGAAGAAGTCGAGCGCCAGAACCGCGCTCTCGTGGGTCAGGAGGTCGTAACCGATGCCGAGCCGCGCCATGGTGGCGAGGTGGCGAGTGAGGACGCGGCGCACGACGAGCCGGCCCAACTCGGCGCGCTCGCCTTCACCGCGCTCGAGCGCATGCAAGGTCTCGCGGCGGTGGGCGAGACGCGCTTCGTCCGCGGCGTACCAGCGGCCGACCTCGGCGTAGAGATCCCAGCAGGTGAAGTCGAACGGCTCGGGTAGGGCGGCGACCTCGGCGACGCTGAGGCCCCGCAGGTCCCGGAATCCCACGACGACGTCGGCGAGCTGAACGCCGGTGTCATCGATGTAGTTCTGCACCTCGACCGCGAAGCCGAGCGCGCGCAGCACGCGGGCGAGCACGTCCCCCAGCACCGCGTTGCGCAGGTGGCCGATGTGAGCGGCCTTGTTGGGGTTGATGTTGGTGTGCTCGAGGACGACCTTGGGACCACCGCGCGCGGCGGCGAGGACCGGATCGAGGAGGAGCTTCGCCACGGCCACGCCGCGCTCGAGGAAGACGTTCAAGTAGCCGGCACCTTCGACGCGGGCCTCTCTCACCCAGTCCAGGCGGGGGAGCATGCCCAGGATGCGCTCTGCGATCGCCCGCGGCGGCTGCCGCACGACCCGCGCCAGGTGCAGACCCACCGGGAACGCGAGATCACCCAGCTCGCGACGGGGTGGGATCTCGATGACCGGCTCGTGCTCGATCCCGAAGCCGGCGCGGACCGCCTCGGCGACGAGGCGCGCGAGGTCTCGCTTGGCTCCTTCGAGCATGGCCGGCGGAGTCTAACAGGGAGTTTCTCCCTACTCGGAGTCCTTGATAGAATCTCCTGTCCGCGCCGGTCGTCGCGAGCGCGGCCCACCCCGATGACCCAGGCCACGTAAACCAGCCACGTCGTCATCAAGATGGACAACGGCCAGCTCGAGCTGCTGGAGGGAGACATCACCGAGCTCGAGATCGACGCCGTGGTCAACGCCGCCAACGAGCAGCTCAAACTCGGAGGGGGCGTGGCCGGGGCCATTCGGAAGAAGGGCGGACCCTCGATCCAGCAGGAGTGCGACCGCATCGGCGGCACGGTGGTCGGCTCGGCGGTCTTGACCGCGGCCGGCAACCTCAAGGCCCGCCACGTCATCCACGCCGTGGGCCCGCGCTGGGGTGAGGGCGACGAGGATCGCAAGCTCGCCTCGGCGGTGCGCGCCTCGCTGGCGCTCGCCGACCGCCACGGCTTGCGGTCGATCGCCCTGCCCGCGATCTCGACCGGCACCTTCGGCTTCCCGGTCGACCGCTGCGCCCGCCTCACCCTGACCGAGATCCACCGCTACCTGCAGGGTGGCACGAAGCTGGAGCGCGTCGTCGTCTGCCTCTACGGGCAGGAAGCCTTCGGCGTCTTCCGCCGCGAGCTGCGGCGCGGGTTCAGGTAGGTTCAAAAAAACAGGTCTACGCCCCGAACTTGGCGAGCCGTCCGGCGTGGGCGAGTAGCAGCCCCATGAGGTACCGGGACGGGAAGGTCCCCAGGTGGCCGCGGGTCGCGGCTTCTTCGGTGAAGCGCGATTCGCCATCGACGAAGGCGCTCTCGGCGGCGAGGAGTAACGGCACTGGGTGCCAGCTGTGGCTGCGCATCGGAGCGGGAGTCGAGTGGTCGCCGGTGACGGCGAGGACGTCGGGCTCGAGCGTGAGCAGCTCGGGTAGGCTGGCGTCCACCTCCTCGATCACCCGCGCCTTCGCGGCGAGGTCGCCGTCCTCGCCCGCGGCGTCGGTTCCCTTCACGTGCAGGAAGAAGAAGTCGAAATCGTTCCAACGCTCGCGGGTCGCGGCCACCAGGTCGGCGAACCGCTTGCCGCACTCGACGACCTCCATGCCGCAGGCGGAGGCCACGCCGCGGTAGAGCGGGTAGCCGGCGAAGGCGCCGGCCCGCAGCTTGTAGAGGTCCGCGAACTGTGGCAGGTGAGGGAGCCGGGAGAAGCCGCGCAGGAGCAGCCGGTTGGCCTTGGGCTCGTCGCGGATCGCGGTCTCGAGCACGGCGAGGAGGCGAGCCAGACGCGCCGCGGTCGCTTCACCTTCGGGCGCCGTGGCGCGTGACGGGAGCGGCGGCACTCCGAGGCGCTGGGGGTCGGTGTCGGCAACGGCGGTCGAGAGCCCTTCGCCGCGCAGCACGAGGACGAAACGGTGCTGCTCGCCGGCCGCCACCTCGACCTCGAGTTCGCTGAAGCCCCGGGCCGCCTCCCGTAGCCGGGCGCAGAGTCGGCGGCACTCCTCGCTGGGGATGCGGCCGGCCCGCCGGTCGACGAGGAGGCCCGCGGCGTCGGCGGTCGCGAAGTTGCCGCGCGCCGCGAGATCCTCGGGCGAGAGGTCCAAGCCCAGCCCGAGCGCCTCGAGCACGCCCCGCCCGATCTCGAAGGCGCTCTCCCCCGGGTCGTAGCCGAAGAGCGCGAGGTGCCCGGGACCGCTGCCCGGCGTGAACCCCGGCGCCACCGGCTCGATGCGGCCGAGGGTGGAGCGCGAAGCAAGGGCGTCCAAGTGCGGCGTCACCGCGAGGTCGAGGGCGGTCGCCGGCTGCGCCGCTGTGCGCAGGTCGCCCACCCCGTCGAGCACCAGCAGCACGATCCGGGTCTCGGCCGGCTGCGCCAGTCGGGCGAGAAGACGCAGGTGCTCCATGGCGGTCGTCAGGCGACGAAGTAGGCGTGGGCGCGGATCTGCAGTCGAGTGCGGGCTGCGAAGCCGCTCCCGGCCAAGCCGAAACTAGAGCGCGGCGCGAAGACCGGCAGTACCAGCCAGCCGTCGAAGGTTTCCCCGGCGTTGTAGGCCGGCACGACCGGCTCGATCTCGGCGAGCTTGAACCACCCCTCGGCGCCCGCCGGGTCGAAGCCGCCGCGCAACTCGACGTACACCTTGTCGAGATCGATCGTGCGCTGCTGCGACGGGTGCCAGACCGAAACCATGAAGCGCACCTCGTCGAACGACTCGGTCTCGATGCCCGGCCGCCCCTCGCGCAGCAGCGGGAACCAGAAGGCGCCGGCGGCGTCGGTGGCGAAGATCTCCGGCGTCGCGTCGAAAACGACGTGTCGGGGGGCGACGGTCGAGTTCATGGGGGGAGCGGCGGAGCCTATCACCCGGCGCTCGTGCCCAAGCGGTGACCGGCCCGCCGGCAGATGCCGCGCAGGATCGCCACCTCGCGCTCGGTCAGACCGGCCCGCGCGGCGAGCCGGCGCAGATCACGCACCACCCCTTCGAAGGTGTGATCGCGAGCGAAGCCCACCGTCTCGAGAACCGGCAGGAGCTGGCCGAAGAGCCCGTCGACCTCTGCGGCCGGGGCGAGGGGCTCGGCTGCGCCCGCGGCAGCAGCCGAGCCGCGTGCCAGGTGCAGCTCGTAGGCCACGAGGAGCACCGCCTGCGCCAGGTTGAGGGTGGGCTGCTCGGGGGCGCAGGGCACGCGCACGATCCAGCCACAGCGCGCCAGCTCTTCGGCGTCGAGACCGGAAGGCTCCGGACCGAAGACCAGCGCGGTCGAGCCGGCGGGCTCCGCGGCCAGCTGGGCGGCCAGCGCGCGCGGCGTCAAGGTCTGCTCCCGCCGCCCGCGTGCCGAGCTCGTGCCGACCACGCGCTCGAACGGCGCCAGGGCCTCCTCGAGGCTGCCGGCGGTCGTGGCGCCGTCGAGCACGGCCCCGGCGCCGACCGCCAGTGCCCGGGCCAGCCGCCCGATGCCCGCATGGGGAGCCACCAGGACCAGGCGCTCCAACCCCATGTTGGCCATGGCCCGAGCCGCGGCGCCCACGTTGCCCTCCTCTTGGGGGCGCACCAGGATGACTGCCGTTCGCTCGCCTCCGCCGCCCATGCCGTGGATCCGCTCGTTCCTTGACAGCCTATCTGGCGGCGGCTACCGTGGGGCGCCGGAAACAGCGCCATGACGACGACCGCCACGGTTCACGCCTACCTCATCTTCACCGGCTCCGGACCCATCCTCACGCTCTCGACCTACCCTGCCGTGACCGACGAACGGCTGGTCGGGAAGCTGCGCTACAAGGGCATCGACAAGTTCCTCGCCTACGAGGTGGCCCTCGACGCCGTGGCGCGCCGCTACCCGCAGGCCTTCGAGCACGTGCGCGAGGACCTCGAAGGGGCCGAAGATCTGCGCGTGCTCGATTTCAACGGCCACCAGATCATGGCCAACTTCTCGCTCAACGAGCTGGGCGAGCCGGTCAAGTTCGGCGGCTAGGCGCGCCCCCGCCCGGCGCTTGAGGTGTGCGCCCCCCGGCGGCGCGGGCGCGGAACCCGGCTTCGGCACCGTACCCCGCTGGCACGCCAGCGGGGTCCCCCCGGCGCCGGCCGTCCACGCCACTCGCCGCCCCCTCCCGGCCTCGAGGGTCCGAGTAACATGCCGGCCGTGAGCTTGCCGCGGTTGGTGCTGGCGTCGGCATCCCCGCGGCGGGTCGAGCTGCTGCGCGGGATCGGCGTCGAGGTGTTGGTTCGCCCGGCGCGGGTCGACGAGCGGACACTGCCGGACGAGGAGCCGGCGGAGCACGTGCGCCGGCTGGCGATCGCCAAGGCCCGTGCCGACGCTCGGCCGGGCGAGCTGGTGCTGGGGGCGGACACCATGGTGGTGCTGGACGGGGAGTTCCTGGGCAAGCCTGTGGGGCCGGGAGAGGCCGAGGCGATGCTCGGCCGCCTGGCGGGGCGCGAGCACCGGGTCTTCACCGGTGTGGCCCTGCTCGAGCCCGACTCCGGGAGGCTCGCCGCTCGGGTGAGCGAGACGGCCGTATGGCTCGCCGCCCTGTCGGCCGAGGAGATCCGGCGCTACGTGGCCACCGGCGAGCCCCTGGACAAGGCCGGGGCCTACGCCGTCCAGGGGCTGGGCAGCCTCTTCGTCGAGCGGCTCGAAGGCGACTACGGCACCGTCGTGGGTCTGCCGCTGGCAGCGCTCCCGGCTCTCTTCCGCGAGCTCGGCCACGACCTGACGGACTTCACGAGGGCGGCCCGAAGGATCGCGGACGGGCCCGCATCCAAGGACATGGAGCGGCGGCCTTGATCACCGACGACCAGGAGCTCGTACGCCGCATGATCGCCGGGGACGAATCCGCCTTCGAGGAGTTCTGCCACGACTACCCTCCGGCGCTTCTGCGCTTCACGCTCCGGCGGCTGGCGGGGGACCGCGAGCTGGCCCGCGACGTCGTCCAAGCGACGGTCGGCAAGGCGATCGCCAAGCTGGCCTCCTTTCGCGGAGAGGCGGCGCTCATGACCTGGCTGTGCGCCATCTGCCGCAACGAGATCGCGGCGCACTACCGGCGCGCGATGCGCGCGGGAACCGAAGTCGAGCTTCAGGCCGTCGAAGAGACCATGGGCGTCGCCCAGGGCGCGGGCGGAGCCGAGGACCCGGAGGGCGCCGCGTTGCGCGAGGAGGCCAGCCAGCTCGTGCACGTCGTCCTGGACTCGCTCGCACCGCGTCACGCCCAAGCCCTGGAGTGGAAGTATCTCGACGATCTCCCGGTTCGCGACATCGCCCGGCGTCTGAACTTGGGCGAGAAGGCTGCGGAATCGCTGCTCACCCGCGCCCGGCAGTCCTTTCGGGACGGCTACGCGCGCCTGGTGAACACCGTCCCGTCCGCAGCCGAGAACGTGCGGCTCTTTGCCCGCCGAATGGAGTTCGAGCCATGACCGAGCGCGAGAGGGAACTCCACCGGGGCCCACACCTCGTGGAGGACGACGAGCGAGAGGTGAAGGATCTTCTCGTGGCGGCTGGACACCGGCCACCCGTGCCGGCGGAAGACCTCGCGGCGATCCAGGCCGCGGCACGCGTCGAATGGCTCCAGCTGGTGGCCGCGGAGCACGGGCGAGGGAGTCGCGCTCGCGCCGGGCTGGCGCTGGCGGCCAGTGTGCTGATTGCCCTCCTCCTCGGCTGGTGGTGGACGACGCAGAAGGCGCCCGGAGTGGTGGAAGTGGTCGCCAGCGTCGAGCGAGTGACGGGTGCAGTTCGAGTAGAGGAAGGCCAGCCTGGGGCGGAAGCGATGAGCGTGGGCACCCGCTTGCCCGCCGGTGCCCTACTCGAAACCAGCGACCGAATCGGCCAACCCGTTGCCCGTCTGGCGCTGCGCCTGAGCGGCGGCACGTCTCTGCGGCTCGATTCCGGCACCAGGGTCCGACTCGTCTCGAGCGAGCGATTGGAGCTCGAGCGCGGCGCGCTCTACCTCGACTCCGGGGCCGCTGGCGCCGCCCTCGAGATCGACACCGCCTTCGGTACCGTGCACGACATCGGCACCCAGTTCGAGGTTCGCCTGAGCGAGGACAGCGAGGCGGTGCGGGTGCGCGTTCGCGAGGGGAAGGTCGCCCTCGACGCCGAGGGCGCGTCGCACGCCGCCGCGGGCGGCGAGGAGCTCAGCCTGCGGCGGGATGGTTCGGTCGTCCGCGCCACGGTGGAGCGCCACGGGCCCGACTGGAACTGGGTGCTGGCGGCGGCGCCGAGCTTCGAGATCGAGGGGCGCTCGCTGCCGGCTTACCTCGACTGGATCGGGCGGGAGACCGGCTGGGACATCCGCTACGAGAGCGCCGTGCTCGAGGCCTCGGCGAAGGCCATCCGTCTCCACGGCACGATCGCGGACCTGACCCCGGAAGAGTCGCTCTCTCTCGTCCTGCCTGGCAGCGGTCTCGCTTACGCTCTCGAGGACGGCACCCTGCTGGTCACCCGGCCGCCCGCTCAGAACTCGTAGGTCACTCCCAGCGACGGTAGGAACCCCGGCCAATGCTCGGGGTTGGGGTCGAGCGTCCCCGCCTCCTCGTCGATTTCGTAGTCGAACCCGGCGGCGTTCTCGCGGTCGTAGAGGTTCTGGATGTCGGCGAAGAACACCAGAGCCCCGGAGCGGAGCTGCCAGCGACGGCTCGCCCGTAGATCGAGGCGGTGGTAATCGGACAGCCGCCGAGTGTAGGCCGACCCGAGGACGGGGACGTAGACGACCTCGCCCTCCTCGTCTTCCACGGCCCGCAGGGTGAGCGGCGTCGTCGGCCAGCCGGTGTGGTAGCGCCAGGCCAGGTTGAGGCTCCAGCGGTCGTTGGGGCGGATGTCGAGGTCCAGGTTGACGGTGTGGGTCTGGTCGAACTGGCGCGGGACGCAGCGTCCGGAGATCTCGTCCTCGGTCGAGGCGTAGGCGTAGTTCAGCCATCCGCCTACCTTGCGGCCCAGGTTCGTGCGAAAGAAGATCTCGATGCCCTCGGCGAAGCTGCGATCGGCGCGGACTTCGACTCGATCCGGCTCGGCCTCCTGGAAGGGGTTGATCGGCTCGTAGAGGTTCTCCCAGCGTGGCCGCGGATTCTCGACCTCCCGGCGGTAGACCTCGACACGGAGCGCCGGGCGCCCGGCCGTCTCCTTTGCGAAGGCGTGCTCGAAGCCGAGGATCTGGTGCTCGGAGCGCTCGACGGGGCTGAACGCCGTCTCGCCGTCCTCGACCTGCAGCTCGTAGGGCCGCTGGCTCTGGTCGAAGCGCCCCCAGGCGGCGCGCAGCACGCTTCCCCCGTCGAGAGCCCAAGCCAGGTTGAGGCGTGGGTTGAAGCGACTCTCGTCGGTCAGCGAGCGCCGGTCGTAGCGCAGCCCGAGCTCCAGCGTCAGCGACTCCGTGAGCCGCACGCGATCGGCGGCGTGGGCGCTCGCGTCCTCCTCCTCGAACCGGCCTCGGAAGAGGGTCGCGACGTCGGCGTCCCCGCGGATCTGGGCCAGGACGTCCTCGAAGTGGATCAGGCCGGCGTAGTCATAGGCGGCGTCCCAACGGCGCAGCGCCACCCCCCAACGGAGGTCGTGCCGCGGCGTCGGCTGGAACCCCCAGTCCTGGCGGAGCTCCAGGACCTCCAGCTCGTGCTCGTCCCGGATGTCGAACTGGGAGCGGTCGTCGAGCTCGAGACCCCGGCGGTCGCGGTCGACGCGGCTGCCCGCGACGGCGGTCTCGAGCAACAACTCCGACGTGAGGAGCGACTGATGGGTCAGCCAGAGGTAGGAGTTTCCGTAGTCGGTGACGTAGTGCTTCTCGCCGTCGGGGGTGAACTCGTCGAACCTGAGGTCGTCGTCGGCGTGGAGCAGGTTGGCGCGCAGGCTGTTGCGCCCGCCCAGCTGGTAGTCGAGCTTGCCGAAGGCGTCCCAGTAGCGGGGATCCTCGGTGCGCAAGAGCCGCCCGGCGAGATCGGTCGAGCCGCGCCGCACCTGAGCGATCCAGCTCCCGTGCTGGTCGCGGAAGCTCCCCGCGCCGCCGGCCTCGGCGGAGAGCAGGCCGACGCCGAGCCGCGTTCGGGAGGGACCCGTGGGCGTGATGGTCCGCATGTCGAGCACACCGCTCATGCGATCGCCGCGCTCCACCGAGAAGCCGCCCGTGAAGAGGTCGACGCTCTCGAGGTTGGTCGGCGCCACGACCGACAGGGCGCTGTCGTAGTCCTGCAGGTGATAGGTCCCGTAGAGCTCTTGGCCATCGAGGACGATCTGCGTCTCGTCGCGGCGACCGCCCCGGACATGGAACTCCGCGCTCACGTCGTTGGCGGTGACCCCAGGCAGCAGGCTCAAGGCGCGGAAGGGGTCGTCGCCCAGGTGCGGCAAGGCGAGGATATCGTCGCGGCTGAGAGCGAGGGGTGCCACCGGCTCTCGGCGCAGGAGCGAGAGCCGGCTCGGAGTGACGACCACCTCCTCGGTGAACCGGAGGGCGAGCTCTTCCGCGAGCGCCTCGGGCAGCGAGGACCCCGGCTCGGTGCCGGGCCCGACGGCGGGCGGCGAGTCCAGTCGCGGCACGACCACGATGGTGTCGCCGGGGCCATTGCGGGCTTCCAGCGCGTGCGGCGCCAGCAGCTCGCCCAAGATCCGCCGCGGCTCGTCGGCGGTGGGTTCCGCCGTCACCCTCATCTCCGCTCGCACGACCTCGCTCGTGAAGACGATCTTCAAGCCGCGGGCGCGCAGCTCCAGCAGCGCCTCGGTCAGGGGACGACCGGCCCAGCGGCCCGCGCTCGCAACCTCGGGCGGCGAAGACGCCCTCGCCGGCGCGAGGTCGAGACCCCATGCGAGGCCGGCGAGGAGGGCGATCGCGGACCGGCAGCGAGGGGTGGAGCCCATCGCCGGCCCTAGGGGTAGTACCCGCGCAGCGTCTTGGCCTCGAGCCCGCGGCGGGCGAGCTGGACCTCGACGGTGCGGAAGTCGTCGTCGCGAGAGATGTTGGAGGACTGGTAGGCGAGGTAGTAGCGCGAACGCAGCTCCTGCTGGATCTCGGTGTAGACGGCCGAGAGCCTCCCGGCGTCGTCGACGAAGAAAGCGCGGCCGCCCGTCTCCTCGGCGAAACGGCCGAGCTTGCGGCGCCCTTCCGAGCGCTCGAGACCCAGACCCACGACGTAGATGGCGACCCCGGCCCGCCGCGCGTACTCGAGAGCGTCCTCGTACGCGAACCGGCTGTGCTCGTCCTCGCCGTCCGAGAGCAGGACGAGCGCTCGCTGACCCTTGACGCCGTTGAAGTAGTGCAGGGCGAACACCAGGCTGTCGTAGAGCGCCGTGCCGCGCTCGGCCTGGAGACCCGCGAGACCGCCGGCGAGCTTGCGCACCTCGTTGGTGAACTTGACGGCCAGGTCGGGATGGTCGTTGAAGGTGATGAGGGCCGCCCGGTCGCGCGGCGTGATCGCCTCCTCGAAGAAGCGCAGGGCCGCTTGCCGGGCGCTCTCCAGGCGATCCACCATCGAGGCCGAAACGTCGAGCAGGACGCCGGCGTGGATCGGGAGGTTGGCGACTTCGTCGAAGCGCACGGGCGCTTGCGGCACGCCGTCCTCGGCGACGCTGAACTCCGTCGCCGGGAGGTGCAGGACGGGCCGTCGCTCCCCGTCGAGCACCGCGATGTAGAGCTCGACGAACTGCACCTCCACCTCCTCCAGGGACTCCGGGGCGTTGACGAAGACCAGATCCTCCGCCGAGTTGCCGTCGGGCTGCACCGCCCGCGCGCTGACGTAGGCGGCCTCGGTTGCCGGCGGCAGGCGGATCTGCTGCGCCCACGGCGGTTGGTAGAGGGTCGCCACCAGGATGTCGTTCAAGTAGAACTCGACTCGATCGACCGCTTGGTCCGCCGGCACCTGCACCTCCGCCTCGGCGCGCACCACGCCCGCGTACTGGCCGCCCCGCCGCGGCTCGACCAACTGTACGTCGAAGCGATGCGGGCTGCTGTTGAGATCCAGAAGATCGCGTGCCAGCTCGCGACCCGTCGCGTCGCGAGCGGTCGCCGTCAAGGTTCGCAGCTGCGGGACGTTGCCGAAGTCGAGCTCGACGGAGAACGGCGGTTCGCGTTTGGTCAACACCTGCTCAGCGTCGAGGGCGAAGGTCACGTGGTCGACCTCGCGGCCAGTGGTCAGGACGTCGATTCGCACCTGCCCGGTGATCAGCTCGCCGCGCGGCGGCACGATCTGGATCGTGGTGTCGGTGGCGGCCAGCGCGGCCTCGGCCTCGGCCAGCAGGCGCCGCGTCTCCTCGTCGGCCGGGGGTGGCGGTGGGGCGTGCTCCACCTCGGGCACCTCGAGGCTGGACTCCAGTCGTTGTTGCTTCTTCGAGTTGAGGTCTTCGAGCCGCAGGAACAGACGGTAGTCGCCGGGCCGCAGGGCCCGCTCGATGACCAGCGGGATGACGTCGCCCGTGATCTCGTCGGTGCTGAAGTTGAAGCGGTAGCGGAAGTTCTCGAACAGGGCGTCGTCGAGCAGCACCTCGCCGGTGGCCACCAGATTGTAGGAAGAGACGCCGGCGAGCGAGGCGAGACCCACCTCGCCGCGGGGGACCTCGACCAGTGCCTGGACGATGGTGCGGCTCTGGCGCCGCCCTGGATACTGGACGGCGAGCTCGGCGGCGAAGGTCGCCGTACCCTCTGGAAGCTCCGTCGAGTAGGAGCGGAAGGTGTTGACCCACTCGCCCGAGGGGCCCTCCGGCTTCTCCTGCAGCTCGGCCAAGAGCAGCGGATAGGCCAGGGCGCCCGCGTTGCGGGCCTGCGAGATCGCCGCCTGCACAGCGTCCTCGCCGGAGTCGCTGCAGACGAGCTCGGAGACCGCCTGGTAGGTCGACTTCGTGAAATCGGGAAAGCGGAAGAGGTCGCTGACGTCATCGCCCAGCCACAGGTACCAGCGGCCCGAGCCGAAACGACGGTAGAAGAGCAGGGCGATCGACGTTCCCAGCTTGCGGGGTCGCTCGTAGTACCAGACCTGGGCCGGCCAGAGGTCGACGCAGTCGATGGCGATCAAGGCGTCGGGCGGGCCGTTCAAGAGCAGGATCTTCGAGCGGTCGTCCTCGAGGCTCCCGAAGCGTGCCCGGGCCTCCAAGGCGAGGTCGAGCCAGCGCTCCTTGAACTCGTTGCGCGCCGTCTCCGGATAGGTATCGCGGACCCGCCAGAAGTTCTCGATGAAGGCGTCGCGCTGGTAGTTCTCCTCGAGCTCGAGGAACGATCGCCGCTCGTCCTTGGTCAGCAGCAGCTCGACCAGCTCCAGCCACTGCAGGTACTGCGGCGGCAGGTCCTTCTCCTCGACGGCCCGGGCCGGGGCGGAACTCGAGCCCAGGAGAGCGAGGATCGCGAGCAGGAGGCAGAGCCGACGCACGGGAGGGATGCTAGCAAGGACGCTGCCGACGGCTGCCGCTCGCGCCGGCGACCCGGCTGCTAACATCAACCGCCCATGCGCGGCGCCTATTTCGACCACAACGCCACCACCCCGCTCGATCCCCGGGTGCGAGAGGCAATGCTGCCGTGGCTGGGCGAGCGCTGGGGCAATGCCGCCTCGGCGCACGCTTTCGGGCGCGCCGCCCGCGAGGCCGTCGAGCGGGCTCGCGACCAAGTGGCGGCGTTGCTCTCGGCGCGGCCGGCCGACCTCGTCTTCTGCGGCTCCGGCACGGAGGCCAACAACGCCGTCCTCGCCGCCCTGGCGAGCGGCGCCGGCCGGCGGGGTCGGCTCGTGTTGTCGGCTTTCGAGCACCCCTCGATCGACGGCATGGCCACGCGGCTCGGCGAAGGCGGCATGTTGGCGGCGCGGGTGAGGCCGGGGCCGGACGGCGTGGTGGACGCCGAGGAGATGGCCGCGGCCTTGACGGAGGACACGGCCCTCGCCTGCCTCATGCTGGCCAACAACGAGCTCGGCACGGTGCAGCCCGTCGCTGTCGTCGCCGAGGAGTGCCGACGGCGTGGGGTGCCGCTGCTCTGCGACGCCGTGCAGGCGGTGGGCAAGGTGCCGGTCTCGGTCGAGGAGCTGGGCGCGGACTACGTGGTGCTCGGCGCCCACAAGTTCTACGGACCCCTCGGAGCGGCGGCGCTGTGGGTGCGCCCGGGGGCCGAGTTCGCGCCCTACCTCGTCGGCGGCAGCCAGGAGCGGCGGCGCCGGGCGAGTACCGTCAACGTCGCTGCCGTCGTCGGGCTCGGCGCCGCCGCCGAGCTGGCGCGCGCCGAGGGCGCGGCGTGGGCGGCGCACGCCGGTGCGCTGCGCGACCGCTTCGAGGCCGGGCTCCCGACGGTGCCGGACGTCGTCGTCCACGGCGCCGGGGCACCGCGCCTCCCCAACACGTCGCACGTCGCCTTCCTGGGGGTCGAGAACGAGGCCCTGATGATCCGTCTCGACCTCGCCGGCTTCGCGGTCTCGACCGGCTCGGCCTGCCACTCCGGCGTGATCGAGCCCTCGCACGCGATGCAGGCGCTGGGCGTGCCGAGGGAGGAGGCCGTGGCGTCGCTGCGCATCAGCTTCGGCAAGGGCAACACGGCGGCGGAGATCGAGGCCTTCCTCGCCGTCCTCGGGCGCGAGGTGGGCGCCCTGCGCCAGCTCGCCGCCGCGCCGGCATGAGCGCGCCCGTCGCGGTGGCGATGAGCGGCGGCCTCGACTCCTCGGTCGCCGCCTGGTTGTTGTCGCGGGAGGGGATCCCGGTCGTCGGCCTGTCGATGCTGCTCTGGGAACGCTCGCAGCCGCGGACGGCGAACGGTCGCTGTTGCGGCGCCCTCGACCTGGGGGACGCCCGCCGCGTGGCCGCTCAGTGCGGCATCCCGCACTACACCTTGCACATGGCCGAGGAGTTCCGGCGGCAGGTCGTCGATCCCTTCGTCGAAGAGACGCTCGCCGGCCGCACGCCGATCGCCTGCACGCGCTGCAACACCTGGATCAAGTTCGATCGCCTGCTCTCCCGCGCCCGCACCTTCGGGGCCGAGCGCGTGGCGACCGGGCACTACGCCCGCATCCTGCCCGGTGCCGACGGCCCCGAGCTCCACGCCGCCGTCGACGCCGCCAAGGACCAGAGCTACTACCTCTTCGAGCTCTCGCGGGAGCAGCTGGCGGCCGCCCAGTTCCCTCTGGGGGAGATGACCAAGAGCGACGTGCGCGGTCTCGCCCGCACGGCCGGACTGGTGGTGGCGGAGAAGGGCGAGAGCATGGAGCTGTGTTTCGTCGCGGGCACGGTGGGCGACTTCGTCGTCGCCGAGGCCGCCGCGCGACCCGAGCGCTTCGCCGCCGCCACCGCCGAGGCGAGCGAGCTGGTCGACAGCGACGGCCATCTGCTGGGTGAGGGAGCGCCCTACTACCGCTACACCGTAGGTCAGCGGAGGGGCCTGGGCCTCGCCGCGCCCGAACGCCTGTACGTCCTTGGTGTGGACGCTGAAAAGAACCGGGTAAGGGTAGGGACACAACGCGAGCTCGCTGTCGCGGGGCTCGAGGGCGACGGAGCGCGCTGGACGGGCACGCGGCCGGCGGCACCCTTCGACGCCGTGGTCAAGATCCGCGCCCGCCACGCCGGCGTCGCGTCGCGCGTGTGCCCGCTCGCCGGCGAGCGCGTGGCGGTCGACTTCAGCGAGCCGCAGTTCGGGGTCGCGCCCGGCCAGGCGGCTGTCTTCTACCAGGGCACGCGCGTCGTCGGCGGCTGCTGGATCGAGAAACAGCTCGAGTAGGGCGCTGCGAGGGCGTCTGTTCGGATGGAGAGAAATGGGGGCGAGCGGCGCCCGCCCCCAAGGGGACCTCAGAACCCGATGCCGAAGCTGAAACGGGGCCCCGAGGCCGTGAAGTAGCCGCGCGACAGCAGCCTGCCGTCGTCGTAGGCGTACGGGTAGTAGACCGGGACGCCCTCGACCAAGACCGGGAACGCGTAGACGGCGACGTAGCGCCGGCGCGCTGGGTAGAAGACGCGCCCGTAGTAGTACGGCTGGTAGGTGGTGACGTACGGTTGGTAGATCACCTGCGGCACGACGAAGCTGCGAACCACCACCCGAGGCGGTGCCCAGGTCCTCGGTCCCACGTACACGTGATGCGGATGTGACTTGTGCACCTTGGGACCGCGACCGTGCCCTTGCCCGCGCGCGAAGGCCTCGGAAGGCGAGACCGCCAGCGCGAGGGTCAGGATCGCTGCGGCGAGGGAAGTTGCCTTGGGCA
>CAYXXN010000045.1:0-18246 GCA_964469055.1 uncultured Thermoanaerobaculia bacterium
ATGCGCCAGCGCAGGCCGGGCTGCGGCCCGCCGCCGGCGGGCGCCAGGGCGTCGAGGGCGATCAGATTGCCCCGATCCCCGATCGCGTGGATCCCTACCTGGAAACCGGCGGTCCGTGCGCGCTCGGCGACCGAACGCAGGGCCTCGCCCGGCATCTGCACCAGGCCGAGGTTGCCAGGGTCGTCGTCGTAGGGCTCGAGCAGCGCCGCGCCCCGGCTCCCGAGCGCGCCGTCGGCGAAGAGCTTGACGCCGCGCACCGTGAGGCGGGCCGCCTCGTCATTCGCCGGGCCGCGGGCGAACCAGCTCTCGAGCAAAGCCTCATTGGAGCCGTCGAGGAACAGCGCAGCGCGCAGCGGCAAACCGCCGCTCTCGCTCAGCGCCTGGTAGGCTGCGACTTGCGCTGCGCCGACGCCCATGTCGGTGACGGTCGTCAAGCCGAGCGCCAGGCAGTGCGCGGCGGCACCGCGCAGCTGGCGCTCCAAGTCCGCAGCGCTCGATTCGGGCCGTCGGTCGGCGACGACGGTGATCGCCGCGTCGACGAGGACGCCGGCCGGCTCGCCGCCCTGGGCGCGCAGAAAGCGCCCGCCCGGGGGATCGACGCTCCGCTCGTCGATGCCCAGCCGGGCCATCGCGGCCGCGTTGACCAAGGCGGCGTGGCCGTCGATGCGATCGAGCCACACCGGATGATCCGGCACCGCCGCCGAAAGGGCGCCGTGAGTGGGGAAGGCCTTGTCCGGCCAGTCGTTCTGGTCCCAGCCCTGGCCCACCACCCAGGCGCCCGGCGGCAGCTCCGCCGCCGCCGCCGCGACCCGCGCCACGACCTCGTCGTAGCTCGTTGCCCCGACCAGGTCAGCCTGCTCGAGCGCGGCCCCGAGACCGAGTGTATGGCGGTCGAGACCGAGTAGATGGCTGTGGGCGTCGATCCAGCCGGGGGTCGCCGCTCGCCCGCCGAGCTCGACGCGTCGGGTGTCTGGACCCTGGAAGGCCGCCGCGCCGGCCGTCGGGCCCAGGTAGACGATGCGCCCGTCGCGGATCGCCAGACTGCCGCGCACGGCGCCCGGCGAGGTGACGGGGTAAAAGGTGCCGTCGGCGAGGATCAGGTCAGCCTCGTCCTCGGCCCGGGACATTCCGGCGGCGGCGAGGGTGAGGGCGAGGCAGGTGAGCAGGGCGCCGAGTCGTCCCACGGTGCGAGGAGCGCCCATTGTGCCAAGCCGATTACGCAATTGCCAAGCCAGCCGTCGTGCTCAGGTGAGGCGCGGCCGCGCCAGCTCCGCGAGGTGACGGCCGATCGCCAGGCAGGCGGTGGCGGCCGGCGAGGGCGCGTTGAGCACGTGCAGGGCGCGTTCGCTCTCGGCGAAGACGAAGTCGTCGGCGAGCGCGCCATCGCGGCCCACGGCCTGAGCTCGGATTCCGCAGCCACCGGGCTCGAGGTCGGTGGCCACCAGACCCGGAAGGAGGCGCGCCAGGTCGCCGGCGAACCGTCGTCGCGACAGCGAGCGGCGCATCTCGTAAAGGCCCGTGCGCCAGTGGCGCGCGGCGAGGCGCCAGAGGCCGGGCCAGGCGAGCGCCGAGGCCGCATCCCGCGCCGACAGGGCGAAGCGCCGATAGCCCTGACGATGGAAGGCGAGCACGGCGTTCGGCCCGGCTTTCACGATGCCGTCGATGCCACGCTTCAAGTGGACGCCGAGGAACGGGAAGCTGGGATCCGGCACGGGATAGATCAGGCCCCGCACCCGCGCCGCGGCCGCCGGCGCCAGGCGATGGTAGTCGCCGCGGAAGGGGACGATGCGCACCGCCGGCCGGGCGCCGCATCGTCGCGCCACTCGGTCGGACTGCAGACCTGCGCAGTTGACGAGCAGGCGACACTCGATCTCGCCGCTCCCGGTGGCGACCCGCAGCTCGTTCCGAGTGGCACGGGCCCCCAGCACCCGCGCCCCCGTGCGCACCTCGCCGCCGGCGCCGGCGATGGCGGCGGCCAGCTCCCGTGCCACGGCGGCGAAATCGACGATGCCCGTCGCCGGCACCCACAATCCGCCGAGCCCCGCGACGTGCGGCTCGTGCGCCGCCAGCCCCGCGCCGTCCAGGCGAACGAGATCCTCGAGACCGTTGGCCCGTCCCCGCCGCTCGAGCTCGTCCAGCCGCGGCAACTCCTCGGGGAGGGTGGCGACCACCAGCTTGCCACAGCGCGCCTGCGCCACGCCGCGCTCGGCGCAGAAGCGAATGAGCGCCTCGCGGCCGGCGGTGCACAGGCGCGCCTTGAATGAGCCGGGCCGGTAGTACAACCCGGAGTGGATGACGCCGCTGTTGTGGCCGCTCTGGTGCGTCGCGAGACCGTCCTCCGCCTCGAGCACGACGACCGCGAGACCGCCGCGCTCGGTGAGCGCGAAAGCCGTCGCTAGGCCCACCAAGCCGCCGCCTACCACGGCGACGTCACACGACGTCGAGGGTCTGGTGTTCACCGCGAGTTCCCTTGCCCAGTGGGGTTAGGTCGCTAGAGTCCGTCGGCGGCCGGCGGCTCAGCGGCGACCACCACGGTCGCGTCACAGGTGTTGCCTCCGTTGCGGTCCGAGAACCAGGCGATCTGCTCGCGGACCAGATCGACGGCCAGCGTGTAGGTGCCGGGAGTGGTCGGCGCCTCGACCTTCTGGCGGACCTCGGCCGCCGCCTGCGACGCGACGGTCTCGCGCAAGCCCGTGCGCAAGCCGTCCCAAAGAAGGACCGTGCCGCGCGCGTCGCGCCAGTGATAGGAGAGAGCGACTTCCGTTAGACCGCGATGCGGCCAGGCGCCCGGACTCGCGTTCACCAGCCGGGTGCGCACCTCGAAGCGGCTTCCCGCGGTGACCACCGGCGGTGGTACACAGGCCTCCCATCGCACCTGATACCACTGCGGCTCCTCCAAACGCCCCTTGCTCCCCAGGTAGGCGACGGCGGCGCCGAGGTAGAAGGCCGGCTCGGCCCAGCTGCCGTCCGGCTGGCGGGGGTGCTGCCCGGTCTCCGATTTCACCCGGAGGGCGTAGCGGAAACCGGGACTGCCTTCCACGGGATCGATGAACACCGGTTCGCCCATGGCCAGCTGCACGAGCCGCGACCGGTTCTCGCCGTCGAACTCGAGCTGTCGCGTCTCGCCGGGAGTCACGATCTCGATCCGGTTGTTCGGCGCCTCGCTCGCCACCTCGAAGAAGGCGTCGTAGATGGGCTCGGGAGTCACCATCCAGATCTCGACCTCGGTTCCACCCTGGGTCCACAGCTGGTCGCCGCGCCGGTCGACGACGTCCTTGCGGAAGCGGAGCCAGGCGCCGTTGACGGTGGCCCCGTCGTAGCCGGGGATGCGGCGCATGATCGTCGTCTCGAGCGGTAGCCAGCCGAAGGCTCGACCCCGCACGTGCGCCTGCAGGGTGGGCTGCACGACGGGGGCGCCCCACGGCGTGAACAGCAGCGAGCCGAGAAAGAGGGCGCCCGCCGCGAAGCCCACGAGCACGCTCGCCGCGGGGCGGATCGCCGTCACCAGGAAGAGGAAGGCTGGGTAGACGTTGACGAAGTAGCGGTTGCCGACGAACCCGCCGCCGCCGTGCCAATTGAACGGAATGAAGACGAGGAAGAAGAGGGCGACGACGGCGAGCGCCGCGACGATGAGCCAGCGCACTCCCGACCGCCGACCGTGGACGAGGAACAGCAGCAGCGAGAGGCCGGCAAAGGGCAGGTAGGGGAGGAGTCCCGTATGGCGTCCCCAGAGGAACGAGCCGATGCTGCCGCGCAGCTGCCCGAAGTCGATCTCGGGCAGCTGGAAGATCCACGTCCAGGAGTTCTTGTTGGTGATCGCCGGGTCGGCCGGCGGCCCCTTCGGCACGACGTCGGGGTTGCGGACTGACAGGCCTATCCGCGACACGCCGAGGTAGGCGCTCGGGTGCCCGGTCCAGGCGACCGCCAGCCCGGCTAGCAGGCCGAGCACCAGCGCGAAGCCGAGGCTCCAAGCGGCAAGGGCGCGCCAGCCGCGGCGCCGCCCGAGAGCCCACAGCGCCGGCACAGCAATCGCCGCCAGTACGGGCTTGTGGTAAGTGCCGAGCGCGAGCGCCCCTCCCGACCAGGCCGGCCAGGTGGCCGGTCCGGCGAGGCAGCTCCACCCCCGCGCCCGGCGGGTGACCGGGCGCGGGCGCGGCGCCGGCTCGTGCAGGGCGAGGAACAGACAGCTGGCGACCGAGGCCATCATGAAGACCTCGGGGTGCATCCAGAAGGCGTAAGGGAAGGCGAGGCTCACGAGGAAGAAACCCGCCGAGTAGAGAGTGGCGAGCCCCACGTCGTTGAAGCGCGCCAGGTAGGCGCGGCCCATCCACACCATGGCCATCAACAGCAGCAGGTTGAAGGCGAAGAGACCGTCCGCGCCGAAGAGGCCGGCGAAGGGCGCCGCGAACAACGAGTAGGCGTAGGGCTTGCCGTAGAAGACAGTCTCCCAACCGTCGTCGGTCGCCAGGATCACGTTCTGGACGTCGCCGTACGGGAACTCGCGGAAGAGCCGCGCCAGGTCCTTGGGCTCACAGGTGAGGTCGCCGTCGTGGGCGAGCGAGAGGGCCATCAGGTAATAGGCCGGCTCGTCGGCCTTGAGCGAGGCCGGCAGGCCCGGCTTGCCGATGGCCAGCGGGAAGACCACCAGGAAGACGGTGAGGCAGAGCAGGGCGAGCCGCGAGGCGCGCCCGGGGTGCAGGCTGGTGGCGAGGTTCAAGCGGGAACCCTGGCGAGGGACGGCGAGGTCGGATGCCGCCCGGGGCTGCGTCGAGGGGCGCATGTTAGCCGCGCGGCGGACGAAAGCAAAGGCGCGGCCGCGCGCTTGCTAGCATCGCGCGGCCGATGACCCGGGAGTCACCCCCTCGCGCCGGCTGGCGGCGTCCCGGCGCCGGTTCGGTGGCCCTAGTACTCTCTCTCCTCGCCGCTGCCGGCTTTTTCTCACTGGGCGAGGCGCGCGGCGGCGGCGCGACCGTGGCTGGCGACGAGGGCACCTACCTCGCGATGACGGCGAGCCTGGCCGCCGACGGCGATCTCTCCTTCGACGAGCGCGACCGGGAGCGGCTGGCGGCGGCGCCCGCCGGCGGCCGGCAGACCGTGATCCTGCAGGCGATGGGAGACCGGCTCTCCTACTCGAAGCCGGCTCTCTACCCGTTCGCCGCGGCGCCGCTCTATCGGCTGTTCGGAGAGAGCGGGCTCCTAGTTCTCAACGGTCTGGCGCTCGCTGCGGCACTGGCGCTCGCCTGGGGCGCTCTTGTGCGGCTGGGCGGCGTCGGCGCCTCCGCCTTGACGGTCGTTACCTTCGCCGGCGCCAGCGTCTTGCCGGCCTACGTCTCCTGGCAGATGAGCGACGGTTTCCAGGCGGCACTCGCCTTGAGCGGGCTCGCTCTGGCGCTCGCCACCCTTCGACCCTCGCCGGCCGGCGGAGCTCGCCGCCTCGATCGCTGGCTCGACGGCAGCGGGGCGGCGTGGCTCGGCGGAGCCCTCCTGGGGGCACTCGTCGCCCAGCGCCTGCCGAACGTGCTGGTGCTCGTCGGGGCCGTCGTCGCTCTGCTCCTCGCGGGTCGGCGGGAGCGAGCCCTCCGCGTGCTGCTCGCCGCGGTCGCGGTGCTGGCGCTCGCGGGGTTGCTGGGGCACCTGGCGCAGGGCGCCGCCAACCCCTACCGCGCGGTCCGCGCCAGCTTCGACGGGACGATGGGCTATCCCACCCGGGCTGACGAGCCGCTGGCGCGGGAGCGTTTCGCCTACGGCCTCGCCACCCAGCGCCTGAGCTGGCTGCCCGAGCTCCACCCGGCGATGAGTGCCTACTCGGCGTTGTACTGGGTGATCGGCCGCCACACAGGCCTCGTCGCTTACTTCCCCGCCTTGCTGGCGCTCGCCGTGCCTCTCGTCCGCTCGCGCGAGCGCGCCCGCTGGACGCTGGTCGCGGCGGCGGCCGCCACCGCGCTCTTCTACGTCCTCTGGTGGCCCGACAACTACTTCGGCGGCTCCACCTTCCTCGGCAACCGCTACTTCCTGACCGCCTACCCGCTCTTGCTCTTCGCCCTGCCCGCCCTCCCCGGCTGGCGCTCGATCGCCGCCGCCTGGCTCCTGGCCGGCGGGCTCTTCGCTTCGGCTTGGGTCTCGGTGCTGCGCACGGTCGAGATCGAGCCCGAGTGGCAGAGCCAGAGCCACGCCTATGCGGGTCTGTTCCGGCTCCTACCCTTCGAGTCCACGGCGGCGCGCATCGACGGCGTGCGGGATCTGCACTGGTACGGCGATGTGGTGCGCCTCGTCGACCCCTTCGCCGAGCTCCATCGGCCCCTGCTCAGGCGGTCCGGGCGGAACGAACTGCTCTGGGTAAGGGGGAGCCGATCGACGGAATTGCTCCTGTTCACACGCCTCGAGGTCCGATCCGTTCTCTTCTGGGGGACGGAGGGCGACGTGCTCGAGGTTCCCCTGGCGCGGCCCTGGCGACGCCATCCATTCCCAGGAGCGCCCGACCGCCCTGCGGCGGCGCGGTCCGTTCGACTGCTCCCAGGTGCTCACCCTCTTGTTTATGGCGGCGACGCGGTGCTGCGCCGCGGCGCCTTCGTGCGCGACTACGTGAAGGTCGAGCTTCCCAAGCGCTTGATCGCCGGCACCAGAACCTCGGTTCCGGTCGAAGTGCGCAACATGAGTCCGTACCCGTGGTTCGATCAGCCGCCCTTCGCGGTGCGGCTCGGCTATCAGTTCACGCGCTTGCCCGTCGGCGGCTTGTTCCCGCCGATGGTGTCGATCGAAGGACCGGCGGATTGGCGGTCTCACCCATCCCGGACGCTCCAGCCGATCCCGGCCAAGATCGAATCGGGCGACCCGCTCTCGATGCAGCTCGAGATCGCTTGGCCCTCCCCTGGCCGCTACCTCTTGGAAGTGGACCTCTACATGGAAGGCTTTGGCTGGTTCGCGAAGCAGGTGGGGGCACCCCTCGCCGAGGGCATCATCGACGTCGTGCCCCCAGGACGCTGACCCTTACCCGGTCAGTGCCACCAGCGCCGCCACCCGCCCTTCCGTCGCCGATAGCACCCACCCCCCTACGCTGAGTGTGCGCCCGTCGCGGAAGTCGGCGCGGATCGCCTCGGCGAGCCGGCGGTCGAGCTCGGCGCCGGCGAGCTCGGGTGACCACTCGAGGTCGGCCGTCAGGCGCGCGGCGAGCGCTCGCTTCTCGTCCTCGCGCGGGTTCTCGGCGGCGAGGCGACGGCCGAGAATCACGGCCGCCTCCGGCCGGCGCAGGCGGCCGCGCAGGGCCGCGGCAAGCGGCCGGAGGTCCGGGCCGGTGGCGCAGGAGGCGGTCAGCAGGCCGGCGGGAACGGCCGCCGCGCCCAAGAGGGCGAGCAGCAGCTCACGGCGGTCGAGGGAGTCGCTCATCGGGCTCATCGCTCCTCGAGGTGGTCGGCCAGCCGCAGGGCCAGCGCCAGGATCGTCAGGGTCGGATTGGAGCAGCCGCTGGTCGGAAAGACCGAGCTTCCCGCCACGTAGAGATTCTCGATCCCATGCACGCGGCAATCCGGGTCGACGACGCCGCGCTCGGCCGTCGCCGCCATCCGCGTGGTTCCGATGTGGTGGTTGCTCCAACGGGTGCGCTGCCAGAGCGCGTCGCCGTCGATGAGCCGGCGCACCCGGCCGCGCAGCTCGGCACCGAGGCTGCGAATCAGGCGATCGGCCGCGGAGCGCAGACTCGTCTCGTCCCGCTCGCCGAAACGCCACTCGAGTTTCACTCGCGGCAGGCCGAGATCGTCCTGCTGATCAGTGAGCGTAACCCGGTTCGACGGATCCGGCGCCTGCTCGCCGATCAAGTCTAGGGCGCCGAAGTACTGCGTGCCGGCCTGGGGGTCGGCGTGCTCCTCGGCGAGCTGCAGGACATCGGTGGCGAACGCCGCGACCTCCTGGCCGAGTTCGGGCCATTGCTCGGCGGTGGGTAGATCCTTGAGGAGCACGAGCGCGTTGAGCGTCCCCTGCTGTCGCTGCCACTCTGGAGCGAGCCGCAACCCGCCTTGGATCCGGTGCGGCACGCGAACGGGGAAGTGGACGCTGTAGTTATCCATCAACAATCGCCAGTAGGGGAGCACGACGTCGCCTAGGGCGACGGCGGGGTGGTCCATGAAGTGGCGGCCCACGAGATCGCGGTCGTTGCCCAGACCGGCCGGCGCGACGTCTCGCGAAGCGAGCAGCAGGCGGGCGTTCTCGATGGCGCCGGTGGCGAGGACGTAGCGAGGCGAGGCGACGGTGAAGCGACCGCCGGGCCCCATGGCCTCGATCGCCTCGAGGCGCCGACCCTCCGGGTCGGCCGCGAGCCGTACGGCCGTGGCGTGGAGAAGCACGCGGACGCTCGCCGACGCCTCCAACTCGGCGCGATAGCGCTGACCGAAGCGGGTCGGCGGGCTCAGGTGGAAGAACGTCGTCTCGAACGCTTCGTCCTCCGCCAGCAGTCGCTGTGGTCGGCCGATGGTGGCCGGGTCGTAGTGGAAAGGCGTCACCTGGACGAGCTCGCACGCTCGCGTGTAGTAGGGATCGAGCGTCGAGCGCTCGATCGGCCAGCCCGCCGGCGTTACCCAGTCCCGGGGCTCGAAGTCCTCGGGGTCGAGCGGCCGGCAGTAGCCGTGCCAGTGGTTGGTGGTGCCGCCGAAGTAGGCCAGGCGGGAGGTCGTGAGGTAGCCGCTCTTCTCGCCGAGGATCGTGCCCTCGGCCTGGCCGACGTAGCGCTGCTGCACCGCCTCCTCGTATTCGAACCCGCCGCTCTCGAGGAGGAGGATCGCGCGGCCGGCGGCGGCGAGCTCACGGGCCAGGGTGATGCCGGCGGCCCCGGCGCCGACGATGCACAGGTCGGCCTCGAGGCGAGTGCCCGGGGCGAGCTCGGCGGCGTCGACGAACATCGAAGCGGCGGGATTGTATCGGGGCGCGGGCGGCGCTCCGCCTCAGTCGCTCCGGCGCGCGGCGAGCCAGCCGGGCGCCGCCGCCAGCGCCGCCGGCGTGCCGATGTCGAACACGCGGCCCCGCGGGAAGACGACTCCGTCGACCCGCATGCCGGAACGCAGAGCCGCCTGCAACGCGTGACCGAGTTGCAAGTTGTTCCCGGAGGCGGCAAGAGATCCAACGAGGAAATCGTGCAGGTACTCCGTGAACCGGGTGGTCCAGACCGCTGTCATCCAGGTGAAGGGGAAATCTGCGCCGCGCTCCTTGACGGCGAGGTCTCGCACCCGGCCGTCCGGCCCGAGGCTCACGAGGTCCGAGCGCTCGGGCTCGGCCGCTGGGAACAGGCCCAGGACGACCGGGGCGCCCGTCCTTGCCTGATTCTTCGACAGCTCGGCGAAGACGCCCCGCGGCTCGAGCAGCACGTCCGGGAAGCCCAGGGCGATGCGGCGGCCGCGGGTGAAAGGCCATGCGGCGTCGAGCGTGTGCACGATACTCGGCGTCTCGCCGACCATCAGCGTAACGACGGGGTAGGGGAGCGAGAGCGCCGCCAGCCGCAGCGGCACGTCGAGCTTCCGGCGGTGGGTGAGGACGAGCAGGCCAGCGGGCGCTGCGGCCGCGAAGGCCTCGAGCAGATCCTGGCAGGCGAGGCGGCGAGCGCCGGTGCCCGCGTCGGGGCCGACGGGGAGCACTTCCTTGCTGCTCGTGGAACCCGGCAGACGGCTCGCCCGCCCCGCCGCCGGGAACAGAGCCAGGAGGTCGCGGTTCTCAGGGTCGCTCACGAGCCGCCGGTGCTGCTCGCCGGATCCCGGGCGAAAGCGACGAAGTCGCTCCCGAACCTCCACCACGACAGGGCCAGGCACACGGCGACCGCGGTCGCACTGAGGACGAGGCGCAACAGCAGGTGGTCGCCCGCCGCGAACCAAGCGGCGGCGAAAGGCAGCACCGGCGGCAGGTAGATCCAGGCGAGGTCGCCGAGCAGGCGGGAGAACGCCGTCGGGTCGAGCCGCCGCAGGGCCCACACCATCACGGCCATGCCCAGCGGCAGGAAGTTGGTGAGCGCCATTCCCCGCGGGCCGAGGGTACCAGTGGCGAGCCAGCCGACGACGGCGAAGCTCATGAGGGTGAGCGTCGTGGCGAGAATCCAGAGACGATCCCCGTCGCGCACCTTGAGGACTTCGCCGCCCAGACGCGTGAAGGGATCGACGAGCGGCGCCAGGGCGAGCAGACGCAGGAAGGTCGGCGCCTCGACCCACTCGCCGCCGCCGAGGATCCGCACCGCCAGCTCCGCATTGACCATCAAGAAGCAGGCCGCCGGCACCTCGACGGCCGAGATGAGGAGGGTAGCGAGCCTGTAGGCCTCGAGCATCTTCGCCGGTGCCTGGCGGAGAGCGGCGAGCGCCGGGTAGAGGGCGCGCGCCACCGCTGGCTGCAGGATGGTCACCGTCATGAAGGCCGTCTCGTAGGCCAGGCCGTAGTTGCCCAGCAGGGCCGCGCCGAACCGGGCCCCGAGGATCAGCCGGTCGACGTACTGCACGAGAATCAAGAGGAACCAGATGAGGGCGAGCGGGAGACTGCCCCGCACGAGGGCCCCCGTCCGCCCGCGCTCGAAGACGAGCGGCATGCGCCCCCAGGCACGCAGCCACAGGTGCGCGGCGTAGAGCGCCGTCGAGCCCACGTGGGCGGCGACCAGGCTCCAGACCCCGCAGCCGGCCTGCGCGAGCAGGATCGAGGTCACGGCGAAGGCGAGGTTGCGCAGCAACTCGGGGACCACCGCCCGGCCGATCTCGAGCTCGGACTCGAAATAGACGCGCGGCACCGAGGCGAGCCCGTCGAGGAGGAGGAAGAGTCCCAGCCAGCGCAGCACCCCTACGACGTCCGGGTGCGGCTCGGAGAAACCCTGGGCGAGGAGCGGCGCGCCGACCACGGTCGCCAGCGTCAAGACGCCGCCCCAGACCGCCTCGACCGCCAGCAGGTTGCCGTACGGCCGGGGCTGAACGCGCACCACGTGGTAGACGAGTCCGAGGTCGCGCACTGCGCCCAGGATCAAGAACACGGCCAGGGCCCAGTCCCAGACGCCCCAGTCGGCGGGATCCACCAGGCGCCGCAGGACCAGGCGCGTGCCGAAGGTCACCGCCACGCGGCACAGCTGCGACAGCGTGGCGGCCACCGCCGAACGGTAGAGCCGCTGGGCGGTGGTCTGCTCGTCCACTACGCCGGTTTACGGAAGGGCCGGATCTGGAGGTCGGTGATCTCGGCGGTGCGCGGCAGGGCGAGGGCGGCCAGCACGGCCGCCGCTACGTCGTCGGGCTGCAGGAGCGACTCCGGCCGATAGGGCCTCTGTTCCAGGGCGTGGAGGCGCTCCTGGGTCGGGGTCGCCGTGCGGCCGGGGTAGACCGATAGCACGCGGACGCCGCGGTCGTTCTCCTCGAGGCGGAGCGCGTCCGCCAGACCCTTGAGGGCGTGTTTGGTGGCGGCGTAGACGCCGGCCCCGGCGCCCGCCCGGCGGCCGGCCGAAGAGTTCATGAACACGATCTGGCCGCCGGTGCGGCGCAGCGAGGGCAGCAGCGAGCGGGTCAGCAGAAAGGGTCCGCGCACGTTCACCGCGAACTGCTCGTCGAACTCGGCGAGGCTCGCCTCGGCGAGGTCGCTCGGGTGGATGGCCGCCGCGCAGTGGACGAGCACGTCGAGCAGGAAGGCGTCGGTGATGACGCTGCCGAGGACCGCCACCCCTTCGGGCTCGCTCACGTCGAAGGCGTGGGGTGTCGCCCGGCCACCGCTGCGCTCGGCCTCGGCGGCCGTCGCCACCAGGCGCTCCCGGTTGCGCCCGACCAGATGCACGTGCGCGCCGAGCGAGGCCAAGGCCACGGCGATGGCGCGACCGATGCCGCTGCCGGCGCC
Source organism: uncultured Thermoanaerobaculia bacterium (assembly GCA_964469055.1). Lineage (GTDB taxonomy): Bacteria > Acidobacteriota > Thermoanaerobaculia > Multivoradales > JAHEKO01 > CAYXXN01. Next base: position 11,827 of record CAYXXN010000045.1, read on the forward strand.
GGTGACGACGGCCGTGCGGGGACGGAAGTCGGTCACGAGGAGGGTCGTGGTGCCGGCGCGATCATAGCGCGGGCCGCTGCTAGCATCGCGGCCTCGATGACCAGCTCCGCCCCACGGGTCGCGGCCGTCGTCCTCAACTACAACGGCCGCGAGGTGACGCTCCAGACCCTCGCGAGCTTGAGCCGGCTCGCCTACGTGAGCTTCGACGTCGTGGTGGTCGACAACGGCTCGACGGACGGCTCCGCCGCGGCGGTCGCGGAAGGGTTCCCTTACGTGATGCAGTTGCGGGTGGAGGTGAACCAGGGGATCGCCCACGGCTTGAACGCAGGCGTGCGCTGGGCGTTGGCGCGGGACTACGACTACGTGCTGATCTTGAACAACGACATCGAGGTCGATCCGGCAATGCTTGAGGAACTGATCCGGGTAGGGGAAGGGGATTCACGGATCGGTTGCGTGGGACCGAAGGCCTACTACTACGGTGACCGAAAGCGCATTTGGTCGGCCGGCGGGATCTTGCGTTTCCGCGAGGCCGTGACCCGGGAGCGGGGGATGGGCGAGATCGACCGCGGGCAGTTCGACGAGCCGGGCGAAGTCGACTACGTCAACGGCTGCGCCGCCTTGCTCCGCGCTTCGGTGCTGCGCGAGGTGGGTCTGTTCGATCCCGTCTACTTCGTCTCCTGCGAAGATGCCGACTGGTGCACGCGGATGAAGCGCCGCGGGTGGCGCTGCTGGTACGCGCCGCGGGCCGTCCTGTGGCACATGGTCTCCCACACGACGGGGGGCTACCGGGCGGGGCGGACCTACCAGACGGGGCGGAGCACTGTGATCTACGTGCGCCGCTACGCGAGCCTCCGCCAGTGGTGTAGCTTCCTCGCGTTCTTGGCCGTGTCCGTCCCCATCGCCTTCCTGCGGGAGTTGCCGCGCGGCAACCAGGCGGCGGCGCTCGCCAAACTGCGCGGCGCTTGGGCGGGCTTGCGCGTGCCGCTTGCCCCTCCGCCACGCTGGGAGCCGTCGCGGGAGGCCGCCTGATGTTCGCCAACCTCGTCGCCGACACGCGGCGGCTGCGCGAGATCAAGACCAAGCGGGCGCCCTGGTACGTCCTCGAGTCGCTGCTCTTCGAAAACGGCTACCAGGCGGTGATCCTGTACCGTCTGGCCCACTGGTTCCGGCGCCGCCGGATCGCCGTGGTGCCGGCGCTGCTGCACAAGGTCTCGATCGCGTGGACGGGTGTCGATATCGCCCCTGCCGCCGAAGTCGGCCCCGGGCTGATGATCGGCCACGGCGTCGGTCTGGTGATCGGGAATCGGGTGAAGGTAGGAAGCAACGCCCATTTCGTTCATGGGGTGACGATCGGCGGTTCGAGCCCGCGGCATCGAGCGGAGATGCCCACTCTCGGTGACGGGGTGTTCGTGGGAGCCCATGCCGCGGTCCTCGGCCCGATCCACATCGGCGACGGCTGCTTCATCGGCGCCAACGCCGTGGTGACGGCCGACGTGCCGGCCGGCAGCAAGGTCGTGGCTCCATCCTGTTCCGTCAGTCCGCCTCGGCCAGCAGCCGAGCCTTGAGCAAGTCCGCGGTCGCCTGTTCCACCTCGCCGAGCGGGAGCCCCGAGCGCTCGGCGACATCGACGAGCGAATGTTCGCCATCCGCCAGGCTCAGCACCCAGAGCAGCGCCAGCTCGCGTTCGCGGCCGTGGTCGCTCCCGCCTAGGCTCCGATAGAGACCTCGCCGGCCGAGTTGCGGCTCGCCCTCCGGGGCGAGGCTGCGGTAGAGACGCGCGCCCTCGAGCTCGGCCACCACCGCCAGGTAGGCGGCGAGCGACCCGGCGAGCGATCCGGGCCGGATGAAGCCTAGGTCGTCGGCCGAGGTGTGGTACTCGGGGTAGCGGCCGTAGGGCGTGCGGGTGAGCGACCCCACCGGCAAGCGAAACCCCGGTGAGGCGTACTGCCGCTCGTCGTAGCCGTAGGGAACGAACTCCTCGACCGTCACGGCCTCACCCAGCCGGCGCAGGGCTCGAACGACCGCCCGGTCGATCAGGGCGTTTCCCTGCCAGGTCTTCTTGTAGTGGAAGCTCCCCCCGTCGCCCAAGTTGGCGGCCACCAGGCCGGCTCGGACGCGGCCGGCGCGCCCGCGGTTCGCGGCCAGCCACACGATCGAGCCGATCGTGCCGGGGATGAACAGGAAGCGATAAGACCAACGGCGCTCGAGCCTCCCGATGAGCTCGGCGAGGAACGTCGCCACCGCAATCCCCGAGAGGTTGTCGTTGGCGAGCGACGGATGACAGACGTGACAGGAGACCAGAAACTCGCGCTCACTCGTGCCCGGCAACAGCAGTTCGCCGTACGTGAGGTGTCCGGGTGCGAGGGTCGCATCGATGTGCACCTCGTACTCGCCGTCAGGAAGCGTCTCGCGCAGCCGGTGGGGCAGGCAGAAGCCCCAGCGTTCGGCCCAGTACGACGTGCGGTAGGGGATGAGGTCGGGCTGCTCGGGGAGCGAGTGCAGGTGCTCCTGCAGCTCGGCGAGCGGCAGTTTCGTGCGGACCGGCACGCTGTAACCGACCACGTGAAGGTTGTTCCGCGCCGCGTCCACGATCCGCTGGCCGTCGGGTCCGGCGATCCACGCCTCGCGCAAGCTCCACTCGCGGGGCACCGTCCAGTCGAGCACCGGGGTGCCGCTGGCGACCTCGACGACCCGGAGCGGGATCCGCTCGCCGAGGATCCGCAGCGTCGCGCGCACTCCCTCGCCGGTGAGGCTCCTCGGAATCGGGTAGAGGCGTGCCGCCAGCGCGTGCATCTCCCGTCCGAGGCGCTCGCGGTCGAGCGCGGCGAGGGCCGCCGCAAGCGTGCGCGCGCTCACGCTCAACCCTCGAAGTCCGGGTAGGAGCGGTCGCGCTCGGACATCAGCACCGGCGCGCTCGGCCAGCGGATACCGAAGGTGGGGTCGTCCCAGCGCACGCCGCGGGCCGCCTCGGCGTGGAAGAACTCGGAGATCTGGTAGAAGACCTCGGTGTCCGGCTCCAAGGTGAGAAAGCCGTGCGCGACACCGGGCGGCACGTAGAGCGCGGCGCGCTCGTCGGCGGCCAGCGTGAAGGCCGCGTGCCGCCGGTACGTGGGGGAGTCCGGCCGCAGGTCGACGAGCACGTCCCATAGTCGACCCCTCGTCACCCAGAGCAGTTTGGTTTCTTCGTGCGGTGCGGCTTGATAGTGGAGGCCTCGCAGCGTGCCGACGGTGGGGTTGAAGGAGACGCTCGACTGCACGAAATCGGTCGCCAGGCCCGCCGCCGCGAACTCCCGTCGGCAGAAGGTGCGAGCGAAGAAACCGCGTTCGTCGGCGATCGGCTCGATCTCGACCCGGTGGGCACCTGGGATGGACGTGAGGTGGAACTTCATGGCAGCACGGTCAGCTCGGGGATGGCGACGACGAAGCGGCCGCCCCAGTCGCGGACGTGGGCCATCTGCCGCAGGATCTCGTCCTTCAGGTTCCACGGCAGCACCAGCACCCAGTCCGGCCGGGTCTCGGCGATGCGCTCCGGGGCGTGGATCGGGATGCGGCTGCCCGGCAGGTAGCGTCCTTGCTTGTGGGGGCTGCGGTCCACGACATAGTCGACGAGATCGGTGCCGGCGCCGCAGTAGTTGAGCAGCGTGTTGCCTTTGGCGGCTGCGCCGTAGCCCACGACCGATTCGCCCTTGCGCCGCGCGTCGATCAGAAACTCGAGTAGGGCGCGCTTGACCTCGCGCACTTTGCCCCCAAAACCGAGGTAGCCGTCCAGTCGATCGAGCCCGGCCGCGGCCTCGCGGGCGAGCAGCTCCTCGACCCGCTCGCCGACCGGCTTCGAGTCATCGGCGGTGTGGCGGGCGTAGACGCGCAGCGACCCGCCGTGGGTCGGCAGCTCCTCGACGTCGAAGACGGTGAGGCCTCGCTCGGCGAAGACGTGGCGCACGACGGCGAGCGAGAAATAGGAGAAATGCTCGTGGTAGATGGTATCGAACTGGTTCTCGGCCATCAACCGTGCGAGGTGTGGGAACTCCAAGGTCAGCACGCCGCGGGGCGCCAAGGCGATCGCGAGCCCGGCGACGAAGTCGCGCAGGTTGGGCACGTGAGCGAGGACGTTGTTGCCCAGCAGGAGGTGGGCCTGCAGGCCGTCGGCGACCAGCCGGCGGGCCGACTCCGCGCCGAAGAACTCGACGCGCGTCGGGATGCCCTTCGCGATCGCGGCGTCGGCGACGTTCGCCGCCGGCTCGATCCCGAGCACGGTGACTCCCCGCTGCACGAAGTACTGCAGCAGGTAACCGTCGTTGCTCGCGATCTCGACGACCCGGCTCGAGGCGTCGAACCCGAAGCGCTCGATCATGGCCTCGACGTAGCGGCGGGCGTGGGCGAGCCAGGAATCCGAGTAGGAAGAGAAATAGGCGTAGTCGGAGAAGATCGCCTCCGGACTCTCGCTCTCGGGCAGCTGGACCAACAGGCAGCGCTCGCAGACGTAGACGGTCAGCGGATAGTACGCCTCGGCCGCCAGCAGGTCGGCCGGCTCGAGGTAGGAGTTGGCGAGCGGCGAGCTCCTCAAGTCGCAGAACACGCGCTCGAGCGAAGCGTCGCAGGCACGGCAGCGGAGGGCGGAAGGCACGGCTCGGGCGGGCGCGGCGAGGCAGTGACGCAGTCTAGCAGGGGCGTCCGAGCGGGAGTCGGTTTTTCCCTACCCAGAGTAGTGGTCTTTGTCTTTCTCTGCCGTCGGCTCTCCGATCCAACCGAGCTCACGCAGCCGTGCCAGGAGCAGCTCGGCCGCCAGTCGGTGGGCCTTGGGAGTGAAGTGCCCGTCGCCGTCGAGGTAGAACGTACCGTCTGCGGCGGCGCGGAAGGCGGGGAACAGATCCAGGCAGGGAACCTGGCGCTCGGCGGCCCAAGCGCAGAGCCGTCGGGCCGGCTCGTCGCTGTAGATCTTGCTCGTGCCGAAGCCATAGTGGTGCCGCCCGCCCTCCCACTCGTTCGTCGCCACCTGGTGACCGTAGGGATAGGTCAGGACCAGGAACCGGACGCCGCGGGCCGCGGTGAGGGCGCGCGCTCGCTCGATCCACCCGAAGGTGCGCGCGTAATGTGGCGCGGCCTCCGCCTCGGGGATGTCGCCGCGGGTGAGCGCGAACCGGTTGTGCACGAGCTGGCGAACCTGCGGCGCCTCGAACTCCTCACCCGAGCGCAGGCGGCTGTAGACCGCGTCGGTCGCGAACCGGGTCATGCGCACGAGGAGGAGCGACTTGTACCCTTGCGCGAACCTGCCCGGTCGCGGGCTCGGACGCACGCGCATGGGCTCGCCATCCTCCCCCCACTCGACCAACGGCTCGAGGAAGAGGTCGTCCTGGAAGTCCGACATGTCGAGGCCGAGCACGACGATGTCGGGCGAGAGCGAAAGACCGACGTCGCGCAGCCAGAGGCTCTCGAGAGTCGGCGAGTACGAGGGGATGCCGGCATTGATGACCTCGACCGGCAGGGCGGCCTCGCGGACCAGGGCGCCCAAGACTTGCGGGTACGCTTCCCCGGCCTCGACACCGTAGCCGAAGGTGTAGGAGTCGCCGAGCACGAGGACGCGAGTCGTGCCCGTCGACTTGGGCCCGATCTCGACCTCCCGCAGGCCGAGGCGGTTGGTCACCACGGCCGTGTTCCATTCCGGGCTGATGAAGCGGGTCGAGAAGCTCGCCTTCTGGGCGTGGTGCAAGCGCTCGTCCGGGCGGATCCAGTTCTCCGGCGGCCGCGGGCTCAGCCACTGCAGGGCCGCCTCGACCAGGACGATGGTGACGAGCGCTCCCCCGGCGGCCAGCGCCAGCCGCGTCAGGCGCTCTCGCCGCCGCGGGTCGGCGAGGAGGGGCCGCGGCTGGCGCCACGAGCGCCACGCCCCGAGCAGGAGGAGCGCGCCCAGCGCCGCGATGACGACTTTGCCGGCCCACGCCTTGTAGATCCACAGCGGGTGGACGGCCGGCGGGACGGGCAGCCAGGCACCCAGAACGACGAGGATTCCGCCGGCCAGGGCGCAGGCCATCTCGGCGGGGACGGGTCGGCGCATGAGCTCGGGCGGGTCCCCGGGAGGGCGGGCTATGTTAGCTTCTCGCCGTGCCCGTCGACCCCGAGCTCCTGGCGATCCTCGTCTGCCCGAAGACGAAGGGCGATCTAGAGCTGGTCCCCTTGCCGCCGGAGCTGGGACGCCAACTCGCCGACAAGTACCGCGAGCACTTCCGCGACGAGGAGCCGGTGGTCGAGGAGGGGCTCTACTGCGCGGCCTCGGGCCTGGTCTATCCGATCGTCTCGGACATCCCGATCATGCTAGTCGACGAGGCCTTGCCGGCCAGCGCGATCGGTCGCTGAGACCTCTAAAGGGCGACATCCAGCGCGCCCGCTACTCGCCCCGGACCCCCCGTGCCGCGGCTCGCCTCC
>CAYXXN010000046.1:0-18235 GCA_964469055.1 uncultured Thermoanaerobaculia bacterium
TCCTTCCGCGAGGCCCTCCAGAAAGAGATGGGCGACTTCGCCGACGAGGAGTACTTCCGGAGCATCTCGCCGCTCTTCCATGCGGAAAGCATCCGGCGACCCCTGCTCGTGCTCCAGGGTGCCAACGACCCGCGGGTGCTGCGGGCCGAGTCCGACGACATCGTGGCTGCCGTCCGGGCCAACGGCGTGCCCGTCGAGTACCTGGTGTTCGACGACGAGGGGCACGGGTTCGAGAAGAAGGCGAACAGGGAGCGCGGCTACGCCGCCGTTCTCGAGTTCCTCGACCGCCAGCTGCGCGCCCCTCCCGGCGGGGGCGAGAGCTCCACCTCTCGCTGAGGGTCTCGCCCTACACGCCGGCGGGTAGCGCCTCCGCGCCGCCGCGGGGGATCCTCGCCACCAGGTCGATCTCGAGGAGGGCGCCTTTCGGCAGCGCTGCCGCCTGCACGGTCGAGCGCGCCGGCCGGTGATCGCCCAGGAAGGCCTCGTAGACCTCGTTGATCGTCGGGAAGTGCGCCAGGTTGGCGAGGTAGATCGTCGCCTTCACGATGTCGGCGGGCGTGCATCCCGCGCTCGCCAGCACGGCCCGGAGGTTGGCCAGCACCTGGCGAGCCTGGGCCTCGAACCCCTCCGCCAGTTGCCCCGTCACGGGGTCGAGACCGATCTGGCCCGAGGTGTAGAGCCAGCCGTCCGTCGACACGGCCTGAGCGTAGGGTCCGATGGCCTGCGGCGCCAGCTCGGTGTGATGTCGGTTCATCGCAGCGGGCCATGGTAGCAGGGCGCTGCCGGCGCCGGTCGCTGCTGTATCGTTGCGGCCCGTGAGCGAGCTCGACCAGCAGATCGCCCATCGCCGTCGGAAGCGCGATGCGCTGCGCGCGGCCGGCTTCGACGTCTACCCGGCCCGCTACGAGCACGACCTCGAGCCGGCCGGGGTGCACGCCGAGTACGGCGGGCGCTCCGCGGAGGAGCTGCTGGGGCTGGCGCTGTCGCTGCGCGTGCCGGGTCGAGTCCGGGGAGTACGCACCCACGGCAAGACGCAGTTCGCCGACCTCCACGACGGCGCGGCCAAACTGCAGCTGATGATGCGGGAGGCCGACGTGGACGAGGCGACGCGCCGGATTCTCGAGCACCTCGACCTCGGGGACTACATCGGCGCCGAGGGCGGCCTGATGCGGACCCGGACCGGCGAGCTCACGCTCCAGGTGCGGCGTCTGTCCTTGCTGGCCAAGGCGCTGCGCCCGCTGCCCGAGAAGTGGCACGGCCTGGCGGACGTCGAGCAACGCTATCGACGGCGCTATCTCGACCTCGCCGTGAACCCGGACTCGCGGCGCGTCTTCGAGACGCGAGCTCGACTGGTGCGGGGGTTGCGGGAGGCACTCGACGGACGGGGCTTTCTCGAGGTCGAGACCCCCATGATGCAGCCCGTGCCGGGCGGCGCGGTCGCTCGCCCGTTCGTCACCCACCACAACGCCCTCGGCCTCGACCTCTACCTGCGCGTCGCGCCGGAGCTCTACCTCAAGCGCCTGCTGGTCGGCGGTCTGCACCGGGTCTACGAGATCAACCGCAGCTTCCGCAACGAGGGCATCTCCACGCAGCACAACCCCGAGTTCACGATGCTCGAGTTCTACTGGGCCTACGTGGATTACCGCCATCTGATGGACTTCACGGAGGAGGTGCTGCGCGGTCTGGCGGAGAACGTGCTCGGATCGACGCGCGTCGAGTGGAAAGGAGCGGCCGTGGACTTGGCCGGCGATTGGCCGCGCCTGACGGTGAGGGAGGCGCTCCTGCGTTTCGCCGACGTCCCGCTTTCCGAGTCGGAGGATGTCGAAGGCATTCGGCGCGCCGCCGAGCGGCGCGGCGTCGAGCTGCCGCCGAGCGCTGGCTACGGCCTCGGCCTGATGGCCTTGTTCGAGGCGACGGTGGAGGACCGCCTCGTGCAGCCCACCTTCATCACCCAGCTCCCGGTCGAAGTCTCGCCGTTGTCCAAGGCCAATGCGGAGGATCCGCGCTTCACGGACCGCTTCGAGCTCTACGCCGGCGGCATGGAGCTCGCGAACGCCTTCAGCGAGCTCAACGATCCGGACGTGCAGGCCGCACGCTTCCACGAGCAGCTCGCCGCCCGAGCCCGCGGCGACGAGGAGGCGCATCGTTTCGACCACGACTACGTGCGAGCGCTGGAGCACGGGATGCCGCCGGCAGGCGGAGAGGGCATCGGGATCGATCGGCTGGTGATGCTGTTCACCGGCGCCCCGTCGATTCGCGACGTGATCCTCTTTCCGGCCTTGCGGCCCGAGGGAGACGACGCGGAGGCGTGATCTTCGCGGGCTCGGGCCTCGACGCGCCGCTGCCGCTCCTGCTGGCCCGGCGCTACCTGCGCAGCACCCGGCGCGACGCCTTTGTGCGCTTCCTCGCCGTGACGGCAACGGCGGGGATCGCCCTGGGCGCCGCGGCCCTCGTGTTGGCGTTGGCCTTGCTGGCCGGCTTTCAGCAGGCGCTCAAGAGCGAGATTCTGGCCCGCACCCCACCGCTGGAGATCGAGCTGCCGCCGGGTGGAGATGTCGACGCCGCGGCGTCCACGGTGGCGAGCTTAGCGGCGCCTGCCCGCGTGCTCCGCGTGGTCTCCGGCCGGGGGTGGGCGGTCGGCGAGGGGCGAGTGCGGCCGGTGGAGCTCGCCGGCTACGAGGGCGAGTTGCCGCCGACCTTCCCGGGAGCGAGCGATCGGCGCCCGGGCCTCTACGTCGGCGACCGCCTGGCCGAGGCTTGGGGCCTTTCCCCCGGGGACGCCCTCGAGCTCGCCTCCAACCGACCCGCGATGACGCCGTTCGGGCTGCAGCCGCGGTCGCGTCGCCTCTCGATGGCGGGCACGTTCGTCAGCGGTCGCACGGCCGATCTCGACGTCGTCGCCCTACCTCTCGAGGAGGCGATGAATTTGCTGGGCGAAGGGTCCCTCCGGCTGCAGGTGGCACTCGACGACCTCGACCGAGCCGTCGAGCTCGCGGGGCGCTTGCAGTCGGTGCTACCGGCCGGCAGCGACGTGCGCACTTGGCAGGACCTGAATCGCGGCCTTCTCTTCGCCCTGCGCCTCGAGAAGTCGGTGACCTTCGCCGCCATTTTCCTGATCGTGGTCGTGGCCTCGCTCTCGCTGCTCTGTGGCCTGCTGCTGCTGCTCTCGAGCAAGCGCCGGGAGGTCGGCATGCTGGCCGCCATGGGCGCCAGCCCCGGCGCCGTCCAGAGGGCCTTCCTGTGGCTGGCGACCCTGCTGGCGGGGCGCGGCCTGGCGCTGGGCGTGGCGGTGGGCGCCCTCCTGGCTTGGGCGCTGGATCGCTTCGCAGTGCTCCGGCTTCCCGAGCAGGTGTACTTTGTCAGCCACGTGCCGTTTCGGGTGGAGCCGTGGGACCTGGTGCTCGTCCTGGTGGCGAGCGCCGCGGTCGTCCTCGCCTGCGCCGCGGTCGTGGCCCGGCGGGCCGCTGCCCTAGAGCCCAGTGAGGCGCTCCAGAGATGAGCGTCGCCGTCGAGGTGAGCGGCCTCTGGAAGGCCTACCGCGACGGTGAGCGCCGGGTCGAGGTGCTGCGAGGCGTCGACCTGGCGGTGGCCGCCAGCGAGCTCGTGGCGATCGTCGGCCCGTCCGGGGCCGGTAAGTCGACGCTCCTCCACCTGCTCGGGGCGTTGGACGTGCCGGACGCCGGCACCATTCGCGTCGGCCACGCGACCTTGAACGAGTTGCCGAGGACCGCGCTGGCACCCTTCCGCAACGCCACGATCGGCTTCGTGTTCCAGTTCCAGGAGCTGCTCGCCGACTTCACCGCCTTCGAGAACGTTGTCCTGCCCGGCCGCATCGCCGGGCGTGCGATGAGGAGCTTGGCGCCGCGCGCCGAGGCCTTGCTGGAAGAGGTGGGGCTGACAGCCCGCGCGGCGCACTACCCGAGCGAGCTCTCCGGCGGCGAACGGCAGCGCGTGGCGCTGTGCCGGGCTCTCCTCCTCGAGCCGCCGCTGCTGCTCGCCGACGAGCCCACGGGGAACCTCGATCCGGAGAGCGCCGAGCGGGTCTTCGCTCTCTTGCTCGATCTGCAGCGACGGCACGGCACGACGGCGATCGTCGTCACCCACAACCCGGAGATCGCGGGGCGCTGTGCTAGAGTCCTGCGGCTCGACGGGGGCTATCTCCGGTCGGTGTAGCCGCGAGCCGACCCCTCCGCCTCGGCTCGGCGATGTTCGAGAAGTACAACGAGAAAGCGCGTCGCGCCCTCTTCTTCGCCCGCTACGAGGCGAGCAAGCTCGGCAGTCGGGTGATCGAGTCCGAGCACGTTCTCCTGGGGATCCTGCGCGAAGGCGAGGAGACCGTGAGCGAGCTGCTGCGCCGCTTCCAGGTGAAGGCTGAGGTGCTGCGGCGGGAGATCGAAGGGGAGCGGGTGTTCGTCGAGCGGATCTCTTCGACGGCCGAGCTGCCCCTTTCCGAGGAGTCGAAGAAGATCCTCGCCTACGCCTCGCACGAGGCCGAGAGCATGCTGCACGCCAGCGTCGGCTCCGAGCACCTGCTCATCGGCACCCTGCGAGTCGACGGTTGCACGGCGCAGCGGCTGCTCGCTCGGCACGGGGTCGAGCTCTACAACTTGCGCGAGGAAGTGTTGGCGATCGTCAAGGATCGCGAAGCCGCCGACCAGGAGAAGGAGCTTCCCTACCTTTCCGAGTACGCGCGAGACTTGACGGTGCTCGCCGCGCAGGGCACGTTCGACCCGCTCATCGGCCGCGAGCGGGAGGTCGAGCGCATCATCCAGATTCTCTCGCGTCGAACCAAGAACAACCCCATCCTCCTCGGGGAGCCCGGGGTGGGCAAGACCGCGATCGTCGAGGGCCTGGCGCAGCGCATCGCCCAGGGCAACGTGCCGCACGTCCTCGCCAAGAAGCGCTTCCTCGCGCTGGATCTCTCGCTGGTCGTGGCCGGGACGAAGTACCGCGGCCAGTTCGAAGAGCGCCTGAAGGGGATCTTGAAGGAGCTGACCGAGAACCCGGACGTCATCATCTTCATCGACGAGATCCACTCCTTGATCGGTGCCGGCTCCGCGGAGGGATCCCTCGACGCGGCCAACATCCTCAAACCCGCGCTGTCGCGCGGGGAGATCTCCTGCATCGGCGCGACCACCCTGCGCGAGTACCGCAAGTACATCGAGAAGGACCGCTCCTTGCTGCGGCGGTTCCAGGCGATCCAGATCGAGCCGCCCAGTCAGGACGAGACCTACAGCATCCTGGCCGGCGTCAAAGAACGCTACGAGGCCTTCCACAAGGTGCGCTACTCGGAGGGCGCCTTGCGCGCGGCGATCTACCAATCGACGCGCTACATCACGGATCGCCAACAGCCGGACAAGGCCATCGACGTCATCGACGAGGCAGGAGCGAAGGTGAAGTTGCGTCGCGTCCGTGACACCCAGAACCTGCGCCGCCTCGAGACCGAGATCCACGAGGTCATTCGCGAGATGAAGGCGGCGATCTCGGACAAGGATTTCGACCGCGCGGTTTATCTCCGGGAGCGCGAGATCGAGCTGCGCGAAGATGTCGAGCGGATGCGCGGGGTCACCGACGAGGAGGGCGTGCTCGAGGTCACCAAGCGGGACATCGAGGAAGTCATCGCTTCCTGGACGGGCATCCCGGCGACGAGCCTGGAGAGCGACGAAGCCGAGAAGTTGCGCACGATGGAAGAGACCCTGCGTCGCAGAGTGGTGGGCCAGGATCAGGCCATCAACGCGATCAGCCGGGCGATCCGCCGCTCGCGGCTCGGCGTCGCCAGCCCGCAGCTTCCTGTGGGCTCGTTCATCTTCCTGGGCGCTTCCGGAGTTGGCAAGACGGAGACGGCGCGGCAGCTCACCGAGTTCCTCTTCGGCACCCAGGATGCCCTCGTCCGCTTCGACATGAGCGAGTACATGGAGAAGCACACCGTGTCCAAGATGATCGGGTCGCCGCCGGGCTACATCGGCCACGACGAGGGTGGCCAGTTGACCGAGCGAGTGCGCCGGCATCCGTATTCGGTCGTGCTCTTCGACGAGGTCGAGAAGGCCCATCCCGACGTGCTCAATCTCCTGCTGCAGATCCTCGAGGACGGCATCCTGACGGATGCCTACGGCAACCGGGTCGATTTCAAGAACACCTTGGTGCTGATGACCTCGAACCTCGGCAGCCACCTCATCACGCGCGGTGGTCGCATGGGCTTCCAGGAGGTCGACGCCGAGCGCACCTTCGAGCGTGTGCGCCAGGAGATCACGGCGGAGCTGCAGCGCGCCTTTCGGCCCGAGTTCTTGAACCGCGTCGACGAGGCTATCGTTTTCCGGCCCCTGGGCGAGCGCGAGCTCCTGCAGATCGTCGACCTCCTGATCGACGACATCAACGCCACGCTCGGCGAACGCGGTCTGCGAGTGGAGATCGAGGAGCCGGCCAAGGAATGGCTGCTGCGCGCGGCCGGCATCGATCCGTCGGTCGGTGCCCGCCCGCTGCGGCGGACGATCCAACGCCACGTGCAGGACGCCGTCTCGGAGCTGCTCATCGGTCATCCCGGCGAGGCGATCGAGTGCATTCGGATCGCTCTCCTCGGGGACGGGCTGACGTTGACCATGCACGGGGGCGGCGACCGAGAGCTCGCGGCAGCGGGTCCGGCTGTCCCGAGTGCCCGGAATCCGGCCTAGAATTCGAGCGGATGGAGCGAATCTTGCAAAGGCCGCAGGGCCGTATGGACTCCCCTAGGCAGGTGACGGCGGCGTGGCCCTCCGCGCCGGCCATCGTGGCCCGGTGGAGCGCTATCGCCCTGCTCGGGGCCCTCGCCGTCGCCGGGCCAGCCGCGGCTCAGACCTACGAGGGGCATGCCGTGATCGGCATCACGATCGAGGGCCTCACCACCTTGAGCGAGGGCACGCTGCGCTTCTACCTGGGGCTCGACCCGCAGGCGGCCCTCGACGCTGCCTCGCTCAACGAGCGCATCCATCGCCTCTGGGAGCGTGGCCTGATCGAGGACATCCAGGTGGAGACCGAGGAGGTCGCCGGTGGCGTCGTCCTGCGGATCCGCGTACAGGAGCGACCCACCCTCTCCGCCATCGAGTACGTCGGGCTGAAACGGCTGGAGCGCACCGACATCAACGAACGCGTCTCCCGCGACCTGATCCGCGTACAGGAAGGAGACCCCCTCAACTACGCGGAGGTCTACCGGCTGAGGGCTGCCATCGAGAGCATGTACGCCGAGAAGGGCTACCGGCTCGCCGATGCCAGCTTCCGAGTCGAGCAACAGCCGGACGCGAGCTACCGCGTCACCTTCACGGTGGACGAGGGCGACAAGGTCCGCATCCAGGAGATCGACTTCGAGGGCAACACGGTCTTCGGCGACGCCCGCCTGCGCTTCGCGATGCGCAAGACCAAGGAGAGCGGGTTGATCACGCGGTTGCTCCGCCGCGACCTCTTCGACGAAGCCGAGTTCCAGGAGGATCTCGACAAGGTGCGCGAGATCTACCGACAGGCCGGCTACAAGAACCTCGTGATCGGCGAGCCGCAGATCGACATCGGTTCGAGCTCGGCCGGGGCGGCCGAGGCCAAGCGCCGCTTGGTGTTGACCATCCCCATCGAAGAAGGGCAGCGGTGGCGCCTGGGGGAGATCCGGATCGAGGGCAACGAGAAGTTCGACGACGACCTCCTGCTCGGCATGTTTCGTCGGCCGCGCGGCGGTTGGCTGCGCTCCAACGCCATCGACGAGGGCGTCACCGCGGTGGAGGAAGTCTACAAGAACACCGGTTACTTGTTCGCCCGCGTCGAGTCCGACCTGGTCGAACGCGATGGCGAGACGGCCGATGTCGTCATCGCGGTGGACGAGGGCGATCAGTTCAAGATCGGCAGGATCGAATTCGAGGGGAACACCCGTACCCGCGACAAGGTGATCCGGCGCGAGCTCGGCATCGCCGAGGGTCGCATCCTGTCTTCGGGGGCGCTCAAGAACAGCCTGTTGCGCATCCGCCAGCTCGAGTTCTTCAAAGTCGACGAAGAGAACCCGGTGGAGTTCGACTTCGACACCGAGGGGCAGACGGCCGACCTGTTGATCCGCGGCGAGGAGGGAGACCGCACCGAGCTGCAGTTCGGGGCCGGCTACAGCGAGCTCGACGGCTTCTTCGGGCAGCTGGCCTTCCGCACGAGGAACTTCCTCGGCCGGGGGGAGACCCTGGGCGTCAACCTCCAGAGCGGCGGGCGGCAGGATGTCTTCGACATCTCCTATACCGTGCCCTGGTTCCTCGACCGGCCGCAGAGCCTGGGGGGGCAGGTCTTCATACGCGACAGCGACCTCGAATATCTCGGTGAGCGAGTGCAGCAGGAGACGAAGGGTGGCGTGCTGACCTACGGCCGGCGACTCGGCCTGTTCCAGAACGCCTCGCTCAGCTACTCGCGCTTCGATTCTTTCGACACCCGGTTCCGCTTCGTGGACCATGACGCCGACCCGACGACGCCGGAAGTTCCGGGAGCGCCGCTCGAGTTCGAACGCAACGCAGCGGTGTTGCGCCTCGGCTACGATTTCGACAAACGAGACAGTCGGCTGTGGCCCACTCGCGGAATGGGCTACAACTTCGGCGTCGATTACGCGGGCGGCGTCCTCGGAGGCAACAGCGATTTCGTGCGGCCGCGGGCCAACTTCAGCCTGTTCCGGCCGGTCAGCAAGCGACCGCAGACGCTGTTCGCCGTCAACCTCGAGGCTGGCCTGATCGAGAATACTGGCGACGGCGAGCTCTTCTACAACGACCGCTTCTACCTCGGCGGGGAGACCAGCTTGCGCGGCCACCGGGCGCGCTCGATCACGGTACGGGACGCCGCGGGCCGCATCGTCCGCGACGAGAACAGCCTGCTCGTCGGCGGCGAGCGCTCCTTGCTGGCGAACCTCGAGTATCACGTCCTCCTGGGGGGGCCCTTCCGGCTCCTCGCCTTCGTCGACGCCGGCAACGTCTGGGCCGAGGAGCAGGGCATCGACCTGGGCGGGGTGCGGACCACCGGCGGGTTCGAGCTGCAGGTCAACGTGCCTCTGCTCGGGGCGCCGCTGCGCTTCATCTACGCGCAGAACCTCGACGAGCTGCCCGGAGACGATTTCGAAGCATTCCGATTCAGCATCGGGCCGAGCTTCTGAGCGCGATGCGGAAGCGACCATCGAAGGAGGAGAAGCCATGAAGTTTTCGACCATGGCGCGTGCGCGCGCCGTGATGCTGGCGGCAGCACTCAGCGGCACGGGACTCGCCGCGACGCTGCCCGCCGCCGCTCAGACGCCCCTGCAGATCGCCGTCATCGACGTGCAGCGATTGCTGGGCGAGTCGCGGGCTGGGCAGGAGGCGCTGGAGAGGTTGCGCGCGCTCGGCCAGCAGAAACAGGGTGAGATCGAGGGCAAGCAAACCGAGATCAGTGATCTGCGGCAACGGCTCGAGGAGGGGCGGTTGTCTTTGTCCGAGGAGCGGCAGCTCGAGCTGGAGAAGGGCCTTCAAGATCGACTCATCGAGCTACGACGCCTGCAGGACGACGCCGAGCGAGAGCTGCAGCAAGAGAGGGCACAGGCCTTCGGGAAGATCGAGGAGCGGGTGATCCCGTTGATCGCCACCATCGCCCAGGAAAGGGGCTACACCTTGGTCTTCAACAAGTTCCAGAGCGGGCTCCTGTTTGCCGTCGACAGCGTGGACATCACCGACGAGATCCTGGAGCGTTTCGACACGGTGCCGGCGCCGGCCGGGAGCTAGCTCTTGGCGCACCGCCTGGGGGCCCTGGCCGAACTGCTCCGTGCGGAGCTGCAGGGCGATGGCGAGCGTCAGATCCAGGCCATCCGCGCCCTGGAGACCGCCGGCCCAGCGGACCTGTCGTTCGTGGTCGGGCGCCGGCTGCGCGGCGCGGCCCAACGCTCCCGCGCCGGAGCTCTCTTGGTGGGGCCCGAGAACGTCGACCTGCCGCAGGACCGCATCATCGTGGCCGACCCCTACAGCGCGCTGGCGGATCTCCTGCCGCTGTTCGATCCGCAACCCCAGCCGCCGCCAGGAGTCCACCCGACGGCCATCGTCGCGCCGGATGCCGTCGTCGACGCCGAGGCGAGCGTGGGTCCGTACTCGGTGATCGGCGCCGGGACGCGGATCGAGGCGCGGGTCCTCGTCCACGCGCACGTGGTCGTGGGCCGGGACTGTCTCCTCCGGGCGCGGGCGGTGCTCCACCCTGGCGTGGTGCTCTACGACGGCAGCGAAGTGGGCGAGGGGACGATCCTCCACGCTGGGGTCGTGCTCGGCAGCGATGGCTACGGATACGCCTCGGGCCCGGGCGGGCACCGCAAACTGGCGCATCTCGGCCGGGCCGTCCTCGAGGCGGACGTCGAGGTCGGGGCCAACAGCACACTCGATCGCGGCATGCTCGAAGAGACCCGTATCGGCGCCGGCACCAAGATCGACAACCTGGTGATGGTGGCGCACAACGTCAAGGTGGGAAAGCGCTGTCTACTCGTGGCGCAGAGCGGCATTGCGGGCAGCACCAAGCTGGGCGACGGCGTCGTCCTGTCAGCCCAGTCCGGTATCATCGGCCACGTCGAGGTCGGAGACGGAGTCGTGGTGGCGACCAAGTCGGCGCTGCTGCGCGGTGCCGAAGCCGGGGAGCGCGTGGCGGGGATTCCGGCCGGCGACCTGGGCGCCTGGAAACGGCAGCAAGTCATGGTAGGGCGGCTCGCCGAGCTCGCGGAACGGGTTCGCGAGTTGGAACGCCGGATCGCGGCGCTGACCGCGGGGAAGGGCGAGAAGACGTGACGGCTGGAGTTCAGATCGACATCCGAGGCGTCCTTGCGGTGCTCCCGCACCGCTACCCTTTCCTGCTCGTCGACCGGGTGCTCGAGCTCGAGCCGGGACGGCGGATCCTGGCGCTCAAGAACGTCACGGTCAACGAGCCCTTCTTCAACGGGCACTTCCCCGGCGATCCGGTCATGCCCGGAGTGCTCGTCGTCGAGGGCCTCGCGCAGGCCGGCGGCATCCTGCTGATCCACGAACGCGCCGACCGCGCCTCGAAGCTGCTGCTGTTCACCGGCATCGAGCGGGCTCGCTTCCGTCGTCCCGTCGTTCCGGGAGACCAGCTGCGCTACGAGGTGCGGGTGTTGCGCTTGCGCGAACGGCACTCCAAGCTCGAAGCGCGCGCGCTCGTGGACGGCGAGGTCGTCGCCGAAGCGGTCATCTCGTCGGCCATGGTCGACCGCTGACGGACCGCGCACGTGGGCCGCTCGATCCACCCCTCCGCGGTCATCGATCCCGCGGCCGAGCTGGCGGACGGCGTCGAGGTCGGACCGCACGCGGTGATCGGCGCAGAGGTCGTCGTCGGTGAAGGCTGTCGGATCGACGCCGGAGCGCAGCTCCGGGGCCCCTTGGAGCTCGGCCCGGCCAACCGAGTCTCGGCTCAGGCCTGCCTCGGCTTCGATCCGCAGGACCTGAAGTACGCCGGCGAGCCGACGCGACTCGTCATCGGCGCGCGCAACGTTTTCCGTGAGTTCAGCACCGTGCACCGCGGCACCGGCAAGGGGGGCGGACGGACCACGATCGGCGACGAGAATCTGTTCATGGTTTATACGCACGTCGCCCACGACTGCGTCGTGGGAAGTCGCACGATCTTCAGCAACGGCGGCACCCTGGCCGGTCACGTGCAGGTCGACGACGACGCCGTGATCGGCGCCTACAGCGCCGTGCACCAGTTCTGCCGTGTCGGTCGCTACGCCTACATCGGCGGGTACTCGGTCATCACTCAAGACGCGCTGCCCTATGCCAAGACGGTTGGCCACAAGCCGGCGTTCTACGGTCTCAACCGGGTCGGTCTGGAGCGCAAGGGGTTCGCCCCGGACGCGATCGCACGGCTCGATCGGGCGTTGCGGATTCTCGTCCGCAGCGGACTGCACACGCGGCAGGCCATCGACCGGCTCCGGGACGAGCTCGGCGGCCATGCAGAGGTCGACTACCTGATCGACTTCGTCGCGGCGTCCCAGCGGGGCGTCATCAAGTCGCTCCCCGGACGGCGGGGCAGCCGAGGCGGTGGTGGCGACTGAGGCCGGTCGCCGACTCCGGATCGGGGTCGTCGGCACCGGCGCGCTGGGTCGCCACCACGTGCGCCTGCTCTCCCGCCTGCCGGAGGCGGACCTGCGCGGCGTCTACGACTCTCGCCCCGAGGCCGCCGCGGCCGTGGCCGCCGAGCACGGCACTAGCGTCTTCGCCGATCTCACGGCGCTGGTGGCGGAGGTCGAAGCCGTGGTGCTCGCCGTGCCCACCGTCGAGCATGCGCGCCTCGGCCGCGAGATGCTCGCCGCGGGCCGCCACCTCTTGGTCGAGAAGCCCGTGGCGAGCAGTCTGGCCGAGGCGGACGAGCTGTTGAGCGCTGTCGCGGACCGCGTGCTGGCGGTCGGCCACGTCGAGTTCTTCAACCCCGCGGTGCAGGCTCTGGTCGAGTTGGGGACGACCCCGGGCTTCATCGAGGTGGAGCGGCTCGCGGCGTTCAGCCCGCGGAGCCTCGACATCGACGTCATCCTGGACCTGATGATCCACGACCTGCAGATCCTGCATGCCCTCGACTCCTCGCCGCTGACGGAGGTCCGGGCGACGGGCGTGCGGGTCCTCTCGGACCAGGTGGACATCGCCAATGCCCGGCTGAGCTTCGCCTCGGGCTGCGTGGCCAACGTGACGGCCTCGCGCGTCTCGGCGGAGAAGGTGCGCAAGCTCCGGCTCTTCGCGGGGCGCAGCTACTACTCCCTGGACTACGTGGCCCAAGACATCAAGGGCTTCCGCCTGGTGGAGGATGGAGACACTCGCCGGATCGAGCCCATCCAGGTGCCGGTGACGCCCGCCGAGCCGCTCGAGCGGGAGCTCGTGGCCTTCGTACGCGCCTGCCGGGGACGGAGCGACCGCGTGGTCTCCGGGGCCGAGGCCCGCCAGGCGCTGGCGACGGCGCTCTCGATTCGCGACGAGATCGACGCTCGCCGGAGGGAGGTCGGATGAGCCAAGTCGAGGTCGGCGTGATCGGGGGCAGTGGCCTCTACGCCATGGTCGGGCTCGGGGCGGCCGAGGAGCGTCGGGTGGAGACGCCGTTCGGATCGCCCTCGGACGCTTTCGTCGTGGGCGAGCTGGAAGGTCGGTCCGTCGCCTTCCTGGCACGCCACGGGCGCGGTCATCGTCTCTTGCCGAGCGAGATCAACAACCGGGCGAACCTCTGGGCGTTCAAGAGCCTGGGAGTCCAGACCTTGGTCTCGGTCTCGGCGGTGGGCTCGATGAAGCTCGCCTACCGGCCGATGGACATCGTCTTGCCCACTCAGTTCATCGATTGGACTCGCCGGCGCGAGACGACCTTCTTCGGCGACGGCCTGGTGGCGCACGTTTCGATGGCGCAGCCCGTCTGTCCGGACCTCCGTGCCGTCCTGGCCTCCTCCTGTCGAGCCGCCGGCGCGACGGTCCACGACGGCGGCGTCTATCTCTGTATGGAGGGACCCCAGTTCTCGAGCCGCGCCGAGTCGGAGCTCTATCGCCGGTGGGACGTCGACGTGATCGGCATGACCAACGCGCCGGAGGCCAAACTCGCCCGGGAGGCGGAAATCTGCTACGCGACCCTGGCGATGATCACCGATTACGACTGCTGGCACGACGAGGAGGAGGCGGTGAGCGTCGACGCGGTGCTGGCGGCGCTGGGCCGGAACGCCGCCATGGCCCAAGAGGTCGTGCGCGGGGCCTTGCGCGCGCTGCCGGACGCTCCGGGCTGTGGATGCCGCCGGGCGCTCGCCAGCGCCCTGATCACCGATCCGGCGCAGGTCCCGGCGGCGACGCACAGGCGGCTGGCTCTGCTCGTCGACAAGTACCTCGGCCCCGCGGTCGCCTCCCCATGACGCGAATCCTCGTCACCAACGACGACGGGGTCTACTCGGAAGGGGTCAAGCTCCTCGCCGAGGCGCTGCGCCCGATCGCTGAGGTCTTCGTCGTGGCGCCCGATCGCGAGCAGAGCGCGACCGGCCACTCCCTGACCCTGCATCGGCCGCTGCGCATGCGGCAGCTGGAGGAGCGCACGTTCTCGGTCGACGGCACGCCGACGGACTGCGTCAACCTGGCCGTGCTCTGGTTGATGAAGGAGCGCAGGCCGGACCTCATTTGCTCCGGCATCAACTTCGGCGTCAACCTGGGCGACGACGTGACCTACTCGGGGACGGTGAGCGCGACCTTCGAGGGCACGCTCCTCGGCATTCCCTCCGTCGCCTTCAGTCAAGAGGTGGCGCAAGGTTTCTCGTTCGCCCGCGCCGCCCGTTTCGCGCGACGTTTCGTGGAGGCCCTCCTCAGCCAGCCGTTGCCCCGTGACCTGCTGTTGAACGTCAATCTTCCCGCCGAGCGTTACCGCGGGGTGCGGCTGGCCAAATTGGGACGGCGCATCTACGAGCAGTCCGTGGTCGAGAAGCTCGATCCTCACGGCCGCAAGTACTTCTGGATCGCCGGCACGCCGCAGTGGCAGGAGGAGGATGGTACCGACTACGGAGCCATCGCTGCGGGCTTCGTCTCGGTGACCCCGCTGCACCTCGACCTGACGGACTATCGCGGCCTGGACTCCTACGGCTGGCTGCGCGAACGACTCGACGGCGACACGGGCATCGAGGACGCGTGAGTCGGGGCTACGGCTACTTGCGCCAGGAAATGGTGCGGCGTCTGGAAGACCAAGGCATCCGCGATCGACGAGTACTCGAGGCCATCGGCGCCGTGCCTCGCCACCTGTTCGTGCGCGAGCATCTGCGCGGCCAGGCCTACACCGACCGGGCGCTTCCCATCTCCGCCGGCCAGACGATCTCCCAGCCGTGGGTCGTCGCGCGCATGACCGAGCTGCTGGCCGTGGGAGAGGATCACTCGGTCTTGGAGGTCGGCACCGGCTCGGGCTATCAGACGGCCCTGCTCGCCCACCTCGCGCGACGCGTCTACTCCCTGGAGATCCTGGGCGAGTTGGCGCGGGGTGCGATCCGGCGCCTGGCCTCGCTGCGGCTCGACAACGTGAAGATCCAGACCTTCGACGGAACCGTCGGGTGGAACGAGGCGGCGCCGTTCGACCGCATCCTGGTCACCGCGGGGGCCCCGGCACCGCCGCCGCCGCTGCTGGCTCAGCTGACGGCCGGCGGCCGGCTGGTGTTGCCGGAGGGTGAGCGCCACCGCCAGCAGCTGGTGGCGTATCGCCGGCTGCGCCGGGGCTTCCAGCGGACGGTGGCCGAAGAGGTGAGCTTCGTGCCGCTCCTGGGACGACACGGTTGGAGTGCCTCGGGCGAGGCGAGATAGGAGGGTTGCGTCGTGGACGACCTGAAGGCGCTGATCCGGGAGGTCCCCGATTTCCCGCACCCCGGCATCAACTTCTACGACATCACGACCCTACTGAAGGACCCCGCAGGCCTGCGACGCGTCCTCGACGCCTTGGCCGGACGCTTCGCCGGCGAGAGGGTGGACAAAGTGGCGGGCATCGAGTCGCGCGGGTTCATCTTCGCGCCGTTCCTCGCTCACCGGCTGGGAGCCGGCTTCGTTCCGATCCGCAAGCCCGGCAAGCTGCCGTCGGAGACCGTCGGGCATACCTACGAGCTCGAGTACGGCAGCGGCCGGTTGGAGGTGCACGCCGACGGAGTCGCTGCGGGCGAGCTCGTCCTCGTGGTGGACGACCTGCTCGCCACGGGGGGCACCGCCGAGGCTGCGGGCAGGCTCGTCCGCCTGCTCGGCGGCCGGCTCTTGGGCTACGCCTTCGTGGTCGAGCTCAGCTTTCTGTCAGGCCGCCAGCGGCTCGCCGGCGAGCGGATCGAAGCGCTCCTCGCCTATTGAAGGGGGGCCCCCCGTATAATCCCCCGCCCGGGGCGCGGCTGTAGCTCAGGTGGAAAGAGCAGAGGTTTCCTAAACCTTTGGTCGGGGGTTCGAGTCCTCCCAGCCGCACCAGACCCTGCGTCCGAAACGAGACCCCTTCGACATGGATCAGAGACTCACACGCCACAATATGAAGCGCGACGAGGTTCTCGAAGGGCTGTCGCGCACCGTCGAGTTCGGGAGACGGCACGTCCGGCGGCTGGCCTGGGCCGGGATCGCTGCCCTCGCGGCGCTCTTGGCGACTTTGGCGATTGTCACCTGGTGGGGTCATCGCAAGGCGGCCGCCAGCCGGGCGCTTGCCGAGGCGATCGCCGGCGCCACGGGCGCCGCGGGCGAGCGCCCCGACCCGGCGGCGCTGGCCGAGGTCGTGGAGCGCTACGGCGGCACCGCCGCCGCGTCGATCGCCGATGCCCTGCTCGGCGAGTCCGCCGCGGCGAGCGGCGATCTCGCGGAGGCGCGGCGGCGCTGGACGGCTTTCTTGGAGGCGGCGCCGGACAGCATGTTGGCGATCAGCGTGCGGCGCAACTTGCTCGAGTTGGACCGGAGCGAGGGGCGGGGCGAGCAAGCGGCCGGAGAGATCCGCGCCCTGCTGGAGGCGGACGACCCGCCGTTGCCCACCGACGTCCTGCTCTACGAGCTCGCCCGCACGCTGGAGGCCGCGGGCCGCACCGCCGAGGCGACGGAGGCCTACCGCCGGCTCTCGGAAGAGCATCCGGACTCGGTCTACTCGGTCGAGGCCCGGCGGAGCCTCGCAGCGGCGCCCGCGACGGACGTTCCGTAGAACAGGGCCGACCCGCGCCGTCCTGGGCAGCCTAGAAGCTGACCAGGCCGAAGTCGCGGGCGATTCGGGCCAGGTCGTCCCCGTCCAGGCGCCCGTCGAGGTTGACGTCGAAATCGCTGTTGAAGCCGAGCTCGAAGCTGGGCAGCCCGAAAACCCTGCCCAGGGTGACGACGTCGCGGCCGTCGACGCGGCAATCGCGGTTGACGTCGGAGCGGCGGTAGGACTGCCCGGGGACCTCGTAGTCGGCCACCCCCGAGTCCAGCCGATTCGGCGGCTCGCTGCGATCGACCGCCTGCACTCCGAGCCGCGCGAAACAAGTCACGGTCGTCGCGTCCGAGCTGTGTGAGAGCAGTTGGCGACGGGTGTTGCCCGCCGCGTCGGTCGCTACCACGACATCGTTCAGCGTCAGGATCGAGGAGGGCCGATCGAGACCGCTTCCGAAGTCGTACACCGTGACTTCGAAGATCTCGCCCGGTGTCACCTGAGGATCCAGGAACGGGTTGGGGAGGAAATCGCCGATGACCGGCCACATCGTGTCGCGGCCTTGCACGACGTCGGCGAAAGCCGCGGCCAGCACGTCGAAACCCTCGGCGTCGGGATGGCCGATGACGTCCTCGCTGCCTTGGTAGTAGATCGTCGAGTAGGGCCGCAGGTGATGGAAGAAGACCTCCCATCCCTCGACCAAGGGGTCGCGACGCTGGTAGGCGAGCTCGCGGATGTCGAGCACCAGAGCGAAGGTGGCGCCGTTGGTCTGGTCATGCGTGGAGTGGGGGCCGCGGGGAATGATGGTCGCCAGGACGACGTCGAAACCGGCCTGCTTGGCGCGGGAGTCCATCGTTGCCAGATTGGCGAGCACGGTTTCGGGGGACAGCTCGCCGCTGGTGATCAAGCTGACGTCGTTCGACCCCTCCATGAGCAGCAGGACGTCGCCGCCCTCGGCCAGCACGCCCGACAGCCGGGAGAGGCCCTCGCTCGTCGTCTCGCCGCCGAGGCCTCGATTGCGGACCTCGACCGCACGGTCCTCCTGGCGCAGGAGCCGCTCGAGCCGCGTTGGATAGCCGCCACGATCGTCGTAGGGGGGATCGCCCTCGGTGATGCTGTCGCCGAAGGCGACCAGGATGTCGCCCTCCACCTGGGCGGCGAGGGGCAGGGCGCCGAGGGCGGCGGCGAGGAGGAGAAGGCAGCCCTTCAAGGGATCGCCTCCCAGGCCAGCGTCTCGGCGCCGAGCGGCAGCTCGAGGCTGGCCGGACGCACGCCGTCCCAGCGCAAGGCCGGCCGGCCGGGATCCGAGGCGGCCACGACGGCCCGGCGCAGGGGCTGCCCCGAAGGCTCGAGCTCCAGCACCACCCAGCCGGCGGGGAAGGCGGAGCGCAGGAGCAGGAAGGGTGCGCCGTCCCGGCCGGCGAAGACGGGATAGACGCCGCCGGGACCGGCCACGGCGCGCGGCGCGCTCCAGCCGTTCTCCTGCGTGCGGGCGGTGAGCACCCAATACTCACCGTCGACGAGGCGGCTCCAGGCCGCCAGGGCACCGTCGGCGAGCGGGAAGAGGGTCGGAGTGACGTCCGGGACCGTGTTCCCGGCGTGCAAGGCGGCAGGC
>CAYXXN010000047.1:0-2311 GCA_964469055.1 uncultured Thermoanaerobaculia bacterium
GAAGTCGATCGTCCCCGGCGCGATCCCGAAGTACTCCTTCAGGTCCAGCTCGAACGCCGTCATGTCCCACTCGTCGGGTCCCTTGTCTTCCGGCAGGTTCCGGCCGAGGGTGTACTCGAGGATCATCTGGGCGAGGGCGAGGATCTCTTCCTTGCCCTGCCTGCCCTTCAGGATGTCGAGGCGAAGTCCGTAGATTTCCTCGCGCTGGCGATTCATGACGTCGTCGTACTCGAGGAGGTGCTTCCGGGTCTCGAAGTTGCGCCCCTCGACCTGCTTCTGCGCCCGCTCGATGGCGCGCGACACCATGCCGTGCTCGATCGGCTCGCCTTCCTCCATGCCCAGGCGCCCCATGAAACCCTTGATGCGATCCGAGCCGAAGATGCGCATCAAGTCGTCCTCGAGCGAGAGATAAAAGCGCGAGGAGCCAGGGTCGCCTTGGCGACCGGAGCGGCCGCGGAGCTGGTTGTCGATACGCCGCGACTCGTGCCGCTCGGTGCCGAGGATGTGCAGGCCCCCTGCGGCGAGGACCTCCTCCTTCTCGCGGGCGCAGAGATCCTGGTAACGCGCGAGGGCGGCCTGATAGGCCTCCGGCTCCTGCTCCGGATCGGCCTCGGCGCGGGCCAGAGCGGCCGGGTTGCCCCCGAGGACGATGTCGGTGCCGCGGCCGGCCATGTTGGTGGCGATGGTCACCGCGCCTTGCCGGCCGGCCTGAGCGACGATCGCGGCCTCCCGCTCGTGGTACTTGGCGTTCAAGACGACGTGTCGGATGCCCTTGCGCTTGAGCAGCCCGGCGAGCATCTCGCTGTTCTCGATGGAGATCGTGCCGACGAGCGCGGGCTGCTCGCGGCGGTGACAGTCCTCGATCTCCTCGACCACGGCGTCCCATTTCTCGCGTGCCGTCCGGTAGATGAGATCCTCGCGATCGTCGCGGATCATCGGCGCGTTGGTGGGGATGACGACGACGTCGAGGCCGTAGATCTGCTCGAACTCGGTGGCCTCGGTCTCGGCCGTGCCGGTCATGCCCGCCAGCTTGTCGTACATGCGGAAGTAGTTCTGGAAGGTGATCGTGGCGAGCGTCTGGTTCTCGCGCTCGATCTTGACCTCTTCCTTGGCCTCGACGGCCTGGTGCAGACCGTCCGACCAGCGGCGCCCCGGCATCATCCGGCCCGTGAACTCGTCGACGATCACCACCTGGCCGTCCTTGACGAGGTAGTCGACGTCCCGCTTGTAGAGGTGGTGGGCGCGCAGCCCCTGGTTCACGCCGTGCACGATTTCCATGTTGGCGATGTCGTAGAGGTTGTCGATCGCCATGAGCTTCTCGACGCGAGTGACGCCCTCTTCCGTGAGGGTGACGGTGTGCGCCTTCTCGTCGACGAGGAAGTGGCCGGTAGAGTGTTTCTGGTCTCCTTCCTCGATCTCCTCGCCGCGCTCGAGCCGGGGGATGATGCGGTCGATGACGTAGTACTTGTCGACCGACTCGTCCGATGGACCGGAGATGATCAGCGGGGTGCGGGCCTCGTCGACGAGGATCGAGTCCACCTCGTCGACGATGGCGAAGGGATGTCCGCGCTGGACCATGGAGGCGCGGTCGAACTTCATGTTGTCCCGCAGGTAGTCGAAGCCGAGCTCGTTGTTGGTGCCGTAGGTGATGTCGGCGGCGTAGGCCGCTTGGCGCTGGGCGTCGGAGAGCTCGTGCTGGACGCAGCCCACGGTCAAGCCGAGGAAGCGGTAGATCTCCCCCATCCATTCGGCGTCGCGCCGCGCCAGATAGTCGTTGACGGTGACGACGTGGACCCCGCTACCGGTGAGCGCGTTCAGATAGACGGGCAGGGTGGCGACGAGGGTCTTGCCCTCGCCGGTCTTCATCTCGGCGATCTTGCCCTCGTGCAGGACGATGCCGCCCGCGAGCTGCACGTCGAAGGGGCGCATGCCGACGGCGCGCCGCGCCGCCTCCCGGGCGGCAGCAAACGCCGGCACGAGCAGCTCGTCGAGGTGCGCCCCTTGGTTCCAGCGCTCCCTGAGCTCCGCCGTGCGACCGCGCAGCTCGACGTCGCCGAGTCGGGCGAGCTCCGGCTCGAGGGCGTTGATCGCCGCGATCTGCGGCTGCGCCCGCTGCCAGTCGCGCTCGTGCTTGGTGCCGAAGACCTTGCCGAGGAGTTGATTCAGCATGGTGCCACTGCGCTCGAGGGGTCGGGGAGGAAGCCTCCCCGGAGGAACCTACAGGGCCCGGAGTCTAGCAGAGGGCGCTCACCCTCTCGGCGCCTCGTCGGCCGCCGCGGAGGCCTCAGGAGGCGGGCTGGGTGCCGTCCAG
>CAYXXN010000047.1:2321-17693 GCA_964469055.1 uncultured Thermoanaerobaculia bacterium
GTTGCCCACGAAGCCGACGACCTCGCCGCGACGCACCTGCTGGCCGGGGCGGACCGCCACGCGCTGCAGGTGGCCGTAGCGAGTCGTGACACCGTAGCCGTGCGAGATCGAGACGGCGACGCCCAGGCTGCCGTCGGCGCCGGCCTGCAGCACGATGCCGTCGGCGGTCGCCTGCACCGCCTGGCCCGGCGCGGTCGAGATGTCGATCGCCTCGTGGCGGGCGCGCTGGCCGGTGAAGGGATCTCGGCGTGTCCCGAAGCCGCTCGTCAGCACGCCCCGCGCGGGTGCGATCGACGGCGTGGCGGCCATCCAGCGCTCCCGCGCCTCGAACCCGTGCTCGACGTCGGCCAGCCGATCCTGGAGGCCGCGCGCCCGCACCGCGAGGCCGTCGAGAGCGTCGCCCGCCGGCAGCTCCTGCCCGCCGACGCCCGCGGCGGGGCTCACGGCATCCAGCCCGGCGACGATGGCCAACTGACGCGTCTGGAGCTCGAAGCCGCCGAGCTGCTCCTCGAGGCTCGCCACACTCGTGGCGAAGCCTTCGTTGATCGCCTTCAGGTCTGCGTTCTCGCGGGTGACGCGGGCGAGCTGCTGGCGGTCGATCTCGTTGGTGAGGAAGGTCCAGGAGGTGAAGACCGACCCGGCCAGGAGGAGAAGCAAGGCGATGCCGCCCGCCCACAGCTGGCGGTTGCTGACCCGGAGCTTGCGCGGCCGTGCCCGCGCATGGGGCACGAAGATGACGGTGTGATGCTTCGGTCCCATCCGGAGTGGCGTCGAGTCGAACCAATACCTACATCAGCGCGCGAACCCAGCGGCAACCGGTGGCAACCGCGAGACGAATCTAGTAATTCTACCCGTCGGGACCAGAGTGTCAAGGCGCGGCGCTGCGGCCGAGGGGGCGGCCGCTACGGACCGGAGGCGCGGTAGGCGCTCCAGCCTCGCTCGACGGCGGCGGCGATCTCGGGCACTAGGGGCTCGACCGCTCGCCCGCCGTAGGTCGCGGCGCTCGCAGCCGCGTAGCGCACCTGGGTGCTCCAGCCGGGTCCGAGACCCTCGCCGGAGGGGACGACGAAAGCCGAGAGCTCGAGCCGGGAGGTGAGCGCCACGAAGCCGCGCCCCTCCGTGCTGCGGACCTCGTCCCCCTGCACTTGGGCGTCCGCCAGCACGAGGACATCCACGTCGGCGGCGCGGGCGAGGCGCAAGAGCTCGCTAACGCCCGGCGAGGCGCCGCCGCGCAGCAGGTCGGCGAGCCGCGGCACGCTGCGCGCCGTCAGGATGTCCCCCACGCCGGAGAGACCCCCCGCCAAGACGTCCTGCGCCGCGGCGGCCAGCGCGGGCTCCCCGGCCCCGACCACCAGCACGCGGGGTGTGGCCCGCAGACGCGACGTCGCCTGCGGTGCCGCGGGGCGGCTCGGCTCGGCCCGCACGGCGGGAGCCGGAAGATCACGGGGTGGTGTGGCGGTGCTAGCCGGGATCCCTGGCCGCGGGGTGGTCGCCGGCGTGCCGGCAGCGATGCGCGTGGGAGCGTTGAGCTCTGGCGGCGCCACGCTGAGGGCCGCATGCACCGTGGCACTCGCGGCCTGGGCGGCGGCGGCCGACGCCTCTGCCTGCTGGGCCGCCCGAGCGGCGGCTTGGGCGGCCTGCTCGGCTCTCGCCGCAGCGGCGAGGGCCGCCTCGGCGGCGCGCTCGGCGGCGGCCAGCAGGTCGTCGCTGGAGGCGGCGAGCGCCGGCGTGGCGAAGGGTCCGGGGGCCGGCTGCGAACGGGCGGCGAGGGCGGCGCGGGCCGCGGCCAGCGCTTGCTCGGCGGCCGTGGCAGCTTGGCGAGCGCTGGAGGCGTACGCGGCGGCCGAGGTGGCGGCGGCGCGCGCCCGCCCCGCCGCCGCCGCGGCGCGGTCCGCCGCCGCCGTTACCTGCGCGAGCGAGTCCGCGCTCGGCGCGGCTGCGCCCGCCGCTCGCGAAACCGAGGCCGCCTCCTCCGCCTCGCGCGCGGCGGCGGCGGCCGCTTCTGCCTCGCCCAAGGCGGCGGTGGCCGCCTGCTCCGCGCTGGCCGCGGCCGCGCCGACGGCGGCTCCCACCTGCTCGACGGCAGCGCCGGGAGCGGCAACGCCCTTCTTCAACCCAGGCAGGACGCCGCGGAAGAAGAAAAAGGCCGCACCGCCCCCCAGCAACAGGAACACGCCCAGCACCACGGCGACCAGGAGGCCCTTCGACGAGGACCTCGAGGGAGCGCTCGCCGGTCGGGGTACCGGGGCGGAGACGGGTGGGGTCGGGGGCGCGACTCGAGGCGCCTGCGCCGTGGGTGGCAGGGCGCCAGCCTTCACCGTCGGAGACAGGGGAGGTGGTGGTGCTGGGGCAGCCGTTGATGGCAGGTCACCGGCCTTGACCGTCGGAGACAGAGGAGGTGGTGGCGGCGCCGCCGGGCGTGCCGTGGCCTCGGCGAGGCCCGCCGCCAGCGTGGGTCCCTCCCCGGCCCCGAGGAGTGTCGCGTCGTAGTGCACGGCCGGCGCGGTCAGCGGCTGGCTGGTGGCGAACCATGCCGTCAGGGCCTCCGCGAACTCCGTGCAGCTGGCGAAGCGGTCCTCGGCCTTCTTGGCCAGAGCGCGCAGCACGATGCGCTCGAGCTCGGGAGGAATGCGCGGGTCGATCTGGCGCATCGGCGGCGGCGTCTCGTAGACCTGGGCCCGCTGGATCTCGAAGCTCGAGTCCGACTCGAAGGGCACGCGGCCGAGCAGGAGCTGGTAGAGCACGATGCCCATGGAGTAGATGTCACAGCGGTGGTCCACTCCCTTGGGGTCCATGATCTGCTCGGGGCTCATGTAGCGCGGCGTGCCGACCGACAGGCCGGTGCTGGTCAGGCGGTGCTCGCCTTCGACCATGGCGATGCCGAAGTCGGTCACCGCCACCTCGTTGCGCTCGTTCAAGAGCAAGTTCGCCGGCTTGACGTCGCGGTGCACGACGCCATGCTCGTGGGCATGGCCGAGGCCGGCCAGCGCCTGGCGCGAGTAGCTGATGGCGCCGAGCGCCGGCAGCGGCTGGGTCTGCGTGAGGAGGTGGTCGGCGAGGCTCCCTTTCTCCATGTACTCGACGACCAGGAACCACTTGCCGTCCTGCTCGATGTAGTCGAGGACGTGGGCGATGTTGGGGTGGCGCAGGCGGGCCTGGGTCTTGGCCTCCTGGAAGAAGCGCCGGCGGAACTCCTCCTCGTCGAGGGTGGGGGCGAGCACCTTGACCGCCGCCAGGGTGTCCAGGGTCCTGTGGCGGGCGAGGTAGACCTGTCCCATGCCGCCCTTGCCGAGGTGCGACTCGATGGTCCAACTGCCGATCTGCGTGCCGATCATGTCGAGGTGCCTCGCATGGTGATGGCGAGCATTCTAGTGAATGCCGCGCCGACTGCCGCAAGGGAATTGTCGAGATCCAGCATCTAACTTCAAGTAAAGTTCTGCTCCCGTCGCAGGCCAGGCGCGGCGACCGGTACTCCGTTCATGTGCGGCATCGTCGGCGTTCTCGACCCGGAGCTCAGCGTTCGCGGCGACGAGGCAACCTTCGGGATGCTGGGCACGTTGGCGCACCGTGGCCCCGACGGCTTCGGTCTCGTCGGTCGCGACGAGTGCCGCCTCGGGTTGCGGCGTCTCGCCATCATCGACGTGACCGCGCCGAGCGAGCCCTTCTCGAATGAGGACGAGACCGTCTTCTGCGTCTGCAACGGTCAGATCTATAACAGCGCTGAGCTGCGGCGGGTGCTTGAAGACGCGGGTCACGTTTTCAAGACGAATATCGATACCGAAGTCGTCCTCCATCTCTGGGAGGAGCATGGCGTCGACCTCGTGCACAGGCTCAACGGGATGTTTGCGTTCGGCATCTGGGACGATCGACAGAAGATCCTCATGCTCGGACGTGATCGAGCTGGCGAGAAGCCGCTGTTCTACTGGACGGGAGCCGATCGGCTCCTCTTCGCTTCGGAGATCCGGGCGCTACTCGCCCACCCGCTGATTCCGGCACGGCTCGATCCGCTTGGGCTGGTGCGCTACCTCGCTCACGGCTTCTTCCCAGCTCCTCTCACACCGATCCGGGGGATTCACAAGCTTCCGGCCGCACATTACTTGGTGGCCGGGGGCGGTCGAGTCGAAGTCGTCCGCTACTGGGATCTGGCGGACTGGTTCACGGCTGCCGGGTCCACGCAGCGCCGCTCTGCCACCGAGATCGCTGCGCGCCTCGACGAACGGCTGGCTATTGCAGTTCAGCGGCGTTCGCGAAGCGACGTGCCCTTCGGCGTGTTCCTCTCCGGAGGGATCGATTCCTCGACGGTGCTCTCCTACATCAGCGAGGTGCACGGCCCCGGCGTTCCCGCGTTCGCCATCGGGCATGCGGACCCCTCGTTCGACGAATCGAGGTACGCGGCGGAAACGGCTCGCTTCTTCGACGCCGACCTGCACACGCTGGTCCTGGATGAGTCCGACCTGGAGGATGGGCTCCGGCAAGTCGGTAGGGACATCGACGAGCCGCTGGGCGATGCGTCCATGATCCCCACGTACTTGCTGGCGCGCTTTGCTCGGCAGCACGTGAAGGTCGTGCTCACCGGTGAGGGCGCGGACGAGCTCTTCGGCGGCTACCCGACCTATCTGGGGCATCGGCTCGCCGATGGGCTGGGAAGGATCCCACCGCCCGTCCGGCGCGCGCTGGTGGCGGGGATCCGACGCTTTATCCCGGTGACCATGGGCAACGTCGGAGTCGACTACCTGATCCAGCGCTTTGCTTCCGGCCTCGACCGGCGTCGGCTCGAGCGGCACCATGAGTGGTTCGGGAGCATCCCTCCGGACCGTCTGCCCGCCCTCCTCTCACCGGCCTTCCTGCGGGTTGTCGGCGAAGCCGACATCGCCATGCCGTTCGCGAGCACCGGCTCCAGCCGGAACTTCGCCGACTGGCTCGACCAGCTGCTCTACATCGACTTCGTCATGTACCTCCAGGACGATCTGCTCACCAAGGTGGATCGTGCCAGCATGCTCGCGTCACTCGAGGCGCGGGCGCCCTACCTCGACCACGAACTGGCGCAGTTCGTGGCGGGGATTCCCTCGCACTGGAAGCTCAGGGGGCTGACGACGAAGGCGATCCTCCGCCGCACGGTCCGCGACCGCCTTCCCTCCTCGGTCCTCAGACGTCGCAAGCGGGGATTCAACATCCCGTTCTCCCGGTGGGTTCTCCACGGGCTCGGGGACGCTCTTCGCGAGCGCTTCTCTCGCGAGCGAGTGGCGGCGCGGGGCCTGCTCTCCTTCGAGGGCGTCGAGCGCCTCATCCACGAGCACATGTCGCGCCGGGCCGACCATCGCCGGCCGCTGTACACGCTGCTGGCGCTGGATCTCTGGTGCGACAGGACGTTCGGCGAAGCTTCTGCAGTCCCGTACACGCCATGATCTCCCGACGCTTGGTCTTCGGCCTTGCTGCCGTCTTGTTCCTCTGCAACCTCGGAGGAGCCCACGATCTCTGGGCACCGGATGAACCTTACTTCGCCGAGGGGGCTCGCGAGATGCTGATCGACGGCAGGTGGCTCGTGCCCCACGTCAACGGCGTCATGAGCACCGACAAGCCGCCCCTGTTCTTTTGGGCCATCGCGCTCCTCTCTCTTCCCGTGGGAGGAGTGACCCACTGGACGGCCCGGCTGCCGTCCGCGCTGGCAGCGTTGGGGACGGTCCTTCTCGTGATGCGGCTGGGCCGGCGTTTCGGCGGCGAGAGGGTAGCCTGGCTGGCCGGTCTGACCGTTTGCACGACCCTGATGTTCTGGGAGAAGGCACGCTGGACGCAGATCGAGGCGCTGCTCTGCTTTCTCGTTTGGGCCGCCTTGTCGGCGTTCGAGGCGTGGCGCGCCGGCGACGCCAGCGGACGGCGAGCCGGCCTCCTCTTCTGGCTGGCCGCTGCCCTGGCCGTTTTGGCCAAGGGACCCGTCGGCATGCTCCTGCCGTTGGGGATCGCCGTGGTCACCCTGGCGTGGGATCGGCAGCTCGGGCGGTGGAGGGAGTTCGCGCCGGTGAGCGGGCCGGTGGCGTTCGCGGCCGTCGTCGGGCTCTGGATGATCGCGGCAACGCTCGGCAGCGACGGCGCGTACTCGGTGTGGGGGGCGCTCAAGGAGCACTTCATCGACCGGGGGATCCACGGACTGCACCACCGTCAGCCGCCCTGGTACTACCTCGAGGTGCTGCCGGCGCACCTGATGCCATGGACCGGGCTCGTGCCGGGTGCCCTGGTGCTGGCTTGGCGGCGCCGCAGGAAGAGTGACCGGTTCCTGTTCGTCGTCGCTCTCTTCGTGATGGTCTTCTTCTCGCTGTCGACCGAGAAGCGGCATCTCTACACGCTACCGGCTGTCCCCGCGCTGGCGCTGATGATCGCACTCTTGATCGATTCCCTGACGCCTCCCCGGCCCCAGAACGCCTCGCCGTCGCCAATCGATCGACGTTGGCTGCTGGGTGGACAGGCCGCTGTCGGTGGCCTCCTGTCCGTGATCGGCCTCGCCATGCCGTGGGTCGCTCTCCGCCGAGAGGAATTCCCCTACTGGATTGCGGTGGTCCTCGGCGCCGGGCTGCTCGTCACGGGGCTTGCGACTCTCTGGGCGTGTCGCCGGTCGCTCGTGATGCGCGCGGCGCTGACCCCGGCGGCTGGATTCGCCGCCAGCTTTCTGTTCGTCACGGCGTTCGTCTACCCGGTGTTCGACCAATGGAAATCCGCACGGTCCTTCTCTCTGCGCTTGAAAGCTGCCACCGAGAGATCGAGGACCGCAGGGCACGAGGTCATCGCGTTCGATCTGGGCAACCTACCGGAGGCGTTCGCCTTCTACAGCGATGGCGTCTACACCGTCGAGACGAAGAATCCG
This sequence comes from uncultured Thermoanaerobaculia bacterium, assembly GCA_964469055.1. Taxonomy (GTDB): domain Bacteria; phylum Acidobacteriota; class Thermoanaerobaculia; order Multivoradales; family JAHEKO01; genus CAYXXN01. Next base: position 9,178 of record CAYXXN010000047.1, read on the forward strand.
GAGATCCTGGCCGTACATCTCCGTCAGCCCGCAGAGGCTTGGGCCGTGCTGACCCGAGCCGGGCTGGATCAGCTTGCCGCGGATGTCCGCGGACCGATCGTCACCGTCGAGACCGCTCGCCTGAGCCGAGAAGAGGTGCTGCTGGTGACGAACCGTGACCCTGACGCGGGCCCAGGGGTCCTCCGCGCTCCGAGCCTTCCGGAAAGGTAACGATGCTGGCGCCCGCCAGTGGCCGTGGCCGAGGTGGGCCAATGAGCGCCGAGAGCTAGGGGCTCACAGGCAACCAACCCGGGAGAGCGCCGCTCGATTTCGTCGGCTTCCAGCCGCTGGGGGACGATGGCCGCTACGCCGCCCTTGGGCGGCGATGCGCCGAAACTCCCGCGAGGTTCGGCGGCTCGGTCGACGGCTAGTCTGGCCGGCGGTCCAAGGTCCGGTACTGAATGGCCTCAGCCACATGGGTGACCCCGATCGGACCCTGGTGGGCGAGGTCGGCGATGGTGCGGGCGACCTTGAGGATGCGCGATAGAGCACGCAGCGAGAGGCCGAGCCGTTCGAAAGCCGCATCGACAAGGCGCTGGGCATCATCCCCGAGCGGGCAGTGCTGGCGCAGGAGCGCTGGGTCCATGGCGGCGTTCGAGGTACAGGGTGTTGCCGCGAATCGCCGAGACTGCTGCTGCCGAGCTTCCAGCACGCGACTGCGGACCACTGCCGAGGGCTCGCCCGTAGGTCCTCGCAGCTCACGCAGCGGCACCGCGCCTACCTCCACGTGGAGATCGATGCGATCGAGCAGGGGACCCGAGATTCTCCGGCGGTAGAGATCCACGGCGCGCGGCGAGCACCCGCACTCGCGCCTGGCGTCGCCGAGGTACCCGCACGGACAGGGGTTCATGGCGGCCAGCAGGGCGAAGCGGGCGGGGAAGCGCAGGCGGCCGTTGGCGCGGGCGATCGAGACCTCGCCGTCCTCGAGGGGTTGTCGCAGCGCCTCCAGCACGTCGCGTCGGAACTCCGGCAGCTCGTCGAGGAACAGCGCTCCGTGGTGGGCCAGGGTCACCTCGCCTGGCCGCGGAATGCCGCTGCCGCCGCCCACCATCGCCGGAGTGCTGGTGGCGTGATGAGGGCTGCGGAAGGGTCGCGCCGTCTCGAGCCCGCGCGGCGGCGCGTCGGCGACGAGCGAGTGGATCTTCGTCACCGCGACTGATTCCGCGACGGTGAGCGGCGGGAGCAGGCCCGGGAGGCAGCGGGCCAGCATCGTCTTGCCGGTGCCGGGCGGGCCCACGAAGAGCAGGTTGTGTCCGCCGCCGGCGGCGATCTCCAGGGCGCGCTTGCCGGCCGCCTGGCCGCAGACTTCGGCCAAGTCGGGGCCGTCCGCGGTGACGAGGGCGGCGGGCGGCGCCGTCGTGGGAGCGATCGCGGTCCGCCCAAGAAGGTGAGCCAGGGCTTCGCCGAGGCCGGCGACGGCGATGATGGAACCGCGGCCGAGGGCGGCGGCCTCGGCCGCGTTGGCGGCCGGCAAGAGGAGTTCGCGGACCCCGAGGCGGCGGCCGAGCTCCGCCATCGCCAAGCCGCCGCGGATCGGCCGCGCCGCTCCGTCCAGGCCCAGCTCGCCGCACAGCAGCCGGCTTTCCAGTGCCTCCCCCGGCAGGTGACCCAGGGCCGCCAGCAGCGCGAGGGCGATCGGCAGATCGAGGTGATTGCCCTTCTTGCGCAGGTCCGCCGGCGCCAAGCTGACGACGACGTTCCTGGGCGGCAGCTCGTAGCCGCAATTTCGGATCGCCGCTCGCACCCGCTCGCGGCTCTCGCGCACCGCCGCGTCCGCGAGGCCTACGATCTGCATCTGCGGCAGGCCCATGCGCACGTCGACCTCGACGTGGACGGGCAGGGCCTCGATGCCCCACGGGGTCGCGCCGAGAGCTCGCGCCAGCATTCCTCCTCTTGAGACGCGAACCGGGTGCGGAGTCTGACCGCCGCCCGCCAGGCGCCCTGTATAGTGCCGGCGGCCGGCGGGGCGTCACGGCGATGCGGAGCACCCTCGGGAGCGAGCTGGCGGTCGTCTTGGCGCTCACGGCGTCAGCTTGCGCCTGGCCCGAAGCGACGACCCGGCCGTCGGTCGTGCTGATCTCGATCGACACCCTGCGCTCCGACCGCTTGTCCGCCTACGGGTACGCGGGGGGCGCCACCCCGGCGATCGATCGCCTGGCCCGCGATGGCATCGTTTTCGAGCGGGCCTACAGCCCCGTTCCTCTCACCCTGCCTGCGCACGCCTCACTGTTCACCGGCCTGCTGCCGCCCGAGCACGGCGTGCGCGACAACCTGGGCTACCGGCTGGATGGGGCTCGCCACCCGACCCTGGCGGACGCCTTGCGCACAGCGGGCTATCGCACGGGGGCCGCGGTCTCGGCTTTCGTGCTGCGAGGTGAGACGGGTCTGGGTGAGGGGTTCGAGCTCTGGCAGGACGAGGTGACGGCCGGGGCGGGAAGCCTTCTCGGCGAGGCGCAGCGCCCCGGCTTCGCCTCACTCGCCGCGGCCCTCTCTTGGCTCGAGAGCCTGGGCCCGGAGCCCTTCTTCCTCTTTCTCCACCTCTACGAGCCGCATGCCCCCTACACGCCCCCGGCGGCGATCGCGGCTCGCTTCGCGGATCCCTACGATGGCGAGGTGGCCCTCGCCGACCAAGTCGTGGCCGAGCTGTTGGCGGCGCTCGACCGCAAGGGGCTCTACGAGGCGAGCGCCGTCTTCCTGCTCGGCGACCACGGCGAGGGCCTCGGTGACCACGGCGAGGCGGAGCACGGTGTCCTGCTGCACCGCGAAGCGTTGCAGGTGCCCCTGATCCTGAAGCTGCCCGGCGGCGAGCGCGCCGGAAGTCGCAACACCGATCCGCGCAGCTTGATCGACGTGGCGCCGACCGTGCTGGCGCTCGCCGGGCTGCCGGAGCGACCCGAGCTCCCCGGCAGCTCGTTGCTAGGGGCAGTCGACGCCGAGCGGCCGCTCTACGGCGAGACCTACCATCCCTACCTGCGCTACGGCTGGAGCAGCTTGCTCTCGGTCGTGGCCGGTCGCTGGCACCTGATCGAGGGACCGGTACCCGAGCTGTACGACATCGTCGCGGATCCGGCCGAGCGCCGGCAAATCGTCGCGGACCACCCAGAGATCCGGGAGCGTTTGCTCCCCGCGGTGCGTGCCGTGCACGAGCCGCCGGAGCCGCCGTTCGCCGAGAGCGAGGAGGTGCGCGGGCGGCTGGCCGCGCTGGGCTACCTCGACTTCGGCGGCGCCCACGGCAGTGGCCAGCGCCCCGATCCCAAGAGCCGGCTGGCCTCGCTCCAACGCCTACGTGGGGCGGTCGACGACCTTCGCTCCGGCCGCCTCGGCGCCGCCGAGCAGGCCCTGCGGGCGCTCACCGTGGAGGACCCCGAGTCGCTCGAGGCCTGGCAGTTCCTGGGCGAGGTCTATCGCGAGCAGGGGCGCTGGCAGGAGGCGTACGACGCGCTGGCGCGGGCGTTCGCCCTCGGCAACGGCGCCCCGCTGCTGGCGCCGAGCTTGGCCCAGTGCGCCTACGAGCTGGGTCGGCCGGAGGAGGCCGTGGAGCTGCTGGCCATCGCCGTCGCCGGCTCGCCTCACGACGCCGCCCTGCGCTTTCGCCGTGTGGGTCTGTTGCTGCAGCTCCAGCGAGGGGCGGAGGCGGCAGCGGCGGCGGAGGAAACGGTGCGGGTGATCGGCGAAGGGCCGGACGCGCTTTTCCAGCTCGCTCTGGCGCAGCTCGCCGCCGGCGACGCGGGACGAGCCGAGGCGGCTCTGCGGCGCGCCCTGGCGCTCGCCCCGGATCACACGGCCGCCCTCTACCAGCTCGCCCTGCTGCGCGCCGCGCAAGGCGATGCGGCCGAGGCGCGGCACCTGCTCGAGCAAGTGCTCCGCGTCGCTCCCGGCGACGAGCACGCCCGCCGGGCCTTGGCCGAGCTGGTGCGGGGAGCGAGCTGAGGTCGGTCCCTTGCGGGCGGGCGGCCCCTATACTACGGGCCGCATGATCGAGCTCGACGGCCGCGGCCTCGACATGGGTGTGCTCTCGGCAGTCGTTCACGATCGCCTCCCGTGCCGTCTGGCGGCCGGAGCCCGGCGCGATATGGAGCGCTCGCGGTCGGTGGTCGAGCGGGCGCTGGCGGAAGGGCGACCGATCTACGGAGTGACGACCGGCTTCGGCGACCTGGCGAGCGTGGCGATCGCCGAAGACCAGCGCCGCGAGCTCCAGGTGCGCCTGCTGGCCAGCCACGCGGCGGGCATGGGCGTGCCGCTGCCGCCGCCGGCGGTGCGGGCGATGCTGCTGCTGCGCGCCAATGCCCTGGCCCGCGGTCACTCCGGGGTGCGGCCGCTGGTCGTCGACCGCCTGCTGGAGCAACTGAACCGCGATCTCTTGCCCGTCGTCCCCAGTCGCGGCTCGGTGGGCGCGAGCGGCGACCTCGCTCCCTTGGCGCACTTGGCCCTGCCCCTCATCGGGCGGGGGCAGCTCGCCGTCGGCGGCCTCGTCGTCCCGGCTGGCGAAGCGCTGGCGGAGGCGGGGCTCGAGCCGCTAGAGCTCGAAGCAAAGGAAGGCCTGGCGCTGATCAACGGCACGCAGGCGATGACGGCCTTGACCGCCCTGGCCTGTCTGGAGGCGCGGCGGCTGGTGCGGGCGGCGGATCTCTTCGGGGCGCTTTCGACCGAGGCCCTGCGCGGCACGGACGAGGCTTTCGACCCGCGGCTGCACGCGACGCGGCCGCATCCCGGGCAGCAGACGAGCGCCGACAACCTGTGGCGGCTGATGCGCGACTCCTCGATCCGCGAGTCGCATCGGCTGAACGACCCGCGGCTGCAGGATCCCTACTCGCTGCGCTGCATGCCGCAGGTGCACGGCGCGGTGCGCGACGCCCTCGCCGACGTCGAGCGGCGCCTGACGATCGAGATGAATTCCGCGACCGACAATCCCCTGGTCTTCGCGGAGAGCGGCGACATCCTCTCGGGCGGCAACTTCCACGGCGAGCCGGTGGCCATCGCCGCCGACCTCCTGGCCATCGCCCTGGCCGAGCTCGCCGCGATCAGCGAGCGGCGCATCGAGAAGCTCACCAACGCCCACTTCTCGGGCCTGCCGGCCTTCCTGGTGCGCGACGCGGGGCTCAATTCCGGTTTCATGATGGCGCAGGTGACGGCGGCGGCTTTGGTGGCGGAGAACCGGATCCTGGCCCACCCTGCCTCGGTCGACTCGATCCCGACCTCGGCCGACAAGGAGGACCACGTCTCGATGGGCATGGGCGCCGCGTTGAAACTCCAGGAGGTGGCGGCGAACGTCCGCCGGGTGCTCGCTATCGAGCTGCTCGCCGCGGCGCAGGGCATCGACCTACTGCGACCGCTGTCCTCGAGCGCCCCGCTCGAGGCTTTGCACCGCGCCCTGCGCGAACGCGTGCCGAGCTGGGAGATCGACCGCGAGATGGCACCCGACCTCGCCCGCGCGGAGGAGTTCCTGGCCGGGCCCGTCGACCCCCATTTGCGGGAGCTCCACTGAGCTCGCCCCATGGCGCCCCCCTCCACCGTCGCGCCGCCCGCCGCCGGGGTCGTCCGCGCCCCCCGCGGCGCCGTCCTGAGCTGTCGCGGCTGGCAGCAGGAGGCGGCCCTCCGCATGCTGATGAACAACCTCGACCCGGAGGTGGCGGAGCGGCCGGAGGAGCTGATCGTCTACGGCGGCCGCGGCAAGGCGGCGCGCAACTGGGAGTGCTACGAAGCGATCGTCGCCACCCTGCGCCGGCTGGCCGCGGACGAGACCCTGCTCGTCCAGTCGGGCAAGCCGGTGGCCGTCTTCAAGAGCCACGAGGACGCCCCCCGGGTGCTGATCTCGAACGCCATGCTCGTGCCCCATTGGGCGACGGACAGCGAGTTCCGGCGACTCGACGCCCTGGGACTGACCATGTATGGGCAGATGACCGCTGGTTCCTGGATCTACATCGGCACGCAGGGCATCCTCCAGGGCACCTTCGAGACGCTCGCCGAGTGCGCCCGCCAGCACTTCGGCGGCACGCTCGCTGGTCGACTGACGGTGACGGCGGGGCTGGGCGGGATGGGCGGCGCCCAGCCGCTGGCCGTGACCATGAACGGTGGCGCCTGCCTGGTGGCGGAGGTGGATCGGCACCGCATCGAGCGCCGCCTGGAGACCCGCTACCTCGACCGCCTGGCGCCGGGCATCGAGAGCGGCATCGAGGAAGCCCTGGCAGCCCGCGCCGCGGGTCGGGCTCTCTCGATCGCCATCGAGGCCAACGCGGTCGATCTCCTGGAGCGGTTGCTCGCCCGCGGCCTGGTGCCGGACGTCCTCACCGATCAGACCTCGGCCCACGACGACCTGAACGGCTACGTGCCCCACGGGCTGCCCTACGAAGAGGCCTTGGCCTTGCGGCGCGACGACCCGAGCGCCTACGTGCGCCGTGCCCGGGGCTCGATGGCAGCGCACGTGCGCGCCATGCTCGCCCTGCAGGAGCGGGGAGCGGTCACCTTCGACTACGGCAACAACCTGCGCGGACAGGCTCTCGCGGCCGGGGTCGCCGAGGCCTTCGGCTTCGGCGGTTTCGTGCCGCTCTTCATCCGGCCGCTCTTCTGCCAGGGCAAGGGTCCCTTCCGCTGGGCCGTGCTGTCCGGGGACCCGGCGGATCTGCGGGCGACCGACGAGGCGATCCTCGAGGCCTTCCCCGACGACCGGGCCCTGGCGCGCTGGATCCCGCTGGCACGGGAGCGTGTCGCCTTCCAGGGCCTGCCGGCGCGGATTTGCTGGCTCGGCTACGGCGAACGGGCGAGGGCGGGCCGGCTCTTCAACGAGCTGGTGGCCAACGGACGCGTCGGGGCGCCGATCGTCATCGGGCGCGACCACTTGGACTGCGGCTCGGTGGCCTCGCCCAACCGCGAGACCGAAGGCATGAAAGACGGCTCGGACGCGATCGCCGACTGGCCGATCTTGAACGCGCTCATCAACGCCGTCAACGGCGCCACCTGGGTGTCCGTGCACCATGGCGGCGGCGTGGGGATCGGCTATTCGATCCATGCCGGCATGGTGGTGGTCGCCGACGGCACGGCGGCGGCGGCGCGGCGGCTGGAGCGGGTCTTGACCTCCGACCCGGGGATGGGAGTCGCCCGCCACGCCGATGCCGGTTACGACGAAGCCACGGCCTTCGCGCACCGGCACGGGCTCGACCTGCCGATGGTGGGTTAAGGCACGGGCGATAGGAGAGCCACGCTTGAGGGAGCGCACGGCCGATCGGGCGGCTCGCATCGCCGGCGCCCTCGGCGTGGCCCTGGTCGTGGCCGCGGCGGTGACCGGCGCGCTGGCCTGGCAGCGGGGTCGACCGCTGCCGGAGGGGGAATTCCTGCGCGCCAGCGCCCGGGGCTACGCGGAGCTGTGGCGGGAGCTCGAGGGGCTGGCGGCGGCGGGAGCCGGCCGCATCGCAGCGGCGCAGCACGGGCCGGGAGATCTCGCTCCCTTCACCGAGCTGGCGGCCGCCCTCCCGGCCGACGCCCGCGGTCGGAGCCTCTTCCTCGTCGACCGCTTCGGCGGGCTGACGGCCTGGGCCGGGGACGGACTGACCCACCCGCTGCCGGCCATCGAGCCCGCCGGTCGGAAGTTCCGCGCCGGTTTCAGTGCCGTGAGCCTCACCGTCACCCGGCCACTCACGAGAGACGCGAAGGGCGGCGCCGTCGTCGCCGGCGCGAGCTTCCCCAGCGACCGGCTACCGTTTCCCCTGCCGCGCGGCGCCGATCGTGACGTCCTCTGGACCCTGGCGGAGGCGCCGGCGCTGCGCGACCCGGCCGCGCTGGTCGTGGAGACCGAGGGTGCGCCGGTCCTCCTGGTGCGCCGCGGCGAGATCGGGGGGAGCCGACCGGAGCCCCCACTAGCGGCCGCGGCCCTGGCCCTCGCAGCGGCGGCCGCAGCCTGTGGCTGGGTGCGCGCCGTCCACCGGCCGGGGCTCCGGCTGGCGGCCGTAGCCGCGGCCGCCGGCTGCGCGGCGGCGGCCGCCGGCGCCCCTCCCGTGCCGGCACTGGCGGCCATGGCGGGTCTCGCCACGGTGACGACAGCTTGGCGAGTCCGGCCCCGCCCGGGAGGCCCGAGAGTCGCCGCTATCCTGGGCGCGACCGCGGTGGCCACGGTCGCGGCTCTCGGCCTGGTCTTGCAGACCGTCGGCGGGCCGCGCGATCTCGGTGCGACCCTTCTGGGGGGTTCCCCCGCCCCGACCATCCTGCGGTTCACTCTCTTCTTGTTCGCCCTCGCTCCATGGATCCTGGTCGGCAAGCTCGGCAGCCTCGCTCACGGCGCTGCGGCCGGAAAGCGGCGATGGGGAGCGCTCGGCCTGGCCCTGCTCGTCGGCGCCGCGGTGAGCGTGCGCTGGCCGGCGGCGAGCCTCGGCCAGCTGCTCCTGGCTGGCGCCCTGCTCGGGCCCTGGGCGAGCGCGCTCACCGAGCGCTCGCCGGCCATCCGCCTGGCGCTGCTGGCTCTGTTGGCGGCGGCGAGCGCGGCGGTG
>CAYXXN010000048.1:0-7998 GCA_964469055.1 uncultured Thermoanaerobaculia bacterium
GACATCCGGCCGGGGGAGGAAGGCTCCCAGCCTCTCCTCCTCGCGGCGCTGGGCCAGCGCGTGATCTTGAGCGCCGACGACGGGATCGTCGGCCGGGAGCCATGGGTGAGCGACGGGAGCGAGGCGGGGACCGCTCTCCTGCTGGACGTCCGTCCGGGCCCGGAGGCATCGGTCCCCTACGACTACTTCGGCGAGATGCTGGCCGTCGGCCATCACGTGTATTTCGTTGCGGACGACGGCCAGTCCGGCGCCGAACTGTGGCGCACCGACGGTACGGCCGCGGGCACGGCGCAGGTGGCGGATCTGAACCCGGGCCCCGCGCCTTCCGATCCTCGCCCCTGGGTCGCCTGGGGCGGCAAGCTGTACTTCAGCGCCTGGGATCCGGAGCGTGGCCGTGAGCTGTGGGCCACGGACGGAGCCGGCGCCTGGCTCGTGGTCGATCTGAATCCAGGAACGGGCTCCGGGGTGAGCGACTGGCTCCTCGATTCGTTCTCGGTACCTCGCCAACGGCGTCGGCCGGTCGTGTGGCAGGACCGCCTCTACTTCGCCGGCAGCGACGGATCGAGCGGCCTCGAGCTCTGGGCCACGGATGGGACCGCGGGCGGGACGGTGCGGCTGGGCGATATCCACCCCGGTTCCGGCTCCTCGAGCCCCAGCACTTTCACCCCCTTCGGCTCCCAGCTCCTCTTCGGCGCCACCGACGGAACCACGGGCTTCGAGCTCTGGGCGCTCGGCGAACCGCCACCGCCGGAAATCCTCTTCCAGGACGGCTTCGAGACCGGCGACACCTCGGCTTGGTCCGAGGTGGTCCCGAACTGAGCGGCACGCACGCTCGAGGATCCGGAGACTGCCAAAGGTCGCCAGCTACGGGAACATGGGGAAGTGGCGCCCCTGGTTCACAGCTCGAGGACGACCTTGACGCAGCCGTCGAGCTTGCCGTCGAAGAGCTGGTAGCCACGCGGGCCATCGTCCAGCGCCAGCCGATGGGTGAAGAGGGCGCCGAAGGGGAAGCGACCGGCGGCGAGGAGAGCCAGCGCCTCCCCTGCGTAGCGGCGGGCCGGGCAGCGGCCGGCGCGGTAGGTCAAGTTCCTGTCGTAGGCCTCTCCGGGCGCGAAGGCGAAGGCGGCCTCGGTGTGTACGCCGACGGCGGCGAGCGTGCCGCCGGGGCGCACGAGGTCGAGCGCCATGCGGCTGGCCTCCCGAGTGCCGACCGCCTCGAGGACGGCGTCGGCGCCGCGGCCGGCGGTGGCCTCGCGCAGCAGGGCCGCGGCCTCCGCGGGGGCTGGCGCCGTGGCGCCGAAGCACTCGGCGAGTCCTCGCCGCTCGGGGACCGGGTCGAAAGCGAAGACGCGCTCCGCGCCGCGGGCGAGCGCGCCGGCAATGGCCGCCAGCCCCACCGGGCCGCAGCCGAGAACGGCGATCGTCGCGCCGGGAGCGACCGCCCCCAGGTCGGCCGCAAAGAGTCCCGTGGGCACGACGTCGGCCGCGAGCAGGGCGAGCTCGGGGTCGAGCCCGGGCGGGAGCGGCAGCAGCGTCGTCTGCGCGAGCGGCACGCGGACGAGCTCGGCCTGCGCGCCCTGGAGCCCGAGCCCGTTCTCCACCCAACCCAGCAGCTGCCCGCGCTCGCAGCGGGCAGTCAAGCCGCCGCGGCAGAAGAAACAGGCGCCGCAGCTGGTGGTGAAGGGAGAGACGACGAGATCGCCCGCCGCGACCCCGCCCACCTCGCATCCCGTCGCCACGACCTCGCCGACCAACTCGTGCCCGAGCACCGTGCCGGGATCGAGCCCCGTCTCCCGCCCGCGGTACGGGTGGAGGTCCGAGCCGCAGATGGCGGCGCGCCGCACGCGAACGATGGCGTCGCCGCCGGAGACGATCGCCGGATCCGCCACCCGCTCGACGCGCACGTCGCCGGGGCCGTGAAAGGTCAGGGCGCGCATGCCTGCCGCTACCGCACCAGCCGCGTCTGGGGGTACGCCGCGTACCAGCCGAACCAGAAGGCGCGCTGCGAGGGCAGGCGCGCCAGGCGGCGGCCATCGGCGGCCTCGAGGGCGTCCTCGGTCAAGATCCAGGCGCCCCCGTCGGCAGCGGTTAGCGTCCGATCGCCGTCGAAGGCCGCGAAGCTGAGGCCGTTCGTGTCGTAGACGCGGTTGGCGCCCGAGGGGTCGGTGACGACCACGAAGTCGAGATCGCCGATCCGGTCGTGGTGGAGCGGGTGGGCAAGGAGGAACTCCTGCGCGATGGCGAGCGCCTCCCCGGGCTGCTCGGGGAAGACGAGCGCCAGCACCTCGGCCTTGTTGGCGAGCCGCCGGTCGAGCTTCGGGACGCCGAACATGAGCTCGTCGGTGGCGAAGTAGTCGCGGTAGGCGGCCCCCTCCGAGTAGTCGCGCTGGTGGCCGGTGTCGAGGGAGAGCACGGTCGTCTCCGGGTGGCGCCGCCGCCACTCGCCCCAGGTGGTGGTCACCACGCTGCGGCGCGGCAGCCGGATCCCCCGGCCCACCAGCGGCCCGACCACCGGCTCGCCCTCGAAGGTGCTCCACAGCGACTGCGTCGCCTGGTCGTACATGAGCTTGTTCGAGCGGTAGAGGAAGCCGCTCGTGCCGAGCTGGTGATCGACCCCTTCGTGAGCCGTCTCGTAAAGGATCACCGTGCCGCACAGCGTGCAGTAGACGCCGGCCACGGGGATGCCTCCCACCGTGTCGGTGAAGAACTCGTGCCAGGCGAGAATGCGTTTCGGGTAGGCCCGCGCGTCCCCCTCCACCTCGAGGCCGAAGACCACGTTGCCGTCCTCCAGGTACGAGGCCTCGGCCGCCGGGATCATGGCCGGCGAGCGCAGCGGTGGGATCCCGTCCTGGCGCACCCCGCCCCAGCGCACCTCGTCGAGGCGGATCGTCGCCAGCCGATCGGGCCCGAAGTAGCCGGCGAACCGCGGGTCGATGTTGGCGTAGAGCCGGCTCTTGAACTCGGCGTAGCGCGGATGCGGCGAAATCTCCCGATTCCAGATCCACTCGGTCCAGGCCTGGAGATGGTGGCCGAAGGTCTGGCCGGTCTTCTGCTTGAGCAGCGCCGCCGCCGCCGGCGCCACCGTAGGCTCGCGCAGGAAGTAGATCGTCTCGACGAGCATCGGCGCGAAGCTCGGCTGCCAGGCGTCGCCGAGGCGCGCCAGGGCCTCTCGGCGCTCCGAGACCGGTCCGCCGAGGAGCCGGAGGAAGTCCGCCGGAACGTCGGCCGTCTCGGCGGCCAGGGCGGGCGCGGCGAGGGCAGCAGCCAGGCTCAGGACAGCGAGGTCGAACAGGGTACCCCGCGCGGCCTTCATGGCACTCCCAAGATACGGCTCCTCGTCCCTACCCAGTTCAGTTCCTTTGGCGGTAGTTGACAAGCACGAGAATATTTCTATAATTCTAGAAATATGGAAGCAACTGCGGCTCTCGAGCTCCTCTCCGCCCTGGCCCACGACTCGCGGCTGGCGGTGTACCGCTTGCTGGTGGAGGCGGGGCCGGAAGGCCTGCCAGCGGGAGAGATCGCGCAGCGGCTCGACATCGCGCCGCCGACCCTGTCCTTCCACCTGGCCCAGCTCGCCGGCGCCGGCCTCGCCCGCTCGCGGCGCCAGGGTCGCTCCATACTCTACGCCGCCGACTACGAGGCGATGCGCGCCCTGGTCGGCTACCTCTTCGAGAACTGCTGCGGCGGGAGGTGTGAACCTCTCCCCGTCGAACCGCCCGTCGCCCGACGGGCCGCAAGGAGAACGTCATGACCCCTCGTCCCGTCGACCCCACCGTCCCCCCCGCCGTGCGAGCCCGCTCGGCACCGGCGGAATCCCTGGTCCGCGAGGTCCGCGACCGCTACAGCCGCATCGCCACCGGCGAGATCGCCGGTTGCGGCTGCGCCTGCAACGCCGCCGCCGATGCCGAGATCGCGAGCGGCGTCGGCTACGCCGCCGGGGACCTGGAGGGAGCGCCGGCCGAAGCCAACCTGGGCCTCGGCTGCGGCGCCCCGCTGGCGCACCTCGCGCCACAGGCGGGCGAGACCGTCGTCGACCTGGGCTCGGGCCCCGGTCTCGACGCCTTCCTCGCCGCGCGCGCCGTCGGTCCCGACGGCCGCGTCATCGGCATCGACATGACGCCGGAGATGCTGGAGCGCGCCCGCGCCGCCGCCGCACGGCACGGCTTCGCCAACGTCGAGTTCCTGGAAGGCCGCCTCGAGGCCCTGCCCTTACCGGACGCCTCCGTCGACGCCGCCACCTCGAACTGCGTCATCAACCTGGTGCCCGACAAGCCGGCCGTCTTCCGCGAGATCGCCCGCGTGCTGCGCCCCGGCGGCCGGCTCGTCGTCTCCGACCTCGTCCTCGACCGGCCCCTGCCGGCGGCGGTGGCGGACGACTTGACAGCCTACGTCGGCTGCATCGGCGGCGCGGCGCGACGCGAGGAGTACTTCGCGTGGCTCGCCGAGGCCGGGCTCTCCGAGATCGACGTGCTCTCCGACGTCGACTACCTCGATACGGTAACGGCCGCGCTGCCCGATCAGGTGCAGGCGCTCTTCGAGCGTCTCGGGGTGACCCGGGACGAGCTTCGCGGCACGGTCCGCTCGCTCACCATCCGGGCCCGCAAGGCGGCTTGAGCCGCGAGGAGCCTGCTGGGCTCTTCGTCTACTCGACGTCGAACGACATCAGCTCGACCGGCACCGGCACGCCGCCGAACTCGATGTTGCAGGTCAGGTCGCCGAAGCTCCCCGCGATCGTGGTCACGATCTGCGTGATGCCCCCCGGGTCGCTGGTGTCGACACCGAAGAAGCTGAAGGAGGGCAGGAAGGCGCAGGGGACCGAGGTCGAGCCCAGGCTACCGCCGGGGCCGAAAACCTCGATCATCATGTCGACGCCGCCCTCGGTGGCGGCAAAGCCGCACGAGTAGTCGAAGCCGAGCGCCCGCACCGCCGGTGCGAAGTCGATCTCCATGTTGGCAGCGAATTGGTCGGGCCCGAGCGCCGCGCACTGGTTGCCGGCAAAGCCGACCTCGAGCAAGGCGTTGGCGGTGGCGTCCGAAGGGAAGTAGGCCACTCCGGGCAGGATCTGCCCCGGCAAGAAGCAGGCGTCGTTGGTCGTCGAGTCGGTCGGCAAATCGGTGCACTGGGCCACGCCGCCCGGCGGCACGTTGTTGTCGCCGAAGTCCTCGAGCGGCAGACCGGGGTTGGCGGCCTGGAAAGCCCCACGATCGGTGTAGAAGGTCAGCGAGCCCAGCGGATCGAGCGGCAGCTCGGGCGCCGGCTGGCCATCGGGCTGCTGGCCGGGCGGCACGTCGGAGTAGCGGGACGGAGCGCCGGCGGCGGGCACGGATGCGGCGAGCAGGGTGACCAGCAACGCGGCGGGGACAAAACGATCACGAAGCATCGGTGTTCTCCTAAGTAAGGTGGCTCCCAACAGGAACCGGTGGATCGTACTCGAACGAGCCACCGACCGACCGGCAACCCCGGGACACCCCGCGCTCTCGGCAGCCTACTCGTCGAGATAGCCCAGCGCCTCCAGGGCCTCGAGCTGCTCGGCGCTGCGGACGGACGGGGCTTCGCCACCCGCCGTGGCGCGCCCTGGAGCCGCCCACAAGACAAGGGCGCCGGGGCCGCCCCCGGCGAGGAAGCGGGCGACGGCGCCCGGGGCGAGAGCCGCCGCCGAAGCGAGATCGAGACGCTCTCGCCACACCGGCCGGCCCGGCGACCGCAGCTCGATCTCGACCTCCGCCTCCAACGGCGCCGCGAAGAGGTCGGCCAGGGCCAGCCGCCCGCGCGGTGAACCGGCGTAACGGCAGACTCGTCCCTCGCAGCCGGCCAGGGCGAGCCCGAAGGAGTCGAACTCCTGCCGGCTTGCCGGCGCCGAGAAGATCAGGACGAGCTCGTCGGCTCCCGCCCCCGCTCCGACGCGCACCAGCACCAGCGCCCCACCCGCCGCCCAACGCGCCGACTCCTCGACGGCGAGCGCCCGCATCTCCTCGAAGAGGGCCGGCTCGCGACTCGCGGCGTCCACGTGCTCGCCCGGATCGCGCGCCAGATCGAACAGCCACTCGGCGCCTCCGCCCGCGGGCCGGATCTCCCGCATGTACCTGAAGCCGCCACGGCGAACCGACTCTCCCTGCGAGCCGAGACTGAAGGCCGGTGCCTCCACCCTCGCGCCGGCGGTCTGTCCGCTCCAGAAGCGGCTCAGGCTGCTCCCGCCCACCTCGGTCTCCGCCACCGGTAGGCCCGCCAGCTCGAGCAGCGTGGCTGCCAGGTCGGCGGTCGAGACCTGCGCCGCGATCTCCGTGCCCGGCGCAGGGCCTCGCCCCACCGGCGGCTTGACGATCAGCGGCACGCGCACCAGGCTGTCGCGGAAGTTGGGGCCGCCGTGACCGTAGTACGCGTCGTGCTCCCACAGCGTCTCGCCGTGGTCGGAGACCAGGGCAATCACGGCGTCCTCGTAGAGGCTAGAGCGCTCGAGCTCGCCCGCGAACTGACCGATGAAGGCGTCGACGTAGGCCACCTCCCGGTCGTAGAGCGCCCGGCCCATGGCCATGAAATCGCGTGCCGCGGTCGGGTGGGCGCACAGACGGCGCCGACAGCTCTCCCAAGCCGCCTCGAGATCCACGGGGGGCCCCGAGACGCCGAAGCGCTTCATCTCCTGGAGCAGCTCCGCCGGTAGCGAGTCCCACGGCTGCGCCAGCGGCAGGTGCGGGTCGTTGAAATGGAGAAAGAGGAAGAAGCGGCGATCACCGTTGCGCTCGAGCCAGCGGACCGTCTTCTCGAGGTTCAAGTCGCCGCGCGGCGCCAAGATCGGCACGTTGAAGTAGCGCTCGAAGCCCTGCTCGAGCCGGTTGCCGAGATAGAGCGTGGGCTTGTAGAGGATGGCCTCGGTCGTCCAGCCGGCGCGGCGCAGGGTCTCCGCCAGGGTCGTCGCCGCCGGTGCCAGCGCGTCGGTGTGCCGCAGCACGCCGTGCTGGTGCGCGCCCTGGCCGGTGAAGAGGGAGGCGAAGGCCGGCAGCGTCCAATTGCCCGGCGAGACCGCCTGGCGGAAGAGGACGCCGTCGCCGGCGAGCGCGTCGAGGTGCGGCGTGAGGCCGCCAGAGTGCCCGAGGCTCCCGAGCCGATCGGCGCGCAGCGTGTCGATGGCGATCAAGATCACGTTGGGCGGGTCGGCGGCGGCGCGCGGCACCTCGAGCGCCGGGCTCGCCCACAGCGCGTAGACCGGGTGGTCGAGGGCCGACCAGGTGACGAGCGCGATTTCGACCTCCTGCCCCGCCCAGCGGTCGAGGTCGATCAGTCTCTCGTGCCAGTACCAGCTCGATCCCTCCGCCCATAGCGTTTCGGCGAGGAGCAGGGCCGACTTGCCCCGCTCGGGATCGAGCCGCACCTCGAAGCGGGCCTCGTCGTCGAGGTGCGAGGCGCGGTGGAGCCCGTAGCCCAGGCGCAGGCGCGCTCGCGGCGGCAGCTGCACCCGGAGAACGACTCGAGTAGGAGTTGGGGCGAACAGCGCCTCGCGGAGGCTGTAGTTCTCGTCCCGGGGCGGTTTGGCGAGGCCGGTTGCAATCGCCGGCAGGAAGGCACCGCGCTTGGCCATGCCGAGGGCGAGATCGACACCCTCGAAGGCGTCCTCCGCCGCGAGCAAGGCCAGTTCGGTCGGCGAGTCCACCGCCAGCCGATCGAGCTCGATGCGGAGTGACTCGACCGCGCAGGGCTGGCCGGGGCGGCGCGGGTGGATGGAGATCTCGAGCTGGTGGGTGCCAAAGCCGGTGCGCAGGTGAGCTCGGACCTCACTCATCGTCACCGGCAACTGCTGCACTTGCTGCGGGCGCTCGACCCATCGCACCTCGGCGCAACGCTCCGGCACGCCGCGGCCCGCCACCCGCAGACGGTAATGCGAACTGGGCTCGACCGACGGGCGAAGGCCGACCCGGAACCCGTTCTGACAGTGCACCCCGCTCGCGCCACCGGAAGAGCACCCCCAAGCCATTTCCCTCGGAACGTCGTCGTACACGCGCGCGA